>JAPPMY010000139.1 GCA_028818855.1 Rhodospirillales bacterium
TCCTGCAGGCCGAGGTGGAGCGGCTGCACAAGTCCTGCCGCCGCCTGATCTGGCTGAATCCGCTGCTCCGCTACGAAGGCTTCAAGCCCGAGGCGGGCGGCGTGCGCACGATCCTGCCGCACATCGACGACTTCCGACCCGTCCACAACATCGCCAGCCTCATGGACATCGCGGCCGCGCTGAGCGCGCCACCCCCCACTGAGGCCGGCACGGCGTGGGGCTGATATCGTTTACCCGCAGGCGCCGGGTAGGGAGAGTCTGCCGGCCAGCCAGTCGTCGGTGACGTCCGTGGCGGGCACGCCGGCTGCATCGACGGCCGGGAGCGCCTTCGCCTTGAGCCAGGCGCTGACCAGCGCGTATCCGAGCGAGTATCCCGCATGGCGCGGCCATTCGGGATCGTCCTTCCGGCCGAACATCCAATTGTCATGCGGGTAGTCGGTCGCTGACAGGAGCGGGCGTGCGCGCTGCGCCATCCGTTCCAGGGTCTCGCCGTCGAGCGCCACCGCGTAGAAAGGCGTGGGCGCGCCGACCTGCTCCTCGAAGCACTGGGCCAGGCCTTCGCTGACCAAGCGGGCGCCCAGTGTGTACGCTTCGACACCGCTGCGAAGCCGCGCCACGTGGAGCATCTCGTGCGCGAGCGTGGCGAGGATCCGGTCGCAGCGCTCGGGATCGTGCAGGCGGGGCGAGGCCGGGTCCAACGTGATCGTGATTCGGCCGGGACCGTTCGCGTAGCCGCTGAGGCCCCACTCCCGCAGCACCCAGGCTTCGGCCGCCACCACGACATCGAGTCGATCGAGCTGAAGGTAGTGGGCGATCTGCTCGTTCGCCGCCTCAAGCTCGCACATGACGTCGTGCTTGAGCAGCGCCGGAATTTCGTCCATCGCATCCAGCAGATGGAACTCGATCGTCATGGCTCTCCCGTTTGGTGACGCCGCGCACGTCGCGGGAAGCCGGCGGCGCTTCATCGTACCCCGAGGGTGGTGCTGCCGGCGTCTTTAGCCAGCGGCGGCCCGCAAGAGAACTGCCGCGTGACTGGAAATTCATGCCAAAACGGCATAGCGCGCGGACGTGGGCAGGGCCGCCCGGATGGTGCGCCCGCGCCCGAGCGTAACGTCGTTTCGGTCGAGGGGCGGCCCGGCGAGGGGCGCGCTCATTGTGTGATCCAGCGCGTCGGGGGCAGCTTCGAGGACCGAACGCGCGCGCGGAGCGCTCCCCGCGCCACCTTCGCCCGCAGTCAGTGCGCGGGTGCCGCGTCCTTCCCTAGCTCCGCAGGCCCGAACCGCTTCCCGGGCGTACGCCTTCGTCGAGGGTCGCGCGCGTGATAGAAGGAGGACGCGCATGCCCGCTGTTGTCGGCGAATTCGTGGATCAGCGCCCGGCCACCGGTGGGGATCGGACACCCAAGGCGAGCGCCGCGCCGCGATGCCTCAACGACCTTTCCACCCCGGAAGGACCGCATTTATCATATCTGATATAACACCAAGCTTGCCAAACGGAGAAGAACCGAAGTACGCTGTTGATGGATCGATTAATCCAGGATTTAACTCTCTCATGGGGCCTGAACGCTCGACGGACAAGGATGCAGAACAGTCGCGGAGAACACGGGTATCGATGAAGACGTCGGAACTTAATGACTTGAATTCGCAGGCGTTGGACGGTGGGCGGGCCTCCTGCAAGTACACGCCTCGGCCGGTGTCCGTAACCTATAACAACTGGCGAGACGTCGAGGTGCCGAGCCCGGAGGCGTTCGTCCCGTCTCTTCCCGTCAGCATCATCGTTCCCTACTACGAGAGGCCGGAGGAACTGGCCAGGACGCTCGCGTCGTTGGAGCGGCAGACGTACCCCCGTGACCTGTTCGAGGTCATCGTCGTGGACGACGGGTCGCGACCGCCGCTGGAACGGCCGGAGGGAACGCCTCTCGACATCAAGGTCGTGCACCAGGAAGATCGAGGATACGGGCTCGCCAGGGCGCGCAACAACGGTGCTCGGGCAGCGGCGCACGATATTCTCCTGATTCTCGACTGCGACGTGCTCGTGGAGCCTGGCTGGGTGTCGGGCCATGCCCGTTGGCACCACGTCGTGGAAGACGCGGTCACAATCGGGTTTCACTATCATGTGCCGATCGATGGCGTGACTGCCGAGACCATAAGAAACCTCTCAGGGTCGCTGAAAGAGCTGTTTCCCGGCCGGGACATCACGCCACCCTGGATCGAGCGCCACATGGTCAGAACCGATGAGCTGACCTCGACCGCGGACGACATTTTCAGGGTCGTTCTCGGCGGAAACATGGGTGTCGGCCGGAAGTTCTACGAGTTCGTGGGCGGCTTCGACGAAACGTTCACACAGTGGGGCGGGGAGGACACCGAGTTCGGGTATCGCGCCTATGCCTGCGGTGGCCTGCTGGTGCCGGCACGGGACGCCGTGGGCTGGCATCAGGGCGCATGGATGGACGAGCGGGAAGCGAAGGAACGCAGCATCGAGCGGCAGCGGGGCAAGCTCGCCCACCAGATTGCCCATCCGGGATTCCGGCAACAGGATCCCGGGCGCTCCTTTGGCGTGGCTGCTTTCGTGGTCACGATCGTGGCGGCCGATGCGCCGGTCGAGCGAATTACGGAAGCAATCGGAACCGTATTGGCCGACACGGTGTACGACCTGATGGTCTTCGTCGATATGCCGCGGGAGCATGAGGACTTCGAGATCGTGGAACACCAGCTCGGCTCGGATCCACGCGTAGTCGTCGGCTCATCTGGAGGGGCCCTTGAGTCGTTCCCCACGGCAAGCTTTCACGTTACCATTCCGGCGGTTGTCTCTTTCCAGCCCGGCGTCGTGGAGCGCCTTCACAAGCGCCTGAAGGATGCAGTGCTGGGCACTGTGGTTTGCGACGACGGCATGCACGTCTCCATTTGCCGGACGTGGGCACTGCATCGAGCCGGCCGCACGGGCAAGGAAGTCGCCGCGTTCGGTACGGTGGAGGAGATATCGCCGGACGTTCTCGGGCTTCGGGGCGGTCAACCGGGTCGACCAACCGGTTCAATGCCAGGCGTACGCCGGAGTCGCATGGCCGCGAATCTGAGGCGGCGCTTACGCGGCAGCCGCATGGCCGCGGATCTGAAACGGCTGACCGCCGAGGTCAAGCGGGTGCGTAGTCCGAGGCAGGCGTGGCTCCTGTTCCGCGCAGTCGTCGTCGCCGTCAGATGGCGACTGTCAAGCCGGCGCCAGAGCGCCTATGCACCCAGCGCGACGCACCCACCAGCGGCCGCAACCGAGGGTCACGAGAGTGCGGACTACAGCCTTGGCGCCGAGATCGTTGCGCTGGGGCAACGATCGCGCGCTGTATTCCAGGCATCCGGGCGCGTTGCGCATGCGCTCGGCGAGCAACACGCCGACGTGGTGTTGGCCGACACCTCCGCCGAGGCATCCGGGGCCGATTGCCCGACTGTCGTTCTGGCCGAGGCGCCGGCTCAGTATTCGGTTCCCGCCTTCGATCCCTGGGCGGACAACCCGATCAATCCGGCGAGCAATGCAGAGATCGTGGCGGCCCTAGGGCCGAGCGGAGTCCTGCCGCGGGGCGTCGACGTCGATCGCACGGTCAGCCGAATCGACCGGGCCGCGCTGAAACAAGTGCACCGTCTCGAAGACGTGCACTGGTATCACCGGGACGTGCTGAGCCGGGCGGGCGCGCTGGCGAGGATAGCCGCTAACGGCGTGGTCGTTCGGATCGCCGACGGCGATTCGCGCCTGGAGCAGCCATTGGGACCCGAACTCTTCGAGCTGATGACGCGGGACTCGCGAACGCTTGACGAGGGGGCGCATGAGTTCCTCAGCATTCGCATGCGCCGGGCTGCGCTCAGGGATCATTCCCTGCGAAGCAGGGCTCAGCAGATTTGCGGAGCGGTCCTGCCCGATCCGCCCCTGCCGCCCCTGGTATCGATCCTCATGGCGACCCGGCGGCCTCATTTCCTGCCGCAGGCGATAGACGGCGTCGTGCGACAGACCTACCCACGGCTGGAGCTTGTCCTGGTGCTGCACGGGGACGGGTTCGAGGCGTGCGGCCCGCTCCTGGACCGGTTGAGCTGCCCCGTCAAGGTTCTTCCGATCGACGCGGCGTGCCCGTTCGGCGAGGCGCTCAACGAAGCGGTAAGGGCCTCCAGCGGCTCTCTGCTGAGCAAGATGGACGACGACGACCTGTACGATGCGGACCACATCTGGGACCTCGTGCTCGCGCACGACTACTCGCGGGCCTCGCTGGTGGGCAAAGGCGCGGAGTATATCTATCTGGCGCATTCAAACAGCACCGTGCGTCGGTTCAGCGGGGGCGCGGAAACATTCAGGAACACGGTCGCGGGCAGCGCGATGCTGATCGCTCGCGCCGAAATCGACCGCGTGGGGGGCTGGCAGCCGATCCCGCGGTCGGTCGATCAGGCGCTGATCCAGGACGTCGTCAAGGCCGGCGGCCGCGTCTACCGAACGCACGGATGCGGATACGTCGCGGTGCGGCACGGGAGCGGGCACACGTGGACGGTGGATGACGATTATTTTCTCAACGCGGCCAACACCCAGAGCGCCGGCTGGGATCCCGCGCTGGCAGACTTCAAGGCTGAGGTTCGGCCTCCCGTAAGCGATACGTGATTTCTTCAGATAGCGCAGGTGCGGGAGCCGCGCACGCTTCCGTCGAGCGGAGCCTCTCTCTGTAAGTGTTAGGATCGCGTCGCCAGCTAGGCGCGCATCGCCGCCGCCGACAGTCAATACGGACCAGGTTGGGGCCGGGGCAGGACGAATCGAACGAGAATTCGGCCCGCGAGAGTTTGTGTCATCCTGGTGAAATTCGTAGAGAACTTCAGGATATTCTTGTCGCAGGGAAAGCGGGTGGTCCGCAGGCTGGACTTCGGGCTATTTTCTGATTTCGTGCATTGACTCGTTGATCGACTGTGACCTGCTGGCCGACGTCCGGAGCTGCAAGAATCGTGCGACAGGGTTTCCATGAACGACGTTCGTGACACGCGCGAACGGGGCTCCCCGGGCGCGGAGAGTCCCGGCTTGGTTGTGCTCGGTATGCATCGTTCCGGAACCAGCGCGATTACGGGCACGCTCAGGCTTTGCGGCGCGTGGGTGGGCGAGGAAGCGGAGCTCACGGGAGCGGGCGAGGAAAATCCGCGGGGCTTCTGGGAACGGCGCGACACGCGCAATATCTGCGACCGGTTGTTGCATTCGGCGGGGGCGGACTGGTGGAATATTGCGCAGTTCGAGCCGGAGAACATCCCCCGGGACATTCTGGCCGAGGAACGGACAAAGCTTGCATCGGTCGTTTCGTCGCTGAGGGCGCACGGGACCTGGGTGCTCAAGGAACCGCGTCTTTGCCTCCTGCTGCCGGCCCTGCACGACTGCCTGGCGAACGTGGTTTGCGTTCACGTCTTCCGCAATCCCCTGGAAGTTGCCCGATCGTTGCAGACGCGCAACGGCTTCGGCATCGGAGCAGGTCTGGCTCTTTGGGAAGCCTACAATCGCAGCGCCTTGAATGCGTCGTCGGATCTCCCACGAGTACTGGTATCCTATGAGGCGCTTGCATTGCGTCCCGCGGAAACCGTCGAACGGCTGCTTGAGCGTCTCGGGGAATACGCCGCTAGAGATCTCGTCAGGCCGGACGAGGATTGCCTCAGGCAGTTTGTCGATCCGTCCCTTTATCGCCGCCGGGCTGGCGCGGATGAAACTCTCGAGTGCCTCTCACCGTCACAACGCTCTCTCTGGCAGGATTATTGCGCCGGCCGAGTCTTCCAGCCCAACGGAAGCACGGGAATACCACGCGCAACCGAGCAACACCTTCTCGACCTGAGGACGTCTCAGACTGCCCTCAACCGGCACGAGGAGCGCGCACGGGAGTCGACATCGTCCAAAGGGGCGGTCGCAAATGTCCAGCATCGGGCTGCCACGCTGAATTTCGAGCTGAAGCGACAGCGCGCGATAACGCAAGCCCAAGAGAGGACGATCAGAGGTCTGGAGACAACGATTACTAACCACGAATCGTTCATCAGGGCCCGCGATGCAACCATTCAGGACCTCGACGCAATTGTTCAGCAGCGTGGTGCAATCGTTGAGGAGCGCGATACCGCGATCAGCAAGCTCCTGAGTTCAACCAGCTGGCGGGTTACGGTCCCGCTCCGCGCCTTGTCGCGGACCTTCAAATGGGTCAGCCGAAGCCTTCGCCGAGCGATCAATTTACTGTGCCGGCCGTGCGCGAGTCGGTTGGCGGATGCGGCACGATTCCTTCCGGGTCGAGTTCAGCGGCCTGTATCGGAAGATCGCGACCACACCCCCCCGACAGCCCCTGTCAAAGACGCCGAGCCCACGGACCGTGCTGCCGCGGCAACTCCTGCCACGATCCCGGCCCGCGCAGTCGCTCCAAGTCTTGCCAAGTCCCCGGTGGTCCTGTCGCCTGCCATTGCACGCCAGCGGATCGATGAGGCAGAGGAAGCATTCAATCTTGGGGACTATTCCCCTGCGCTTTCTCTGGGACCGGACGTTCAGCGAGAGATCGCTTGCTTTGATACGCTCCTGGGAAGAGCCAAGCTGCTTCCCAGCCTGGCACGCCGTTTGTCGAACCTGGATGCATACAAGGAGCAGGTAAAGGAATACACCGCAGCAAGGGACGCCAGACCAGGGAACAGAATGGCGCTCTATACTGCGATCGCCGGCAACTACGACTGCATCAACGTGCCGGAAACGCTCAACCCCAAATTCGACTACATAGCGTTCACCGATTCACCAGCAGCCGACACGGGCGTATGGTCGATCCGACCGATTCCTTACTTTCACTCCGATGCTGCGCGCGCGGCGCGCTTCGTCAAGACCCACCCGCACATCCTTCTGGGAGATTACGACATCGCCGTCTGGGTCGATTCAAACGTCACGCTCCTCAACGACATCGAACACTTCGTTGAGGGGCTCCTGTCCTCCGGACAAACGGTCGGCGCAATTCCTCATCCGCTCCGCAATTCCATCTACGAAGAATTTATCGCGTGTTCAAAAGTGAAGAAAGACAACATCAAAGTGATGCAAGAGCAGATCGACAAATATAAGAATGAGTCATTCGACCACAGTGACCTGATCGAGAGTGGATTTATGGTTTTTTATTTGCGTCACAGGAAAATCAAATTGTTTCTCGAATGCTGGTGGAGCGAGATCGACCGCCACAGCAAGTGCGATCAGCTCAGCCTCAACTATTCCTTGCGCAAGGCGAGACTCCCGTGGCACCCCCTCACCGCACCGCCGATTAACATTCGCACTCATGAGGACTTCGCGCTGGTTCCTCACGACCAGGGAGCAGGACCGAGCAAAAGACTCGTCCAGGCCCTGAAGCTGGGAACCATAGACCCCTACGCAGGTCCTGCCTATTCGCAGGTCAAGGCAGAACGCGTGCACGCTCAGAAGGAGCGCACGGTGGATATCGTGGTGTGCGTTCACAATGCGTTGGAGGACGTCCGTGCCTGTCTTGATTCGGTCTTGACGACCAGAAACCGCGAGAAACACAGGCTAATCCTTCTGGATGACGGGTCGGACGTCGCCACGGCCGAGTTTCTGGCGTCCGTATCCGACGAGACCCCGAACTGCGATCTCTATCGCTATGAGGTGGCGCAGGGCTACACCCGCGCCGCGAACCGCGGCCTCGCCGAATCGACAGGGGAATTGGTCGTATTGCTCAACAGCGACACCATCGTCACGGATCGTTGGGTGGAGAAGCTGTGCGACGCGGTGTTCACGACCCCTGGTGCCGGCATCGTCGGGCCGCTTTCCAATGCGGCGAGCCGTCAGTCGATACCAGAATACAAGAGCACGGAAAACCAGACGGCCATCAATCCGCTGCCGCCGGGCCATACGCCAGACGACATGAATGCGCATTGCGAGGCGTGGACCGTGGAACACATCCTGCCGCTCTCGCCTCTCGTGCACGGATTCTGCTTCGGGATAAGGCGCGACGTGCTGGACGGGATCGGCCTCCTTGACGAGGTAAATTTTCCGAAGGGCTACGGCGAAGAGGACGACTATTGCTTTCGCGCGACTGACGCCGGATTCCTGTTGGTTCTCGCAACGCACACATACATTTATCACGCGAAATCGCGAAGCTATACCGATGATATTCGCATACCCATAGCGAAGGCATCATCGCGCCGGCTTCAGAAACTCCATGGGACTCCCCGGATAGGGAGGGCCCTGCGCTCGTTGGAGCACAATCCGGTCCTGCAGCGCTTTCGCGCGAACGCGAGAGAACTGTACGAGTAACCGGCCAAAGCGGGATCGCGGCACGTGACACATCATTCGGATACTAAGGAGGGAGCAATCGCCTGACAGGTGCCGCTCCTGCCGGGACATGCCCGGCTCGACGCCGGCGACGCGATGGCCGAGGCCGCGGGCCGGCGCGAGGGGGTGCTCTCTCCTCCTCTATTCCAGCCTCCGGGTCGTCGAGGGCTAGTGCAGCGTCGGTGGTACGGCGCGATCCGGCGCCGTGCCTCGGGGCGCGCCCGCGTTGACGGCGAGATGGAGGCGCTGGGGCAGGCAATAGCCGGCGTCCTGCAGCGCCTTGGCGAAAACGGCGCCGTCGGTGGCGGCGGTCCGCATCGCGGCCGGCGGCAGGAACCAGGAGAGGAGGGTGGCCGTGTGCCGGCAGTCTCCCACCTGGCAGCCGGCGAGGAAGGACAGCAAGAGCCGTTCGTCATTGCTCACGAAGCGGCAGCACATCGGGTTGAGGCGCAGGCTGCGGACGCCCGCGCTCTCGAAAGTGTCGAGGGTGCGCTCCAGCGCCTGGGCCGCCTCGAGCCCGGCCGTGGGCCCGCCGGACGGGCAGAGCGC
Source organism: Rhodospirillales bacterium (assembly GCA_028818855.1). Lineage (GTDB taxonomy): Bacteria > Pseudomonadota > Alphaproteobacteria > UBA828 > UBA828 > WTGU01. The sequence goes on from JAPPMY010000139.1 coordinate 8,841, forward strand.
CACGTCGAGCTCACCGGTGACGCGGGTTCGAACGTCCTCCCGGCATGCCGAGCCGTCCGACTCGGTTTCCGCCGCGCCACGGCCGGTGCTGGCCATCCGGCGCGCTGACCAGAGCACGAGTTGCTCGGCGAAGGTAAGCCGGGGAATGGTCATCTCCGGCCCGGTGGCGCGGCGCGGTGCCCGTTTGCCGACGTCCTGATGAATCGCGCCGTCCGCCATGTCGTCCCTCCGTCCCTGTCGCCGCGTGGGCGTGCTCGGCCGCCCAATAACTGAGAATGCGTCGCAATGTTGAAATGTAGAAGATCCGTTACGTAAATGCAACTCATTATTAGTCTGAATTCTGAGAGCGATGCGGGGCCGAGGCGGGAGGCGCGACGGCGCCCTTGCGCCGCGCAGAGCAGAAGCATGGTGAAATATCCCCTCCGGTCCGGTATCCATCATCAAGCCGCGACGCACCCTCATTGCTCTCGGGAGGCTCCGCACGATGAAGTTTCAACTGGCCATCAACATGGAACGGCTGGCACCCGACCTCGACATGCGCGACGTCGAGCGTCATACGCTGGAGATGGTGCAGATGGCCGATGAGGGCGGGTTCGCGATCGCTTGGGCCGCCGAGCACCATGCGCTGGAGATGACCATTGCGCCCAATCCGTTCCAGATCCTGACCTGGTGGGCGGCGCACACGTCGCGCATCCGGCTGGGCTCGGCGGTGGTGGTGGCGGCGTATTGGCATCCCATCAAGGCGGCGGGCGAGGCCGCGCTGCTCGATCTCTACAGCGGCGGGCGGCTCGAGTTCGGCATCGGCTCCGGCGCCTACCAGCGCGAGTTCGACCGCATGCATCCCGGCCTGCAGCGCAACGACGCATTCCAGTACATGTTCGAGATGCTGCCGGTGGTGAAGGCGCTCTGGCAGGGCGACCACGCGCACGAGGGCGAGTTCTGGTCCTTCCCGGCCGCGACCTCGGTGCCGAAGCCGCTGCAGAAGCCTCATCCCCCGATCTGGATCGCCGCGCGCTCGCCGGACACCTACGACTTCGCGGTGAAGCACGAGTGCAACATCCTCTCCTGGCCGCTCACCCGCCCGATGTCGGAGGTCGAGGCCTACAAGGGGCGCATGGAGTCGGCGCTCGCCGACAACCCCGGCAAGCGGCGGCCGGTCTTCGCCACCATGCGCCACACGGTGGTGTACGACACTGCGGCGGAGTGGGAGGTGCCGGTGAAGGCCGCGATACGCCAGTTCGGCCAGTTCGAGAACCTGTTCAAGAACCTGGGCGACGTCGCCGACGGCTTTCCCCGGACGATCCCGCTCTCGGAGCTGGAGAACCGGGACGAGTACGACCCGCAGATGCTCCATCGCAACCTGATGTTCGGCACGCCGGACGAGGTAATCGATAAGCTCCGGGCCTACGAGGCGATGGGCGTCGACCAGTTCACCTACTACGCGAGCCTCGGCCTCGGCATGAAGGAGCAGAAGCGCTCGCTGAGGCTGTTCATCGACGAGGTGATGCCGGCCTTCGCGTGACGGCGCGCGGCGCCGGCGCCGGAGGGCAGCGGCGAATGAGCCCGCCCCGCGCGGACGAGACTGCCTGGGAGCTGCAGGGCGAGGGCCCGCCGGTCGTGCTGATCCACGGCTTCGGGCTCAACCGCGCCATGTGGCAGTGGCAGCTTGCGGCGCTCACGCGGTCCTTCAGCGTGCTCACGTACGATCTGCCGGGGCACGGGGAGAGCGCGCCGCCCGCCGCTGCGCCGGACCTCGCCATGTTTTCCGCACACCTGCTCGGGCTCCTGGACCGCTGCGGCATCGGGCGCGCGGCAGTCGTGGGGTTCTCGCTCGGCGGCATGATCGCGCGCCGCTTCGCGCTGGACCATCCGGAGCGGCTGTCCGCGCTCGCGATCCTGAACTCGGCCCACGACCGGAGCCCGGCAGAGCGCGAGGCAGTCCGCGCGCGCGTGCGCGAGGCGGAGGCGGAGGGGCCAGCCGCCACCGTGGACTCCGCGCTCGAGCGCTGGTTCACACCGGCCTTCCGCGCGGTAGCGCCGGAGACGATCGCCCTCGTCCGCGGCTGGATCGTGCGCAACGATCCAGGGGTCTATGCGCGCATCTACCGGGTGCTCGCCGAGGGCGACGCCGAGATCGCGGACGGCCTGGAGCGGATCGCGTGCCCCGCGCTGGTGATGACCAGCGCGGACGATCCCGGCAACACGCCGGCGATGGCGCGGGCCATGGCGGGGCTCATCCCCGGCGCCCGTCTCGCGATCCTACCCGGCCTCAGGCACATGGCGCTCGCAGAAGAGCCGGAAGCGGTGGGCGGGCCGCTCTCGGCGTTCCTCCGCGACGCGCTCTAACCGAACGCAGCGAGGATGCCGACGCCGCCCACCACCAGGCCGACGCCGCCCCACTGAAGCGGCGAGACCGGCTCGCGCAGGAAGATGCGCGCCAGCACCACCGTCACCACCGTGTAGCCCACGCTGGCGACGATGGCGAACTCGCCGTGGGGGAGGCCGAGGCCCGTGTAGAGCAGCAGGTGGCCCAGGGTGTCGAGCACCCCGAAGGCGGCCAGCACGGGCCAGGCGCGCACGGGGAAGCGCACGCGCTCGCGCCGCGCGAGAACGATCGCCGTGAGCGCGACGAAGCCGATGAGACGGACGACCAGCACGGTCTGCCAGGGGCCGTAGATGTCGATTGCGTGATCGGCTGCGGTGAGCGAGGCGGCAAAGGTGGCCGCCGCCACCAGGGAGTAGAGGATCGTGCGGCGCACCACGGCGGGCGCGTATTCCGGCGCTCCGCCTTCGCCCCCCGGCGTGGCCCGTGCCACGACCCAGACGCCGGCCATTGTCGCGACCATCGCGCCCCAGTGGAGGGGGTCGGGGCGGGCGCCGAGGGCGACGGAGATCGGCACCGCGATCGCCGGGTAGCAGGCCACCACGGGTGACGCGAGCGAGACCGGCCCGTGGGTCACCGCGTGATAGAACGCGATCGAGCCGAGCACGGTCCCGGCGCCGATACCGAAGAGCCAGTGGAGGCCGTCGGGCCGCCAATCGAAGGGCTCGCCCGTCGCTGCCATCAACCCGGCGATGAGCACGGCGCCGAGCGTCATCATCGTGCAGGTCGCCACCAGGACGCCCACCGAGCGGCCGGCGAAGCGCGCGATGATGTCCGAGACACCCCACGAGAGCGCGCAGCCCGCGCCCCAGGCGGCCGCGCTCTCTAGCATGGCGCCGAGGTCACGGTGTCATGCGATCGTGCGGGGATGGCCGGGCGCGCGCGGACCAGTGGCCGGAACGGGGGAGGAGGACTCGGGGCGGACCCATGACGGCGCGGATTATGGGGGGTGCCATCCGCCCCGTCGAGGCAGGGGAGTGCCGGCATGGCGGCACAGCGCCATATTTCCGTCGCATTCGTGCGTGATGCTCGCCTCGACAGCCGGGGTTAACGACATGCGGCCTCTTCGCGCGAGACGACGGCTCGCGGGCCGCACGCCGCGATGGCGGATGGCGCTCGTTGTGGGCTGCGCCTTGCTGCTGGTCGGCCTGGCCATCGCGGCGACCCCGGCTGCTCCCGCCCGCGCCGGCGAAGCGGGCGCCACGCACGCCGCCCCCTGGGCCGCGGCGGCCGCCGAGGCGCGTATCCTGGCCGACCGCATCCTGCAACGGGAGAGCGACGCGCTGCTGCTGGAGGGCCCGCGCCAGCGGACGCTCGGCCACGAGATCAAGCAGGCGCTCTCGCTCATCCGCCAGCGTTACCCGGCGATGGCGGAGACTACCGCCGTGGATTGGCACGAACGAGAGCTTGTACTCGAACTGGAAGGCGCATTGCGTAATGCCGTCATGGGTTCCTGGAGCAACGGTGAGGTGTCCACCCCGCCGCACACCGGGCATGTGGCGTTCGATGCCCTCAACGAGACGCTCAGCGTGCGTGTCGCGAGGGTGTGGCCGCGTATCGACAGCGTCATTATCCGCCTGGGCGAGCGGGCGAACATGCCCGCGGCAGTTCCTGCGTACGAGGCGGTGAACGGCGTCGTCTCCGCCTATCCCAACTACCACGTGGGCGACTTCCCCGATATCGAGACGGCCAAGGTGCACGGCACCTGGCATGTCGTGTTCCGCAAGGCGTGGGGCGACTGCCCGTCAGGCTGCATATTCAGGGTGCTGACGTTCTTCACCGTGGCGGACGGAGAGGCCGCGCTCGTCGAGCCCGCCCAGGCGCGCGGCATGGCGGGTTTCGCCGCTCTCGTCGCCGCCAGGGGCTGGCGCTAGCCCGCATTTAGTCCGGAGCGACTTCTACATACTTCTCGTAAAGATATACTTCTCGTAAAGATTTTTAATCGTTATAAAACAATGCGTTATACGAAATTGGCTTCGTTTTGTAATTTTCGCACTCGACCGGCGCCAGGGGGCGCTCTTCGCAGCGAGCGCCCCTGAGTAACGCGGCTTAGCGCTCAGCCTGCGCGTGGGCCTCGACCAGCCAGAGGTTCTTGTCGATGTCGCGGGAGACCTCGACGAAGAGGTCTTCGGTATCGGCATCGCCGGCATCGCCCGCTTCGGCGATCGCCGCGCGGATGCCCCTGCCGAAGGTGGCCAAAGCCGTGCTCACCGCCTCCACGTGGTCGGCGCCCGCCGTGATCTCCAGCGGATAGGCGGGGAGGCTCGAGTCCGCCGCCGCCACGGCCGCGGTGCCGCGCGCGGTGCCGCCCATCACGGTGATGCGCTCCGCCAGGTTGTCGACGTGGCCCTGAAGGGCGACGTGGATCGCATCGAACAGCTCGTGCAGCGCGATGAAGGAGGGGCCCTTCACGTTCCAGTGGGCCTGCTTCATCTGGGTGGAGAGGTCGACGGCGTCGGCGAGGCGCGCGTTCAGCAGGTCCACCATCGCGGCGCGCGTGTTGTCGGCGATGTCGATCTTCGTGGGGTGCAGTGACTGGGCCATGACGATGTTCCTTTTTCTGACCGGGCCGCGGTGGCTGCCGCGCCGCCACGAGTGATGTGGTCATGCTGCGACTGATTTGCAACGCCGGCGCGGCTGCCCCCGACACATAGCACGCATGCGCCGGGCGCTCCTCCCGGCCGTCTCCGATCAGGGAGCGCCCCTCATGTAGCGGCGCGCGGCGCTGGGCGAGAGGGCGAGGCGGGCTGCGATCTCGGCGGCGGTCGCGCCGGCGGCGGCGAGGTGCAGCGCGCAGGCGCGCCTGGCGCGGGGCAGGTAGACGCTGCAGCCGCCGAGATAGTCCGCGACCTTGAGCGCCGTGCCCTCGGCCTCCAGCAGGCGGGCGAGCGGGTGGTCCGGGTGGCGGGCGAGATGGAGCGGCTTCGGGATGTGCACCTCGCGCCCGCCCCAGGCGAGCGCCAGGGCGATCGCGGTCGGCCGGCCGGCCACGTCCTCGATCTCCTCCAGGACGCCGGGCAGAGCGCCGTCGGGTTCCCTATCCACTGGTCGATGCGGATGGATCGGCGCGGCCCGGAGCTTGGGCCTGGCGGCGGTTGAGCGGCGTCTCGCGGGCCGAGCCGCCGGCCTCGCGGATGCACCTGCCGAGGTGGCGGATGAGCGCGTCCGCCTGCGTCTCCGAGAGCGCGAGGTGCGAATCGGGGCGGCCGAGGCCGGCGAAGCGGGAGGCATAGGCGCCGAGCGCCGCGTGGCTCCCGATCCGCACGCGGCCCTGGCGGTGGAGGATGCGCCACTGGGCTTCCAGCACGCGCGCCCGTGGGCGGCGGACCTCGCGGACGTGCCCGTTCCGGCCGAGGGAGAGATGGGGCCGCCAGTCCACGCCGGCGGCGCGGGCGAGCCAGGCCTCCAGCGGCCGGATGGCGCGGGCGAGATCGTCCGGGGCGAGAGGCGCGTCGCCGTCGCGGCTCGCGAGGCGGCGGAGCCAGGCTGTGAGCGCGTCGTCCGAGGAGTCCCGGACGAGGCCTAGGTGAAAGGCGCTGATCCAGAGCGCCCGCAGCTTGCGCGTCACCGGCCCTGTGGGGAGGGGAGCCTCGTCCGCCGTTCCGTTCGCAGGATGGGGGGGATCGCATGGCTCGACCCTCCCCCACCTCACCCCGGCCCTCTCCTCCCCGAGGGGAGGAGAGGGAGAAAAAGCCGGTGCCGCTTGCGTTCCCCCTCCGCCTTTGGGGGAGGGGGACAGGGGGAGGTGGGCGGCGTCGGGGCCATCTGCGGCACTTGAGGGAGCGGGCGGGGACGCCACCGCTTCGCGCCACAGGCGCTCGGCGCGGGCGCGGGCGGCCCGGTTCGGCACGTGCTGCGGGCCGCTGCGATTCCCGTTCCTCATGCCGCCTCCGCCGGTTGGGCATCGTCGAGCAGGGCGGCGACGACGCGGTCGAGATCGTTGCGCCCGGCGGCGATGGTGACCTCGTCCGTCGCCTTCTCGATGGTGACGCCGATCTGCGCCAGCTCGGCCGCCGGCAGCTTGCGCAGCGCGGCGCGGTCGAGCGTCTCCTTCACGCGGACGAGCGAGTCGGCGCGCTCCGGAAAGCGCTCGCGCAGCCGCCTGATCGCCTGCGCCTCGTCGCCGAGAGCGACGGCGCCCGGCTGCTTGCGGAGCCCGAACTTGATGCCGTCGACCTCGATCGTCCTCGGGCTCACGAAGAGATCGGGGCGCGCGCGGATTGCGGCGCGCAATGCCTCCTCCGACGCCGCCTGCTCGCCGATCCGGCTGCGGAGCGCGCGGAGGTGGCCGGCGAGCGCCTTCCGCTGCGACGCCTTGATGCCTTCGGCCAGCGCCTCCGTCGCCTGCCTGGCGGCGGCGAAGGCCCTGGCGAGGCCGACGATGTCCTGCATTGTCGCGCCGGAGGCGCGCGGAGAAATCGTAGCGCCGGAGGCGCGCGGAGAATGAGCCGGCGCAGGTGCGGTCATCAGGCTCTCCCTTTCGTCTGTTTCGTTCTTTCGTGGACGGCAGCAGCACGCCGCACGTGCCCCCACCTCACCCCGGCCCTCTCCTCCCCAGGGAGGAGAGGGAGAAAAAGCAGGTGCCGCTTGCGTTCCTCCTCCGCCTCTGGAGGAGGGGGACAGGGGGAGGTGGTCGGCGTTGGTACGGCACACGCGCGGGGTCATCGCGCCGCCCTCCGTTCTCCTTCGCCCTCGGGCGCCGGGCGGGGGATGCCGGCGGGCCAGTCGCGGCCGGGGGGCCAGCGCTCGGACGCGCGGCGCAGGATGGTCTCGGCGCGGCGCGCGGTGATGCTGGCGCCTTGGGCGACGCGGTCCACCGTGTCGCCGCTGCCGGTGAGCAGACGGGACGCGTAGGAGACGGAGATGCCGCGCGCCGCCGCGAAGGACCGGATCAGGGTGATGAGCAGCTCGTCTCCATGCACCATAAGACACATATGCACGAATCGGCATGATCGAATCAAGCACTTTCGCGCACGAAAGGTTGTGCTATATTGTGCACATGGCGAACGCGACTCGACCGAGCGAGCAGATCCGCAACGCCGTGCGCGAGGCCCTGGCGGCGGCCGGCGTGGGCGCGAGGCGCTTCGAATCCGCCCACGGACTCAGGCCCTGGGCGCTGCGCGGCATCCTCGACCCGACCCGCGAGCAGGCGCCCTCGGTGGACCGCGCGGCCGAGATCTGCGCCGCGCTCGGGCTCACGCTCTCGATCGGGCCAGCCGCCGGGCCGCGTGCTGGCGGCGAGGACGACGCCGTGCACGCCGCGGCAGAGAGCCTGCGGGAGCCGCCGGCCCCCCCCCGGGGGGGGGGGGGGGGGGGGGGGGCGCGCCCCCGCGGGCCCCCCGGGGGGCTGGGCGGGGGGGGCCCCGGGGGCCGGGGGGGGGGGGGGGGGGGGCGGCCCCCGCGCCCGCAGGCGCGGTGTCCTTGCCAGGCCTCGAGGGGGCGGTGCAGGCGCTGGTGCGGCTGGTCGCAAAGGCCGGCGGCGATCCGATCCCCGACGAGCTGCGCGCGCTGCCGCCTGCGCGCCTCCCCGGCGCCGACGCGCGGCCGGTCGCGGCGGCGAACGACGACGGCGTGACGCCCGGCGCGCGCTCGGTGGGAACGCGCGAGGTCGAGGCCGCAGCAGGCGGCGGCGCGGTCAATCTCGACGAGGCGCCGGTGAAGGGGCCGGTCTGGTTCCGCCGCGACTGGCTCGACGGCCACGGCATCGACCCCACGCTCTCGGTGGTGATCTCGGTGCGGGGCGAATCCATGGAGCCGACGCTGCCGGCCGGCTCCAAGATCCTGGTGGACCGCACCCGCACGCGGCGCCGCGCCGGGCGCATCTTCGTGGTCACCACGGAGGAAGGGCTGGTGGTGAAGCGGCTGGAGCGGCGCGGGCGGCAGTGGTTCCTCGTCAGCGATCACCCGTCGTGGGAGCCGGTGCCCTGGCCGCGCGAGGCCGAGGTGGTGGGCGAGGTGCGCTGGGCCTCGCGGACCTTCGAGTGATGGCGCGCCCGGCGCTAATCGTCGCACTCGCGGCGGCCCTGCTTGCTGCCTGCACCGCGCCCACGCATATCGAAGGGCACAAGATACGCGCCGGGCCGGGAGCGGCCGACGCCCTGCACGCAGGCGCGCCGGCGTGGTTCACGGCGTGGTGGGGCGACTACCTGCGCCATGCCGGGAACGGCTACGCGGTGCTCGCCCTAGACCGCAACGGGCAGGGCGGCTGGTACGTCTACTGCGGCACCATCGGCTGCCACGTTCTGGACCACGTCTCCGTCGGGCCGATCAGGGACGTCCACTACAAGTATCCGGCGCTGAAGCACTGCCGGGAGGAGATCGCGAAGGCCGTCCCGGCCAGGGCGCCGGACTGCGCCATCTACGCGATCGGGAACACGGTCGTCTGGCAGGGCCCGCTGCCGTGGGCGGGCGCCGGCGATCCCGCGGCGTCCGCCGGGCGCCCTGCGACCGTCGGCGCCACGGCCGACGTCGACGGCCCGAGCTTCGCGCTCGACATGCTCGCGTTCTGGCGCATGAAGTGGCGCCCGGCCAGCTCCGGCTCCGGCATGTGACAGCGCCCGCCGGCTGACGCCGGACGCGAGCGGGGCGACCGCCTGATGCACCGGACCATGGTGCGGTGCACGGGGCGGGCGTGCCTGCCCATGATCGCCCCATGCAGCGGGCGATCCTCAGGCGGCAGCACGAGAGCGACCAGGGCACGCTGGGGCTCCTGAGCGGCGCGGACCTCGCGCCCGTCTTCGTCATGGAGCCGCCCTGGCGGGACAACCGTCGCAACCGCTCCTGCATTCCGGCCGGGCTCTACGAGGTGGTGCCGCACCTCTCGCCCCGCCACCGCCGCTGCCTGCTGGTGACGCGGGTGCCGGGCCGCAGCCACATCCTCTTCCACGCCGGCAACCTCGGCGGCGACGTGGAGCGCGGCTGGAAGACCCACACGCAAGGCTGCCTGCTGCCGGGCCTGCGCCGGGGGCGGCTCAGCGTGGGCGGCCGCAGCCAGGCGGCGGTGCTCGCCTCGCGCACAGCCTTCCGCCACCTCATGGATTGGGCCGCGGGGAGGCCTTTCGTCTTGGAAATCAGCCTGCCCTCAAGCAGCGAAGCGATAGGGCGTACAGGAGACCATCATGCTTGAGACCCTCTTCAATCTCGGCGCGTCGGTGCTCACGGGCGGCGCGACCGGGCTGCTCGGCACGGCGCTTTCGGCGGTCGTTGACTTCTTCCAGTCCCGCCAGCGCCACCGCCAGGAGCTGGACCTGCGCCGGCTCGACATCGAGCTGGCGAAGGCCGAGGCCGAGGGCGCCGCGGCCCATGCCGCCATCGAAGCCCGGAGCGCGCGCGAGCGGGCCGAGTGGGAGGCGCTCGAAGCCTCGTACCGGGAGGCCGGCCGGCGCTGGTCCCGCCCCGGCGAGGGCCGGCTGATGCAGCTCGTCGACGCCGTGCGGGGCCTCACGCGGCCCGCGCTCACCTGGAGCCTCTTCGCCCTCGTGGGCGCGATCTACTTCCTGCTGGGCGCCACCGACATCACGACCGTGGGCCTGCGGCCCCGCATCGTCGAGACCGTGCTCTACCTCTTCACCGCCGCGATGCTCTGGTGGTTCGGCTCCCGCCAGATCGAGAAGCGGCGCGGGCCCGAGGGCGGGGCCGGCCGATGAGCGAGCTGGAGACCTGGATCGCGCGCGGCGTGGTGGGGGCCGTCGTCGGCGCCTGCGTCGGCCTCTTCGTGCGGGTGCGCAGGCTCGAGTCCGCCGGCGCCGTCGCCAGCAAGAGCCTGGGCGATCTCGAGCGGCGCGACACCGGCGTCGGCGCGCTCGGCGCGCGCATGGAGACGGTGGAGCGCGGCCTGGTGAAGCTCTCCGCCGCGCTCGAATCGCTCCCCGACGCCCGCGAGTTCGCCGCCCTCGGCCGCTCGGTTACGGCGGTGCAGGGGGAGATCGCGGCGCTGCGCGCGACCCTGGACGGCATGGACAAGATGATCGCCGGTCTCGACAAGCAGCTCGACCAGATCAACGCCCACCTGCTGGCGGGCAACCCATGAGAGAGGAAAGGCGCGCGTAGAGGTGTCCCCTGCGCGACGCGCAAGGGCGGACGGACGTGCCGTGAAGATCAGCCCCGGCGCCGCATGGCGGTCGAGAGCCCAGGAGGCAAACGGTGGCCGCCCGCGGCACCGGGGCATCGTGTCCGCCGCCGGCCCGGGATCGGACGCAACGCCGCGACTACGCTACGGCCGGCCCAGCGAGGACAGGGATACCGGCGGCGGAACGGGTCATTATCCCGCAAATAGATCATGTCGAACAGATAATTTGGCATGCCAAAACCAGTATAGCGGATGTGCCTATTCAACAGATCGTGATCGCCTTCACCGGATCACGGCCGCCGCGCCAGCAGATCGATCTCCACCCTGGCCTCGAGGGCGAGCCCGGTGACGCCGACACAGGTGCGCGCCGGGCGCCTCTCGGGGTCGAAATAGGTCGCGTAGACCGCGTTCATGGCCGCGTAGTCCTCCTTGAAGCGGGTGAGATAGATCCGCGCGACCACCACGTGCTCGAACCCGAGGCCGAGGGACGCGAGCACGATCCCGAGATTGGCCATGACGTTCCTGGTCTGGCCCTCGATATCGTCCGGGAGCGGCGCCGCCTCGTCCTTCGGGTCGTTGGGCATCTGGCCGGTGACGAACACCCAGCCGTCCGCTTCCACCGCGTGGCTGAAGGGCGCAACCGGCGTCGGCGCGCCTGCCGCCATGTGAAAGATCGGTGCCGTCATGGGGAGTCTCCCCGTCTCGCGCGTGGCGCTCCGGCGCCGACACTGCGTCGCGCGCGCGGCACAGGTCAAGCCGCTTGGTGGCGAATCCCCTGCGCGATAGTCTTGCGCGAGGCAGGACGGGGAAGGGCTCCTCATGCGCGTGACACGCCGGGCGGTGATGATCGGGACGGCTGCCGCGCTGGCGACGCCCGTGCTCAGGCCCGCGGCCGCTGAGGCGCTCTCCAGGCGCATCCCGGCGACCGGAGAGCCGGTGCCTGCGGTCGGCATCGGAAGCTGGATCACCTTCAACGTGGGCGACGACCCGGTGCTCCGCGCCGAGTGCCGCGCGGTCATGGCCGCCTTCTTCGAGGCGGGCGGCGGCATCGTCGACTCCTCGCCCATGTACGGCTCCTCGCAGGCGGTGATCGGCCACGCGCTGGAAGCGCTGGGACATGCGCCCGGCCTCTTCTCCGCCGACAAGGTGTGGACCGACGGCGCGGGCGGCCGGGCCCAGATCGCGGAGACGCGGCGGCGCTGGGGGGTCGACCGCTTCGACCTGCTGCAGGTCCACAACCTGGTCGACTGGGAGGCCAACCTCGACACGCTCGATGCCATGAAGGAGGCCGGCCGGCTGCGCTACACCGGGGTCACCACCTCGCACGGGCGCCGGCACGAGGCGCTGGAGCAGGTGATGCGCCGCCGGCCGCCGGACTTCGTGCAGCTCACCTACAACATCCTCGACCGGGAGGCGGAGCGCCGCCTTCTGCCGCTCGCGCTGGAGCGCGGCATCGCGGTCATCTGCAACCGGCCGTTCCAGCGCGGCCGCCTGCCGGAGCGGCTCGCGGGCCGCCCGCTGCCCGGCTGGGCGAGCGAGATCGGGGTCAGCACCTGGCCGCAGTTCCTGCTCAAGTTCATCATCTCGCATCCCGCGGTCACTTCTGCCATCCCCGCGACGCGGCAGGTGGAGCACGTGCGCGAGAACAAGTCCGCCGCGCTCGGCCCCATGCCGGACGCGGCCATGCGCCGGCGCATGGCGGCGCACGTGGAGAGCCTGTAGGGCCGGACCGTTCGGGTCGAGCGACCCGCGCAGGGCAATGCTGAAATAGAGGGCCGAGATGGCGGGGCTCGAGGACCTGCTGCTGTTCGACGCGCGGGTCTACTGGCGGCTCTTCGCGCTGGAGAACGCGGCGGTCTGGCCGGCGCAGCCCGTGGCGGCGGCCGCCGCCCTGCTGCTCGTCCTCCGCCTGCTGCGGGGCCGGCGCCTCTCCGGGCGGTGGCTCGGTCCTCTGCTCGGCGCGGCCTGGCTCTGGAGCGGCTGGCACTTCGTCGCGCTCCGCTACGGGACGGTCAACTCGGCGGCGCCGACGTTCGCCTGGGGCTTCTATGCCGAGGCCGCCCTGCTGGCGGCGCTCGGCCTCTCGGGCCGGCTGGTCCTCCTGCGGCAGGGGCCGGGGGCCTGGGCGGGCCTCGGCCTGGCGGCGGTGGCGGCGTTCGTCTGGCCCTTGCTCGCGCGTGCCGACGGCCGGCCGTGGGGCGAAGCCGAGGTCGTCGTCCTGGCGCCGGATCCCACGGCGCTCGCGACGCTCGGCCTGCTGGCGTGCGCGGGGCGCAACCGGTGGACCGCGCTCCTCTGCGCAGCTCCGGTGCTGTGGCTCGCGCTGTCCGCGCTCACGCTCGTCACCCTCGGGGCGTGGCAAGGCTGGATCGTGCTCGCGGCCCTGCTCGCCGGCATCGCCGCCTGGGCCGCGCCCGGGCGGACGCCCGCAGCCGGCCCGTGAGCGTGCGGGCCGGTGGAGCCTCGTCGGCTGCCGCGGCCCCGGCGTCTCACAGGGGCGCCGCGCGGGGCGAGCGGCAGGGGCGTGCCCGAACTCGGTGGGATAAATATTTTCTTATAGATATAAAACAAAAACTGTATTAGTGCTTATAGAGGCGGGTCCACATGTTGTCTTCAGTTCGGCACGGCATGGGCTGGCGCCGGCAGGCGAGACCGACGCAACCAGGAGGCAACGATGAACACGCAAGAGCAGGCGATCGCCCGCAGGAACGGACAACGCAGAGGCGGCGGGAGCAGGAATGTCCGGCTGCGCAACGCCGCCGTCATCGCCATCATCGCGGCGATCGCCATCGTCAGCACGACCGTCGTGATGATCGGCGGACCGGCACCGGCGCACGCCTGCCTGATCTTCGACTACATCTGCTGAGCGGGCGCGGAGCCGCAAGCCTCCGCCCGCACCGGCCGGCCCTGCGGGCGCGCGGACATGCCCCTGCCCCCGCAGGGCCGGATTGTGATTGAGCGGTGTTAATTTCCGTCGGTGAGCCGCCTCTGGCGGCTTCCGCCAATTCCTAAGATCCATTCCATCACCGTCCCGCCAGCCCCCCGTCGCGCGGCTTGACAGGGTCGACAAAAGAACAAATAGTGAACAACCATGAGCGCCTCCCGCCCCATGTGTCCGGACCGAGTCACGCGCTAGCGCGCCGGCGAGATCGTCCACCTAGTTGCGGCCTCCGCCCGCCTCCCGCGCAACCAGTGCGTCATCCCGAACTCGCGGGACTTCCGGTGAGGGCGCCGCGCTCCGTCAAGCCACCACGGGAGCAGCGAACATGCACTTGACACCATATGCTGTGGAGAACATAAAATGGCGATGAACTGGAAAGTGGAATTCCACGATGAGTTCGTGCCGGAGTTTCGCAATCTGCACAAACGAGTCCAGGACGAGGCCTATGCCGTCGCCCACCTGCTGGAACAGTCGGGACCGCAGCTCGGACGACCCTGGGTGGACACGCTGAAGGGCTCGCGGCACGCGAACATGAAGGAGATGCGGTTCAGCGCAGCGGATGGAGAATGGCGCCTCGCCTTCGCCTTCGACCCCAGGCGCAGGGCCATGCTTCTCGTTGCCGGCGACAAGTCGGGCGGCAGCGCCAGACGGTTCTACCGCGCGCTCATCCGCAAGGCGGACGACCGCTTTGACCGGCACCTCGCCAAGCTCGTGCAGGAAGGAGGATCGTGATGCCTGTAAGCCTTGAGACCATGATGGCGGAGCTCGACCCCGAAAGGCGGCGGCGGATCGAGGAGCGGGCGGCGGAGCTCATCGCCGAGGAGATGACGCTCCGCGAGCTGCGCAAGGCCCGCCGGCTCACCCAGGCGCGCGTCGCGGCCGAGCTCGGCATCAGCCAGGACGGCGTCTCTCGGCTGGAGCAGCGGAGCGACCTGCTGCTCTCGACCCTGCGCAAGACCGTGGAGGCCATGGGGGGCAGCCTCTCGCTCATCGCCAAGTTCCCCGACCGCCCGCCCGTGGAACTGGCCGGCATCGCGGACGGCGACCCGCGCGACTGACGAGCGGGGGGACCCGTGCGCGAGAAGATCGAGGTCTTCGCGGGCGACATCACGACGCTCGCGGTGGACGCCATCGTCAACGCGGCCAACAACGCGCTGCTGGGGGGCGGCGGGGTGGACGGCGCGATCCACCGCGCGGCGGGCCCGCGCCTCAAGGAGGAATGCCGCACGCTCGGCGGCTGCGAGACCGGGGACGCCAAGCTCACCGGCGGCTACGACCTGCCGGCCCGCTTCGTGATCCACACCGTGGGCCCGGTGTGGCACGGCGGCGAGCAGGGCGAGCCCGCGCTGCTGGCCGGCTGCTACCGCCGCTGCTATGAGGTCGCCGCTGCCAACGGAGTCGAGTCAATCGCGTTCCCCGCCATCAGCACGGGCGTCTACGGCTATCCGCTGGACCGGGCCACGCGAATCGCCGTGTCCGAGACGCGGCGGCACCTCGAAGGCGGCAGCGCGCTGCGCAGGGTCACGTTCGCCTGCTTCGGCGCGGACGCACGGGACATGTACCGGGCCGTGATCGACGGGGTCTTCGCCGGCGGATGAGCGCACGAACCGCTTGACAGCCCCGCGCAAATCGCGGCGCCCCCGCAGGACTTGCCGTCCGCGCCCCCCGGTGGTTCGTTAGGGCCCCCAGCACGAATGCAGCTTCGGAAGAAGGGCCCATGAACTTCGACATCGGCGACACGGCGAAGGAGGTGCGCGAGCGCGTCGCGGCCTTCATGGAGGCGCACGTCTACCCCAACGAGGAGGAGATGTTCGCGCAGGTGGACGACGGCGACCGCTGGCAGCCGATCCCGCTGCTGGAGGAGCTGAAGGCGAAGGCGAGGGCGGAGGGGCTTTGGAACCTCTTCCTGCCCGAGAGCGAGCTGGGCGCCGGTCTCTCCAACCTCGACTACGCGCCCGCCTGCGAGGAGATGGGGCGCTGCCACTTCGCGCCGGAGGTCTTCAACTGCTCGGCGCCCGATACCGGCAACATGGAGGTGCTGGTCCGCTACGGCACCGAGGCGCAGCGCGCGGAGTGGCTCACGCCGCTGCTCGCCGGCGAGATCCGCTCCGCCTTCTGCATGACCGAGATCGAGGTCGCCTCCTCCGACGCCACCAACATCGAGACGCGGATCGAGCGCACGGGCGACAACTACGTCATCAACGGCCGCAAGTGGTGGACCTCGGGCGCCCTCGACCCCCGCTGCCGCATCCTCATCGTCATGGGCAAGACGGACCCGGAGAACCCCGACCGCCACAAGCAGCAGTCGATGATCCTGGTGCCGCTGCCCTGGCCCGGCGTCACGGTGAAGCGGGCGCTGCCGGTCTTCGGCTTCGACGATGCGCCCCACGGCCACGCCGAGGTGCTGTTCGAGGACGTGCGGGTGCCGGCGGCGAACATGCTGCTGGGCGAGGGCAGGGGCTTCGAGATCGCGCAGGGGCGGCTCGGCCCCGGCCGCATCCACCACTGCATGCGGCTGATCGGGCTCGCCGAGCGCGCGCTCGAGCGCATGTGCCGGCGCACCATGGCGCGCGTCACGTTCGGCAAGCCGGTGGCGGACCAGACCGTGACGCAGGAGCGCATCGCGGACGCCCGCATCATGATCGAGCAGGCCCGGCTGCTTACGCTCAAGGCCGCCTACATGATGGACACGGTGGGCAACAAGGCCGCGCGCAAGGAGATCGCCATGATCAAGGTGGCAGCGCCCATCATGGCCTGCAAGGTGATCGACTGGGCGATCCAGGCCTTCGGCGGCGCGGGCGTCACCACCGACTACGGCCTCGCCTACGCTTATGCCAACGCGCGCCTGCTGCGCCTCGCCGACGGGCCGGACGAGGTGCACCGCAACCAGATCGCGCGCCTGGAGCTGAGGCCCTACCGCAACACCGTGAGCGCGCGCGGCGGCAACGCCTTCGTTATGCCGCGCGACGAGGAGCCGGGCCTCTCCGCGCGGCCGCGCCTCGTGGTGTAGGGGGCTGCCGGGGCGGCGCGGCGGTCGCCGGCGATGCCGGGCACCCCTGCGGGCGGCACGGCATATCCGCTCTCTCGTTGCAAATTGAGCAACGCATGGGGCAGAATTTTGCAATTCCATCGAACAGGTGGGCTGGCTACCGTTGCCTGCGACGACGGGAGGACTCGCGCATGAGCAGAGGGGGACGGCACGCATCGCGCCGCCTCGCCTCCCGCAGCCCCGGCACGCCCGCAGGGCAGGGGCCGCGCCGTCCGCCGCTAGCCTGACAACCACCTGGGAGGAAAGACCATGACTCAGCAGAGCCATCCACTTGCCCGGTTGAGCCGCCGCCAGATTCTCAAGGGCGGCGCGGCGCTCGCCGGCACCGCAGCGGTATCGTCCCTCGTCAGCGTCGAGGTCCTCGGCGCCGATGCGGCGAAGGTCAACATGCAGCTCGGCTGGCTCGCCAGCAACGGCATCATGGGCGAGATCGTGGCCAAGCGCACCGGCATCTACGAGGAGCTCGGCATCGAGCTGGAGGTCACGCCGGGCGGGCCGGGCGTGGACGGCGTCGCCTCGGTCGCGGCCGGGCGCGCCGGGGTCGGCCACCTCTCCTCCAGCCCGTCGCTGATGCTGGCGCGCTCCGCCGGCATCCCGGTCAAGGCCTTCGCCGCCGGTTACCAGAAACACCCCTTCACC
>JAPPMY010000142.1 GCA_028818855.1 Rhodospirillales bacterium
GAGCCGCCGCAGGTCTTGTCGGTGTTCCACGGGTTGCGGGTCTTGCCGAAGACCTCGTTGAAGGTGTTGGCGCCGGCGCCGAACTCGGGCGTGTTGGACTTGCCGATGACGATGGCGCCGCGCGCCTCGAGCGTCTCGACCATGATGTCCGAGCGCGGCGGCACGTGATCGGCGTAGATCGGCGAGCCCCAGGTGGTGCGGACGCCGCCCACCTCCACCAGGTCCTTGACCGCGATGGGCACGCCGCCCAGCCAGCCCGGCGGGCGCTCGGTGTCCGCGTCCTCCGCCATGATGCGCTCGGCATGGGCGCGCGCGCGTTCGAGGCAGAGCGTCGGGATCGCATTGAGGTGCCCGTCGGTCGCCGCGATCCGCGCGGCGCTCGCCTCCACCAGCTCCAGCGGCGAGACCTCGCGCCGGTGGAGCAGGTCGACCACCTCGGTCGCGCTCAGTCTCCAGAGATCGCCGGCTGCGCCCACGGTGCTGCTCTCCTCAGGCCGCAGGCGGCGTGCGGCTGTGCCAGTCGGTATCCTGCTGGTAGGCGTGGCCCGCCTGTAGCAGCCGCTCCTCGCTGAGCTGGGGGCCCACGATCTGGAAGCCCATGGGCAGGCCGTCCTCGTCGAAGCCGCCGGGCAGGCACATCGCGGGCGTCCGCGCCATGTCGTGGGGGGCGGTGAACGAGATCAGGCGCTCGACGGAGCCCGGCTCGGCGCCGAGCGTTTCCATGAAGGCGTTGGAGGGCGTGGGGTAGGGCTGCGAAGGAATGACAATCGCATCGACATCGGCGAAGACGGCGTTCAGCGCGCCGATGAACTTGTCCCGCGCGATCACGATGCGGGCGTGGTCCACGCCGCTGAGCGCCAGCCCCGCCTCGATGAGGCTGCTCAGCACCGGCCCGTACTTTGCCCTGTGCTCGGCGTAGTAGGGCTCGTGGGCGATGGCCGTGTCGGCGCCGCAGAAATCGTTCCAGCGGTCGACCATGACCGTCGCATCGGGGAAGGCGATCGGCCGGATGTCGGCACCGCGCCCGCGCAGCACGTCGGCCGCCTGCATCACCATGGCGGTCACCCGCGGGTCCACGCCGTCGGAGCAATAGGCCTCGTCGAGGCCGATGCGCATGCCCTCGATGCCGGCGTCGATGCTGCCGAGGTAGTCGGGCACCGGCGCCTGCACGGTGGTCGGGTCGTCGGGATCGACGCCGGCGATGGCACCGAGGATCGCGGCGCAGTCGGCAGCCGAGCGCGCCATCGGCCCGATGTGGTCGAGGGTCTCGGAGAGCGCGAACGCGCCCGCCCTGCTCACCCGGCCCCAGGTGGGCTTCAGGCCGGTGACCCCGCAGGCCTGGGAGGGGAAGCGGATGGAGCCGCCGGTGTCGGTCCCGAGCGAGCCGTAGCAGAGCCGGGCCGCCGTGGCGACGCCCGAGCCGCTCGACGAGACGCCGGTCCAGTAGTCGGCGTGCCACGGGTTGACCGGCGGCGCGATGGAGGGGTGGTGGACGGCAAAGGCGCCCTCGGTCATCTGCAGCTTGCCGACGAAGACCGCGCCTGCCTCCCTGAGCCGCGCGGTCACGGTGCCGTCGACGCCCGGGCTCCAGTCGCGGAGCGCGATCGAGCCGACATGCGTGGGGGCGTCCTTCGTCAGGCAGAGGTCCTTGAGGCCGAAGGGGACGCCGTGGAGCGGCCCCTTGTGGTTGCCGGCGGCGATCTCCTGGTCCGCCTGCGCCGCCTGCCCGGTCGCGACGTCCGCCATCACCGTGGCGTAGCTGCGAAGCGAGCCTTCCAGCCGCTCGATCCGCGCGAGCGTGTGCGCCGTCACCTCGGCGGCCGAGACCTCCCGCGCCTCGATCTTGGCCGCGACCTCGGTCAGCATCAGCTCGTGCAGATCAGACATTCGATCCTCCCTCCTCCGTGGTGGGCGCCGATTGAACGCCAAAGCCGCCATGCGTGCAAAGCGAATCTCCCCTGCGCCGGGTGCGATTGCCCGGCCGGGCGGGCCGTGATATCGACTGCGGCCCAAGGGCCGCGCGAGGGCGGGGGGAGACCATGGCGGAGCGTTTCGCAATGACCATCGACGGCCGCACGGTCGTCGCCGAACTGCTGGGGAGCAAGGCGCCCAACGTCGTCAAGGCGTTCACGGAGAGCCTGCCCTGCGAAAGCTTTTCGGTGCACGCGAAGTTCGCGGGCGAGGAGCTGATCGTGATGCTCCCGTTCTACTGCGATTCCGAGAACGAGATTCTCAACGTGAAGCCCGGCGACATCGGCTTCTATCCGGGGCGCCAGACCGCCTGCATCTTCTACGGCGACACCAAGCCGTTCGGGAAGGTCAGCGTGTTCGCGAAGATCGT
>JAPPMY010000107.1 GCA_028818855.1 Rhodospirillales bacterium
CCTCGCCGTCCTTGCGCCACTTCCTGGTCTGCATCTTGCCCGAGACGTAGACGAGACGGCCCTTCTTCGCGTGCTTGGCCAGCATGTCGATCAGCCCGTCCTGGAAGGTGACGACGCGATGCCACTCTGTCTTGTCGATGCGCACGCCGCCGCCGGCCCTGTCGATGTACGACTCATCGGTGGCGATGCTCATGTTGGCCACGCGCCCGCCGTTCTGGAGGTGGTTGACGGTGACATCTGCACCCAGGCGGCCGATGACTTCTGCGCGGTTCAATCCGAAACTCATGATCGTGCTCCTTCACGTGCGAGTTCTGACGATGGGTGACGAACGGGCCGGACCTCTCTCGATCCACCTCCCGTTCACCCCTCCAAAGCTTCTCAACCTCTCCTCTGCCATCCGCCCCGATGGCTGCCAGTTCGCTTCGGCCTTGCCGCTGGCACGGACGCGAACGGCCGTGCGGCTGAAGCGACGTCGTGCGGAAGGCCGTGGAGACGCGGACCCCGCTGCGGCCCGGATTGGCTGCAGGATCGATCCAGTGCATCCATCCGCTTCTGGCGAATCGGCCAGGACGAGTGCGGAGCGGGCGGCCGATCGCCGGCAGGCAATCAACCCGAACACCAGCTAAAGCGAGCGGATCAGACCAATATCCCCGCCTAAGCTCTGCACGCGCTCAGGGGGTCATTCGAAGTCGGTGCGGCGCAGCCCGGACTGCCGGATTATCGACATCAGCGTGCCGGTGCGCAGCTCCCGGTGGTCGGGCACCGGGACGGTGGTGGTCCGGCCGTCGTGCATCCTCTGCATCACGATGTGGCTGCCGCGCCTTCTCACTTGGGTGAAGCCGTGGGATTCGAGGATGCGGCAGACCTCGCGTCCTGAAAGAACTCGCTGCCTAGCCAACGGCCACCTCGACGTGGGTGACATAGAACTCGGTCCGGGTGCGCCGTTCGATTTCCTCGGGAGACGCGGTCTCGAAGAACAGCGTCAGCGCTTCTTCGAGGTTGCTGCGTGCTTCGGTCACGCTGTCGCCCTGGCTGGCAACATCCATCTCGGGACAGAGGGCGACATACCCGTCGCCGTCGCGTTCGACGATCGCCGTCAACCGCCTGTTCATGCCTAGTCTCCTTTTCCTCGCGTGCAGCCAGCCCAGGTTGACCGACTCTGGCAGCGTCGTTGGCCGGCGACAATGGGGTGCGTTCGCGGAATGCGTCTCCGGCAAGCCCTCGTGAAGCGGCGATCCGCCCCGGGGCTTGGGCGCCGCCCACCTTGTCGAAGCCGAGCGGGTCGCCGACCCCGCGCGTGCTGCTCGCGCCGTTCGATCAAGAAAGGCGCGGGGCGTGAGCACCTTGACTAATCCGTACCGCAGCTCCGTGAAGTCCCGGGTGTTGCCGGTGATCAGGACCGCGCCGCCGGCTTCGGCGGTCACCAGATAGACTTCGTCGTAAGGATCCCCGAGGCCGTAGACCGTGCTCGCCGGCTCGACGATGACGGCCATCTGTTCGATCTTGGCGATGACGGCCTGAAGTGCGTCCCGATAGGGTGCCTGTCGGGGCCTCCCGGCCACGGCGGCGTACTCCGCCAGGATAGGCCGGGAGAGGACGACATCGTCGCACCACCCCGTCCAGCAGCGCCCGGCAGGTGCCGTCGACCCGTGCTGCGGATA
Organism: Rhodospirillales bacterium; assembly: GCA_028818855.1. Classification (GTDB taxonomy): domain Bacteria; phylum Pseudomonadota; class Alphaproteobacteria; order UBA828; family UBA828; genus WTGU01. Next base: position 1,662 of record JAPPMY010000107.1, read on the forward strand.
CCAGAACGTTGCAGTCGAGGACGACCCTTGAGAGGGCGCACGCTTTCAGCGGCGATTTCGGCGCGAGGAGGCGATGTCGGCGATGGTGTCGTTCATGATCTCGTCTTCGGAGCGGCCTGCATCCCCCGGCGAGGGTCTGGCCGCAGCGAGGGCGGCGCCGATGCGCCCGGCGGCCGCCTCGCGGTCCACCACCTGCTTGGGGCGCAAGAGGATGCCGTCGCCGACGAGGGTCGCCTCCATGATGTCGCCTTCGCGAAGATCGATGCCTTTGCGTAGCCTGGCCGGGATGGTGACCTGGAACCTGGGCTTGACGGTGACGAGGGGCATGGCGACCTCGTGGATCGGTGGTTGGAAAGTCATACATTCGTACCGCCGCGCATGGGCGCGTGCAATCCCGGCGGGAGGGCCGTGCAGGCGAGCGCGCCTCGTCCGTGCCTATGGCGCCGCCGCTATCGCCATGAGGGGCGCGTCGGAACGGAACTCGACCTGGTCGGAGCGCAGGCCGGCGAAGACGAGGCAGGCGGCGGCCTCGGCTTCGGTCTCGAAGGAACCCAGTTCGGTGCCGGTCTCCAGGTCGACCACGGTGATCTGCGGCGGCCAGAGCGGCACGAGGTGACGCTGTGGCGAGCGGACATTGGAGCGCTCCGCGCAGCGGGGACAACGCGCGGAGCCGTCCGTATCGATCCCACAATCCACACAGCGCCGCTGGGCGCGCCGCCTGGCGTAGCGCCTCTTGTCGCCAGCGCTCTTTCGCTCGGCCGAGACGCGCTGCTTCTCCAGCGTGAGGCATCTGCCGCAGCGGGAGAGGCCCGCGGGGGCGGGCTCGGAGCAGCGCACGCAGCGGCCGGCGGCGCGTCGGGCGGCGTAGCGCCTGCGGTCGAGGTTCCGGCGCGCAGCGCGGCACGGCTCGCAGACCGACGCATTGCCGGAGGGCCGGCGGCGACCGCACGATGTGCAGAGTCCCGCCTCCTGCCGCTCGCGGCGCCGGCGCCCGTCGCTGTCGCGGTCGGCCCGGCGGCACCGTTCGGGATCGCGGCCGGCGTAGGGCTTTCCCTGGTCTCCGGCCCTGGCGCGGCGTGCGCGTTCGGCGGCGCGCCTCTTCTCGGCGCAACCGCCGCACACCTTGAGGGCCGGTTCGGGCGGAACGCGGCCACACCGAGTACACAATCCGTGTGCGGCGCGCTCGGCATGACGTTGGCGGAGGAAGTCGTCGTATGCCTGCTTCTTCGTGGTGTCCCGGTAGGGCATGACGAGGACGCCCGCTCAGCGCGCGCTGCTGGCAGCGAAAATCTCGGTCGCGCGGATGCCCCAATACTGGATGCCGGACCCCTTCAGGTTCAGTGCCGTGCAGACGATGATCTCGTTGCGCTCGGGCCGCAGCTTCTTGACGGCGCCCGCGCTCATGATGTTGCGGCGTCTGCTGCGCCGGGCCTTCGCACCGGGCTGCTCGGCCTCGACCGCGCGGATCTGGCCGTCGGCCAGCGAGCGGTATTTCTCGATCACATAGCGGTCTCCCTCGAGGCCCTGCCCGAATACGTGCACCAGATAGGTCTGCGCGTTGCGATGGAACATACGGCCGCTCCGCATCGTCCCTCTCCCCTCGGTTGCCGACGACCGGGGGCTCTCTCGGAAGCGCGACCCGACCGCCCCCGGTCCCGGCCGGCCCCTGGCTCTGGCCGGCGCAGTCGCGCGAGAGCGGAACGCGGCAGACCGAGACGTACCGGCGGGAAGTAAATCAGCACCGGACATGAACGACGAGACGTCAAACGAGCACCGCGGGGCGGTGCCGGGCGGGCTCAGGCGGCTATGGTGGGGACTCAACTGGTGCTCTCGCAGGACACGATCACGACGGCGCACACCGGAATCCCGTCCGCGCCACCGGCGCTACCGATCGACGGTCGACGACGACAACCCGCCGAAGCTCAGCGCACGCGGGTACTCTTGCGCCGTCGCCAACATCCGGCCTCCCTCCTGTCAGAGATTGTGTGCGGCAGGCATCTTCTCGCCGGAACGCTCGCCGGCCGCCCCGTCACGGCCAACGACTCTTGCCGGCGTGTGGACAACGGAGGGGTGCCGGCGAGATGGGCGGGCACGAGGCCGGCAGACGCGCGGGCGCCGCTGCCTCCGTCATTGCGGACGCCAGGGATGGGACGGAAGGCGGCAGACCAAACCTGTTGCCGCAACCCGGCCGCGGATATGATGGCGGTCCCCCGGGCGTTCCCCGCCCCGACATTGGCTGCGCCCGGTAGCGGGGCGGCGGTATTCCTCAGAAGGCAGGTTGTTAGTAATGCAGGAAAGCGGTTTGGAATGGGCGCCCGGCACCACGGTCGTTGCAACGGTGAAGTGGTACGACCCGGTGAAGGGGTTCGGCTTCCTGATCCCCGTCGACGGCTCGCGCGACCTGTTTTGCCATATCTCGGCGGTGTCCCGCGCCGGCTTGGACGCCCTCCCAGAGGGCGCGACCGTCACCTGCGAGGTGGAACAGGGCCGGCAGGGTCCGCAGGTGGCGCGGATCCATTCCGTCGACGCCTCGACGGCATCGGCCGGCCGGGAGCGGAGCGGGGGGCCGCCGGGCGGAGAGCACGGCGTCGAGTACGATGAGCGGCAGGTGCCTTCCGGTCGTCGCGTTGTGGCCGTGGTGAAGTGGTTCGTTCCGGCGAAGGGATTTGGGTTCCTGGCTCCCGAGGACGGTTCAGCCGATGTGTTCTGTCACGCCTCGGTCGTCAGGGATGCCGGCTACGACACACTCCCTCAGGGCGCGCGCGTGACCTGCGAGGTGACGGAGGGCCAGCGCGGGCCGGTGGTGTCGTCCATCGTCGCCGTCGATGCTATGACCGTCGCGGCCGACCCTGCAAGCGGGGCCGGGCCGGGGTATGATCGGCGGGACCGAGGCGGTTCCGGCGGGGTAGCCGAAGAGCGTCAAGGCGTCGTGAAGTTTTACAACGCGGCCAAGGGCTACGGCTTCGTGGTGCCTGACGACGGCGGTCGGGACGTGTTCCTGCACGGAACAGTGCTGAACCGGGCGGGCCTGGGCGGCCTGGAGCCGGGCCAGCGAGTGAGCGTCATGGTGGAGCAGGGAGCGCGCGGGCTCCAGGCGACGGATGTCGAACTGATCTGAGCAATGTGGTGGGCGTCTGCACGGCAGTACCGGCGCAGGCTGCGGCCGGCATCACGCCTCTCGCAACGGGGAGCGCGCCCGCGAGGCGGGCTCCGTTCCGGCCGCCGCGGAGGCGAGCGCGCTAACGCCGCGTAGATGGGCTTCGTTCAATCTCGCATGGAGGAAAGGTCGATCCTGGCGCAACCCATCGATTCCGTACCGGAGGCGGCAGCGGGTAACGGCCTCCAGCCGGTGGGTCTGCCGGAGTTCGTGACACCGGACTGGCTGAAGGACAACCACCACCTGATGAGGGCCGACCTGCGGAAGCTCGCGTCGGCGCTTGCGGAGGAATACTCGGACTGGCCGGCTGCGGTGGACGGCAGCGACGAAGCGGCGTTCTGGCGCGCCGTTCACAGCCTCGCGCAGCGCTGGGCGTGGTTTCTGTGGCTGTTCGAGGAGCGGATCCTCGAGCTGTTCGGCCGAGTCAAGGGGCGCAAGAAGCTGCTTGGCCGGCTGGTTCTCAAGTCCGCCGCCGAGCGGGCGAAGGCGCTGCGACCCGCCGCGCCAGGTGTCTCCGAGGAATACATCCTCGACCATCTTGAAACCCTCTGGGAGGAGGGGCAACGCGTCCTGGTTGCACAAACGGTCTGGGTCCTGTGGTGCTCCGGAGGCCCCGAATCCGCCTACATGATGTCATCCTGGCTGGAGGAGCCGGAGATCGAGCGCCTGGTGGGGCACGCGGTCCATCGCAGCCGCTTCCGGGGACTTGGTGAGCGCGACGATCTGGTGGATCGGCTGAAGCGCGAGGCCGGCGGGCCGCATCTGGAGAGGCTGGCCGCGCGCGCCGACAAAGAGTGCGCCATGCTGCGCAAGGACATCGCCGATGCCTACGGCCGCCTGAAAACGCATATCACCGAACATGACGACGATCGGCCGGCAACGGATCTTCTGTCGTACATGGTGCTTGAGATGGCAGCGCTGGGTGACGAGCTCGACGAGATCGAGACCGCGCGGAACCTGGCCCTTGCCCGCAGCCGGCACGCAGCCCTGCGCACGCTGCTGGAGGGAGCGGCTGAGGCGGCGGGGCAAACGGCGCTTGCGGAGGAGGCGGGTGCGCTGACGGGACGAATCGAAGCGCTGTTGCCGGACACCGCTCTCCCGCTCTGCATCCCGGATCCCGAGTGGGAGAAGTGCCTGGAGCAGGCGGAGCGCTTCCGCAGCGCGATCGTCGAGCCGGGCGCGCACGAGCTGGCCTTGCGGGAGGCGTCCCGCCGCTACGCCGAGAACCCGAGCGCGGAGAACCTTGAGGCGCTGCACACAGCAGCCTCTGCCGAGCGCGAGCACCCCCGTTCGCTTGAGCCGGCGAAGAAGGCGCTGGACGAGGTCACCGCCTGTCTCGGTGATCTCGTGCAGCAATTCGGCTCCATGGCGAAACGCGATGACGGGGAAGAGGAGGAGGTCGACGGCAGGGAGGCGTTCGGCGGCAGGAAACGCGATCGCGATCGCGCGCTGCGCGCCGAGATCGACGAACTGAAAGCTGCGAACCGGACGGCGGAGGAGCGGATTGCAGCCCTGAAGCAGGCTCTCGCTGACGCCGGGGAGGAAAACGACGGGCTGCGGCACGAGAAGCACCGGCTGCAACAGAGGCTCGCCGCCATCGGTGGCGCAGGGGCTCCCTCCCCAGCGGAAGACGAGACCGTGTCTGCGCTTGAGAGCTACGCCGATCTTCCGTCCTGGGCGGAGCGGCACTTTCAGGGGCGCGTAGTGCTCGCCGGACGCGCGCTCAGGGCGCTCAAGAGTGCGGGCTTCGAGGATGTGGGTCTCGTCGGCAGGGCCATCGAGGTGCTGGCGGGAAGCTACTGGCGGATGAAGACCGGCGGCGGCGGCAAGGCACTGCGCGATGCCTTCGAAGAGGAGCTGCGTGAGCTGCGGCTGCAGGAAACGAAGAGCATCAGCAGGGACCGGCAGGGCAAGGCGCGCGACGATTTCTCGATCGATTGGGACGGCCGCAGGCTCATGCTGGATCGCCACCTGAAGAACAATGCGAAGACCCGCGATCCCAGGCAATGCCTTCGCGTGTATTTCACCTGGGACGATACGACACGGCAGGTTGTGATCGGCCACCTTCCCGGACACATGCGAACATGACCAGGCACCGGCCTCCAATGAACGCAGCCCGATCGGTGAGTACCGGCCGATCCGGCTGGCATCCCCTTTGACCTTTTGCGCACAGCGGATGCTCCCCTGATGCTGGCGGCGGTCGCTCGGCAGCTGTGTCCGTCGCGCGCCTTGCTGGAGCACACTGTGGGCAGAACTGCGCGGCGAGCACGGTGATCGCTATCGGCGGGAGCTTCGTCCAATCACGGCGGTGTCGTTCTGGGCCTGCGTTGCGCCGATCCGGGGTGTTGAGGTGATCCAATTGGAGCTTATGTCGACAAGTTGACGAGCAGGAGGCCGACGGACGTTTCCGGAAGCCCGTGCGTATCAGGCTTGCACGAGACTGTTGCTGCCCCGTCATGGTCGGCACCGACCGGTTCGATGATCTCATGCGCGGCTGGGGCCGGCGTCAGGTCACCGCCTTCACTTGGCGATACTGCGGCCGGTCCCAGCTCCGCTCCCCGAGTACGTCCTCCATGACGCCGGCGGCCCGGACGATGTCGCCGGAGTCGAGATAGAGCGGCGCGATCCCAAAGCGCATCATGTCCGGCGGGCGAAAGTCGCCGATCACGCCCCGCTCGATGAGCGCCTGCATGAAGGGATAGCCGTCCGCGAAGCGCAACGTCACCTGCGAGCCCCGCTCGTTCGCGCAGCGGGGGCTCACCAGCTCGAACGCGGGGCAGCGGCGCTCGACTTCCCCGATGAACATCTCGGAGAGCTCAACCGACCGCGCCCTCACGTCTTCGATCGACACGCCATCCCAGGCGTCGAGGGCGGCGTCGAGGGCGGCGAGGCCGAGTATGGTCGGCGTGCCGACCCGCATGCGGGCGATGCCGGGGCCGGGGCGGTAGTCGAGGTCGAAGGCGAAGGGGGCTTCGTGGCCGAGCCAGCCCGAGAGGGCTGGCTGCACCCGCTCGATGTGCCGGGAGGCGACGTAGATGAAGGCGGGCGCGCCGGGGCCTCCGTTCAGGAACTTGTAGGTGCAGCCCACAGCGAAGTCGGCCCCGGCCGATTCCAGATCGATCGGGAGCGCGCCGGCGGAATGCGCGAGGTCCCACACCGTGAGCGCGCCGGCCGCGTGCGCCGCTTGCGTCAGGCCCGCCATGTCGTGAAGGCGCCCGGTGCGGTAGTCCACCTCGGTCAGCATCAGCGCCGCGACGTTCTCGTCCAGGGCGTCGGCCACTGCTTCCGGTGCCACCAGGCGGAGCTCGTGGCCGCGGCCGATGGAGCGCATGAGGCCCTTGGCCATGTGGATGTCGGACGGGAAGTTGCCGTGGTCGGAGAGGACGACCCGCCTGCCGGGCCGCAAATCGAGTGCGGCGGCGAGCGCCTGGTACAACTTGATGGAGAGCGTGTCGCCCATCACCACCGTGCCGGGCGCCGCGCCGATGAGGCGGCCGATCCGCTCGCCGATGCGCGCCGGTGCGTCCATCCAGCCCGCCTCGTTCCAGCCCCGGATCAGCATCTCGCCCCACTCCTCGTCGAGCAGGCGGGCGACGCGGTCGCGCGCCGCGAGCGGCAGGGGGCCGAGCGAGTTGCCGTCGAGATAGACGATCCCTTCCGGCAGGTGGAAGAGGGATTTCGTGCGCGCGAAGTCGGTCATCGGCAGGGGCGGCGGGCTCGCATCACGCGCTCCGGTGGATGGTGGTTTCGAAGGCGCCGGGGAGGGACACCTCCAGCAGCGCGAGGTCGTCCGAGCAGAGCTCGTAGGTGTTGCGCAGCCCCGGCGGCAGCACGAAGGCGTCTCCGGCCCGAAGTGCGCAAGCCTCGTGCTCCGGCGTGCGCAACGTCATGCCGCCTTCCAGGACGAAGGTGAAGAGGATGTCCGCGTCATGGCTGGCTTCCGCAGTATCGCCGCCCTCGCCGTTGCGTCTCGCGACCTGCGCGCTTGCCAGGCTGCCGGTGGCGGCGGCGATTCCGGTGTCGCAGGCGGAAAACCCCGGAAGGCGGGCCGGGCCCCAGACCGCGTCCCGCGCCCTGTGGCGCAAGAAACGCTGGCCGCCGAAATCACGCTGCGGGCGCAGGTGCCCGGTGGGGAGCGCCAGCGTGTGGTCGAGCGCGGTGAGATGCTCCGCCGGCACCGCGATCTCGATCACTTCCAGGCCGGCGGAGGATTCCAGCACCCGGTGGCGGATCTGCGGGGGCTGAATGAGGCAGTCTCCGGCTTCGAGGCGGAAGGGCGGCCCCTGGTCCTCGTACACCAGGTTCACCCAGCCCCGGTAGCAGTAGATGAGCTGGAACGCCGCGATGTGGTAGTGCACGTCGTCGGGGACCGGTCCCGCATCCGGGATGCGGATATGCGAGGCGATGATCGCCCCGCCGAGGCGCCCCGGAATGAGGTCGCGGTAGTGCATGCCGGCGCGGCCGACCCCCCACAGGCTGTCGTCGGCGCCCTGGCGCTGGACAACCACTGCGTGGCGGGTAGGCGGGCGCTGCAGGCGGGGTTGAAGGTCCCGGAGCTCGATGCGGGTGCCGCCTGGGGCGTGGAGCTCCCGCGCGCCGTTTCCGAACCCGTCCGGGTCCTCGCAGTGGAGGCGGATCGTGCCGGGGGCCGCGGCGCCGCCGCGTTCGAGCCGGATGCGCGCGCCGTGGCCCGAGAGCACCGCCTGCGCGGGATCGTCGGCGGGAAAGATGGACTCGAGACGGAAGCCGAGCCGTTCGCGGAAGAAGGCGAGATCCGCGTGCAGGTCGCGGCTCGGCAGGAGCAGCTCGGCCCGCGCCGTTCCGCCCGGAGCGGACTTCGGCCCCGCTTCAGGTGCTGCGAATTCCGGGCTCGACTCGTCGTTCAATGCAAGTCCCCTTGCCGTGCGTCGCACAGGCTCGTCCCGGACATTGTAGTCTCAAGAGGATACCCAGGCGTTGTCATTTCCCTACGTTTTTCCTAGCGCGCCCACCGAAGCTGGCGGGCTACCATTGGCCTCGTCATGAACGCCGCTCCGCAGCCCGAACCCAGCCCCTCGCCGGCGCCGATCCTCGCGCTCGAAGGCCTGACGCGCCGCTTCGGTGGCCTGACCGCCGTGGACCGTTGCTCCTTCACCATCGAGGCGGGCGGCATCACCGGGATGATCGGGCCGAACGGCGCGGGCAAGACGACCATCTTCAGTATGGTGGCAGGCGCGCTGCCCCCAAGCGCGGGCCGCATCCTCTTCGACGGCGAGGACATCACCGGCCTGCCCACGCACCGGCTCTTCCACCGGGGCATCGTGCGCACCTTCCAGATCCCGCACGAGTTCGGCCGCCTCACGGTGCTGGAGAATCTGATGGCGGTGCCCGCCGCGCAGCCGGGAGAGCGCCTGTGGCCGGTGTGGCTCGCGCCCGGCGCGGTCGCCCGGCGCGAGCGCGAGGTGCGGGAGCGGGCAGAGGACGCGCTGCAATTCCTCACGCTTTGGGATTTGCGCGACGAGCTCGCGATGAACCTCTCGGGCGGCCAGAAGAAGCTGCTGGAGCTCGGGCGGGCGATGATGACCGCGCCCCGCCTCGTGCTCCTCGACGAGCCGGGGGCGGGGGTCAACCCGACGTTGCTCGTCCGCCTGCGGGAGATGATCCTGGAGCTCAACCGCGAGCGTGGCTACACCTTCGTTGTCATCGAGCACGACATGGACTTCATCGCCTCGCTCTGCGAGCGGGTCATCGTGCTCGCAGAGGGCGCGGTCCTCACCGACGGCCCCATGGAGCAGGTGCGCCGCGACCCGCGGGTGCTCGACGCCTACCTCGGCGGCGACGAGGACGAGGGTCAAGCGCTCCCCGAACCGGCAGCGGGAAGCGACGCTCCGTGAGCGACGCCCACGCCGGAACGCCGCAGGAGGGGGCGGGAACGCCGGTCCTCGCGCTGGAGCGCGTGACCGGGGGCTACGGCGGGGCCGAGATCATTCGCGAGGTATCGGTCAGCGTCGGTGCGGGTGAGATCGTCGTGCTCGTCGGCCCCAACGGCGCGGGCAAGTCCACGGTGATGAACGCGGTGCTCGGCCGCCTCGAGCTCGCGGGCGGGCGGGTGAGCCTGCAGGGACGGGACATCACCGGCACCGCCCCTGAGCGGGTGGTGCGCCAGGGCGTCTGCTACGTCCCCCAGACCGCCAACGTGTTCCCCAACCTCACGGTGAACGAGAACCTGGAGATGGGGGCCTACATCCGGCGCGACGACTTCCGCCCCCGCATGCAGGAGATGTACGAGCTCTTTCCGCCGTTGGCGGGGCGGCGGGGCACGCCTGCCGGATACCTCTCGGGCGGCCAGCGCCAGATGGTGGCGATCGCCAAGGCGCTGATGGTGGAGCCGGTCGTCCTGCTCCTCGACGAGCCGACCGCGGGGCTCTCGCCGCGCTTCCGCGCCGACATCTTCCGCGTGGTGCGGGAGATCAACGCGCGCGGCGTCCCGGTCCTCATGGTCGAGCAGAACGCGCGCCAGGCACTCGGCATCGCCGACCGCGGCTATGTCCTCGTCGACGGGCGCAACCGCCTGGACGGCAGCGGCGCCGCGCTGCTGGCGGACCCCGCGGTGGGCGCGATGTTCCTTGGCGGGCGCGGCGGCGGCACGGCCGCCGGCGAAGGCGAGCCCGCGCCGTGATCGAGTTCCTCAACTTCTACCTGATTCCGGGCCTGGTGCTCGGCAGCATCTACGCGCTCGGCGCAATCGGCGTGACGCTGACCTTCGGGATCCTGCGGTTCGCAAACTTCGCGCACGGGGAGACGATGACGCTCGGCGCCTTCATCGCCTTCTCGCTCGCCTCCTTCACCGGCTGGCACCCCTTCGCCGTCCTGCCCCTGGCGATGGCGTTCACCGCGCTGGCAGTGCTCGGCATGGACCGGCTCTTCTTCCGGCCGCTCCGCCACGGCTCGACCATCATCCTGGTGATCGCCTCCTTCGGGCTGATGCTGATGGTGCGCTCGCTCGTGCAGCTCATCTGGGGCGCGAAGCTCCGCTCCTTCGGCCAGGGCATCCAGATTCCCTGGCTGCTGTTCGACGCACTGCGCGTCTTCCCCAAGCATGTCACCATCGTCTGTTCCGCCATCGTGCTGATGCTGGCGGTGCACCTGCTGCTCACTCGCACCCGGGCCGGCAAGGCGATGCGCGCCATGGCCGACTCGCCCGACCTCGCCCGGCTCACCGGCATCGACACCGAGCGGGTGATCCTCACCACCTGGATCGTGGGCGCCGGGCTTGCGGCGGCGGCCGGGGTCTTCCTCGCCTACGACACGCACGTCGAATCGCAGCTCGGCTTCAAGCTGCTGCTGCCGATCTTCGCCGCCGCCCTGCTGGGCGGAATCGGGCGGCCCTACGGCGCGATGGCGGGGGGCCTGGTGATCGGCCTCGTCGAGGAGCTCTCCACCTACCCGTGGATCGGCACCGATGCCCTGGTCCCGCCCGGCTACAAGACCGGGGTCGCCTTCGCGATCATGGTCGCGATCCTCATCTGGCGCCCGAGCGGGCTCTTCCGGGGCCGGGTGTTCTAGGACATGACGCGGCCGATGCCCATACCGCCCGGCGCGCACCCCACGCGGAAGAGACGGACCGCGTAGATGGAACAGCTCTACGGCATCTTTCTCTACGGCGTGTTTCTGCTCACGATGGGCGGGATCTACGCGGTGCTCACGCTGGGGCTCAACATCCAGTGGGGCTTCACGGGGCTCTTCAACGCCGGCGTGGCGGGCTTCTTCGCGATCGGTGCCTACACCACCGCCATCGTGACCTCCGCGGCCTCCGAGCGGCACCTGGGCGGCTTCGGGCTCACGCCGGCGGCGGGCATGGCCGCTGCGATGATCGCGAGCGCGATCATCGCCTGGGGCGTGGGGCGGATCTGCATCCGGCTCCGTGCCGACTACCTCGCCATCGCCACCCTGGGTATCGCCGAGATCTTCCGGCTCGTCCTCAAGAACGAGGTGTGGGCGACCAACGGCCCGCGCGGCATCTCCCTCATCCCGAAGCCCTTCGAGCACTACGCCGAGCCCTGGAACCACATCGGGATGCTGCTGCTGGTCGTCGCGGTGGTCGCCGTGCTCTACGTCCTGCTGGAGCGGGCGCGGCGCTCCCCCTGGGGGCGGGTGATGGCCGCGATCCGCGAGAACGAGGCGGCGGCGCGCGCGGCGGGAAAGGACGTGGAGCGCCTGCGCATCGAGGCCTTCGTCCTCGGCGGCGCGCTGATGGGCCTCGGCGGGGCGCTGATGGCGCACCACATCAAGTTCATCGAGCCGAACGCGGCGGAGCCGATCTCCGCCACCTTCCTGGTCTGGGTCATGCTCGTCGTCGGCGGCTCAGGGAACAACCGGGGCGCGGTCTTCGGCGCCATCCTGATCTGGACTATCTGGTCGGCAACCGAAATACTGATCGCGCGACTACCCCCGGAGTGGGCGGTCAAGTCGGCATACCTGCGGATCTTTCTCGTGGGCCTTGCATTGCAGTTCATATTGCAGCGTTATCCGGACGGCATCTTCCGCGAGCGCCGCTTCCGCACCGCTCCTTCACGCTCAGACAGGGAACAACCGCCATGAAGAAAATTCTCATAGCCGGCGCCGCGGCCGCGCTTGCCGTGAACGGCGCCGCCGCCAGCGCGGCCGACATCAACGTGGGTTCCGCGGCGGCCGTAACCGGCCCCATCGCGGAGCTGGTGGTGGACATCGTCGCTGCCCGCAACCTCGCCGCGAGCCACGTGAACGAGCAGGGCGGCCTGCTCGGCGGGGACACCTTGCGGCTCGTGCAGGGCGATTCGCAGTGCGACCCGAAGGCCGCCGTCGACGCGGGCGCGAAGCTCGTCAACGTCGAGCAGGCGGTGATGGTCATCGGCCCCAACTGCTCGGGCGCCACCAACGGCATGGCCCAGTCCGTCACGATCCCTGCGGGCGTGGTGATGCTCTCCGACACCGCGACCGCGCCCTCGATCTCGGACCTCGACGATGGCGACCTCGTGTTCCGGGTCGCGCCGTCGGATGCCTACCAGGGGCGCTCGCTTGCGGAGCACGCCTGGGCGCAAGGCTACCGCAAGCTCGCGGTCACCTACGCCAACGACGACTACAACTCAGGGCTCGCCGGCGTGTTCGCGGCCGCCTTCACCGAGCTCGGCGGCACCATCACCGGCAACGAGGCGCACGAGCCGAGCAAGGCGTCCTACCGCGCCGAGCTGGCGACGCTCGCGGCTGGCGAGGCGGAAGGGCTCGCCCTCTTCGCCTACTTCGGCTCGAGCGGCATCACCATCCTGCGCAACAGCCTCGAGAACGCGCTCTTCGGCAAGTTCCTCGGCGCAGACGGCATGATGGACAACTCCGTCATCGAGCAGATCGGCGCCGACAACCTGCGCGGCAACATTCTGCTTTCGCAGCCCGCGTCCGACACCGAGGGCGAATCCTACAAGGCCTTCGCCGCCGCCTTCGAGAGCCCGGAGGCCCCCTTCGTCGCCCACGGCTACGACATCGCCTTCCTCGCCGCGCTCGCGATCGAGAAGGCGGGATCGGCCGATCGCGGCTTGATCTCGGCGGCGCTTCGCGACGTGGCCAACGCGCCGGGCACGGTCATTCGCCCCGGCGAGTGGGCCAAGGCCAAGGCAGCCATCGCGGCCGGCGAGGACATCAACTACGAGGGCGCCTCCGGCGCCATCGAGTTCGACGAGAACGGCGACGTGGCCGGCACCTACTCTCTCAACGGCGTTGGGGACGACGCCACCTGGACCCCGGTGGAGTAAGAGGGACCGGCAGGGCCCGGCCTCAGGCAGAACGCCCGATGCGTTGACTGCGGGTGCGGGCGCGCGGTAGGTGCCGCGTAATGATCGCCGCGAGTGTCGGCACCGGTTCGGGAGCCTCCGGAGCCGGCAGCGAGAGTTTGCGACGCTGCGAAGCGCCTCGCGCCATGCCGGAAAGAACCGCCGCCGCCGTTCGCCTCGATCCTGATCCGCAACTCGCGCTGCAAACGGAGAGCGTTCGGCGCGCTCACCTACTGCGGTGACGGCTCGACGATGATGCGCCCCCGGCCCCGCCTGAGCAGATAGCCGCCACGCGGGATAACCAGGGTGCCCTGCTGGATCAACGGCCAGGGTGCCAGCGATCAGCACCGCGTTCTCATCCGGCTCAGATCCGGCAGCCGCCGGCTGCAACGACAGCCAGTCGAGGGAGGCACGTTCGCCTATCTCCTCGCCTACGGAATTTGGAAGCGAACGGAGCTTCCTCAACTGCCCTTTGGTCAAGGCGGCTTCGTCGATCTCGATCTCAGCCATGGGACGGTCCTTTCGATGGCTGCAAGGATCGGCACGACCTATACCGGAATCCGTTGCCCGGCGCTGGCGGCGCTGCGTGCCGAATGAGCGCGGGAAGATATCCCGGAAGGACCTGACAGCAACGCCGCGCACCGCATCGATGCTCCAGTCGCCCGAGGCCACCGAAACGGACCCCATGCGATCGTCGCGCCGGCGAAGCCCGGGAGCATGGCGGCCATCGGAGGCGCTCCGCTCCGTGCGGTCTGGGATCGGCAGTGTGGGCGTGGCCAGAGCCGACAGCGCAAAACTTGTACTTCTGGCGCGGACTGCCCAGCGCTGCGGAAAAAACGGTAGTCAGCCAAACCGCACACGGACCTTACACGCAGCCAGTGTGTCCTGACGGGCCGGGCCGCGGCGCCGGTGTCTCAATATGCCTCGTGCAGCGCATGCTTCAGAACCTGCATCTCTTCGAGACAGCGCCCGGTGCCCTGTGCGACGCAGCGGAGCGGCTGGTCCGCGATCGAGATCGGCAGCCCCGTCGCCTGGCGCAAGACGTAGTCGAGCTTGCCGAGCAGCGCTCCCCCACCCGTCAATACGATGCCCTTGTCGACGATGTCCGCCGCGAGCTCCGGCGCCGTGTTCTCCAGCCCGACCTTGACGGTGTCGATGATGGCGCCCACAGGCTCCGCCAGACTCTCGGATATCTGGCGCTGGGTGAGAACGATCTCCTTGGGAACACCGTTCATCAGGTCGCGTCCCTTGACATTCACTCTCTCGCCCTCGCCGTCCTCCGGCGGGCACGCCGAGCCCATCTCCTTCTTGATCCGCTCCGCGCCGCTCTCGCCCAACAGCAGGTTATGGGTGCGGCGGACATGGGAGATGATGCTCTCGTCCATCTTGTCGCCGCCGACGCGTATCGAGCGCGAATAGACGATACCGCCGAGCGAGAGCATGGCAACCTCGGTAGTGCCCCCGCCCACGTCGATCACCATCGAACCGGTTGCCTCCGTTACCGGCAAGTCGGAACCGATGGCGGCCGCCATCGGCTCCTCGATCAGGAAGACGCGCCGCGCGCCCGCGCTCTCGGCCGCCTCGCGGATCGCACGGCGCTCGACGGGGGTAGAGCCGGAGGGCACGCAGATGACGATCCGGGGGCTCACGAAACTGCGCCGCTTGTGCACCTTGCGGATGAAGTGCTTGATCATGTCCTCCGCCACCTCGAAGTCGGCAATGACTCCGTCCCGAAGCGGGCGGATCGCTTCGATGTTCCCCGGTGTGCGGCCAAGCATCCGCTTGGCCTCCTCGCCGACCGCGAGCACCTGCTTCCTGCCCCTCCAGGTGGTGAAGGCCACTACCGAGGGCTCGTCGAGCACGATCCCCTGCGACTTCACGTAAACCAGCGTGTTCGCAGTCCCCAGGTCGATCGCCATGTCGGCGGACAGGAACCCCAGTGCCTTCGAGAACATGCGCCGCTCCTTTTCGAACGGCGAGACGGCGCGCGGGCCGCGACGGGTACCCAAAGGCGCGGCACGAAGCCGAGTCGCCGTATCCGAGCTCGTAGACCGATTCGGCGCGCGCTGGCAACCGGCGTGGCCGGCCCATTTGAGCTGAGCGTATCGGTCCTGGCGCTCACGCGTGCCTTACCCGGAGGGGCGATGGCCGCGTTTCAGCCGGCACTCCCTCGGGCGTGCGTCTGCTGCCGGCCTTGCGTCGGGCCGACGGCGGCCGGGACGTGTTCCTGCACGGGACAGTGCTGAACCGGGCGGGCCTGGGCGGCCTGGAGCCCGGCCAGCGCGTTAGCGTCATGGTCGAGCAGGGAGCGCGAGGGTTGCAGGCGATGGATGTCGAACTAACTGAGCGGTGCGGTGGACATCTGCTCAGCACCACGGGTGCAGGATGCGGCCGGCGTCATACCCCTTGCGACGGAGAGTGCGCCCCCATTACAGGCACCGTTCCGGGCCCGCGGAGACGAGCGCGCTATTCGACCATCCGCTTGAGGCCCGAGAGTGGCCGAACCTTGACCGTGGTTGAGGCCCGCTTGGCGGGCACCTGAATCTCCTCCCCCGTGCGCGGCGAGATCATCGTCCGCGCCTTCGTGGCGGGCTTGCGCGCCCGCGCGATCCGCAAGAGCCCGGGAAGCGTGAAGGTGCCAACGGCGCGCTTCTTGATGTGGCGCTCAATGAGAACACCCAGCTCGTCGAGCACTGCCGTAACGTCCTTCTTGGGAAGCCCCGTCGATTCCGACAGCGACGCGATAAGCTGCGTCTTGGTCATCGCTTCCTTGAGCGCCGTGGCCTTGCGGGCAGGGGATGCCGCCATGAGTCGGGACTCCAATGCTGTGGCGAAGGCAGCTGGATACTATGCCGGCACGCGGTTGCCAAGGCCGGTGCGACCGCGAGGTCCGAACGTGCCGCGCCGGACGCCGGTGCCCGGCGAAGAGACGCGCGCCGGCCTTGACTCTGCCGTTGACCCCGTCGCCAGGAGGGCGCCATATCCGTGTCATGAGACACAAGGCGGAAGAGATCGCACTTTTGACGGACCTGCTGGCCCGGATCGGGGAAGAGCGGGATGCGATGACGGTGGTCGAGCTGGACGGCTTCGTCGCCGGGCTCGTGCTTTGCCCCGAGCGGATCGGAGCGGCGGAGTGGCTGCCGCTCGTGTGGGGCGGCCAAAGGGCGTCGGAGAATGCGGAAGAGTCGGTGGACGCGACGCTGGCGGTCGCGGCCCACTACCGGCGGGTGGCCGAGGACCTCGCCAACGAACCGCAGGGATACCAGGCAGTCCTCGGCTTCTATCCCGACAGCGGCGAGCTGCTCTGGGAGCCTTGGGTGTGGGGTTTCCGGCAGGCGAAGGGTCTGCGGAGCGAGGCATGGCTACAGGTCGGGGCGACCGGCGACGGGGAGGCCATGGCTGCGCTCGCCATGATCGAGACGATGAACGATATCGGCGAGGAGGTCTCCGATCTGGCGGAGGAAGCGGTCGAGGAGATTCGCCGATCCGCGCACGAACTAATCCCGGACTGCGTTCGGGCGCTCGGTGCATGGGCGTCATCCCGAGCGTTCGGGGGCGAGCTGGCGATGGCGGCCGCACGGCGCGGCCTGGAGGCGGGCGGCGGCGAGCCCTGCCCCTGCGGCTCGGGGCGGTCCTACGAGCGCTGCTGTGGGTCGAACTGAAGAGGAGGCTGCCCTCCCCTCTCACCCCTGCCGCTCCGCGGTCGCCCCGGCCCCGCCGCGGAGAATGTTCTCGCCGATAATGTCCGCAATCCTGGCCACCGCCGCATTCAGGGCCTCGCGACTCAGATGAGCGTGGTGCGCCGTCGTCTGCGCCCCATGGCCAGCAGCCGCGAATACTTCCGCCACGTCGGGACCAGCTCCACAACCTCATCTGACCACTTGAACCAGGATGATCGCGAGTGCGGCGCAGGCTCCGGACATGCAAACATTCATGATGACGAAGAGCCTAATCATTCGACGCGCTTCCAAGTCTGCTCCCTGCAGATGAACCAGACGCAGCCGCTGACCTCAAGCGTGTTGGTATCGATCTCGATCAGCTCGGAGTCATAGGCGCCGCCGTCGGCCGGGTTGTAGATCTCCCCGTCATCCCATTCCTTCCCGCCCTGATGCTCAAGGTCCCACACCACCTGGGTGCCGACAAGCTCCCGGTCGCGGAGTCTCTCGTTGTCGTTCTTCACGTCCTAGCGGGGGTTCTTCATCCAGATGATGGTGCCGCAGGGCCGCTTGGGCTTGTTCTCGCAATCGGTCAGTCGGACGTGGGACTTGCCGCCCTCCGTCTCTCAGATGCCACGGGGGTCCGCGAGGGCATCGCCGGCGCCGGCGAGCCCGGCCGCGACCACCGCCGCGCACAGAGGCGTTCTCATGCTCACTTCCTAGGGCTCGACCTTGATCAACCCGCCTCTCACAAGCCCCACCAGGATCAGGGCGGTACCGAGGCTCAGGATGCCGTAGGTGGCCGCCGGCACGACCACAGCGGCGTCCTCGAACAGCAGCGAGCCCACTGCGATCGCGAGCGTAGCGTTCTGGACGCCGCACTCGAGCGAGATCGCGACGCGCTGCCTGGGCCCCGTGGCGAACAGCCAAGCCAGTGCGAAGGCCAGTCCCATCATGACAACGTTGAGCGCCAGCGTGACCGGCCCGGACATCTCCAGATACTCCCAGGCGTTCTCGTGCTCCTGGAAGATCGCGCCGGCGAGCACCAGCACGAACAGCACGATCGACACCCGGCGCATGACGGCGTGGATGCCCAGCGCGGTCGACTCGAGCCAGCGTCTGATCGCGACGCCGATGGCGACCGGAACCGTCACCAGCAGGAAGACGCTGAGCGCGGTCCGGACCACGGAAACGTCGCCGGTATCGCCGCCGATGAACTGGCCATGGGCAAAGACGACGATGAAGGGGATCGTAACCACGCCGAGCAGGCTGATGGTCGCGGTGAGTGAGATGGAGAGCGCCACGTCGCCTCGGCCGAACTCCGTGAACAGGTTGGACGTGATGCCGCCAGGTGCCGCCGCGATCAGCATGATCCCCAGTGCGATCTCGGGCGAGAGCGACCAGAAGTTCGCAAAGGCGAAGGCCACGAGTGGCAGAATGATCACCTGCGAGGCGGCGCCCACGAAGAAGTCGCGCGGCTGTCTGGCGACTCTCGTGAAGTCGGCGACGCTGAGCCCGAGCCCCAGCGACAGCATGATCAGCGCCAGAGCGATCGGCAGGATGATGTCGGTGACGAAACCCATGATCGATCTTCCGCCGAGAGGTCAATGTGAATGTACAACAATCGGTGCGCCGGGTGCGCTTCTTCCGGGTTCCGCTCTTCTTTCCCGGATCGTTGCCGGCGGGCGGTTTGGAGCTGGCGGTGCTGTAGAGCGCGACGCTGCGCTCGAGGTCGGCGATTCGTTCGCGCAAGCTGGCATTCTCCCGCTCGAGCGCGTCATTCGGAAAGATGCGGGGAGCGCCGGCGCGGCTCTGCGCACGCTATCTGTTGGAGACCAATTCGGGCGGCTGCTTGTCGAGCCCGTCGTTCGTTTCCACTTGCGCAACGGGGCACTCCTCGAACGCATCAACCGGCTCGGCGAGCCGCGGCATCCCTTTCGCGGCCGCCGGCGCGGCATCTGCCAGCGATCATGGTGAGGGGCTCGAACGGCATGTTGGGCGCGACTTGCTTACAGCCGTCGGTCAGATGGATGAAGATCGGGGCTCGCCGCGAAGGCTTTCCAGCAGTTGTCACTGGTGTCGAGCCAGGCAATCAGCAGGATGCGGGTCTGTCGTGCGGACGCAGATGCTCCTCCTCGGCGCGCCACGCATCGAGGGTGGCGTGGAACACATGCCGCATGATCGGGATCGTGCCGAGGGCGCGGCCCTCCAACAGGGCCGATGCCGTTGCCGCGAAGGAGCGCCAGTCCTCATGGCCGGCGCCTTTCAGCAGATGTGCGGAGAGGAGCATGCGCACGGCCCAGTGCTCGCGTCGCTCTTCCAGGCGTGCCCAGAATGTCGGGGCTGCCTCGCCTGGCGGGCCGGAGACATCGTTCAGCGCGTGCTCGATGAGCGAGGTGCCCTCGGCCCAGGTTTCTACCAGAGCGTGGTCCTCGGGCCAGCTCCCGCTGCGCTCGACCAGGTGCTCGCGATCACGCGCGGGAAGGCCGGAGAGATCGCTCGCAGCATTCACCAGGGTAAGCCACTCGCGCGCCGCCATCGGCCCCGGGCACAGCTCCCCGAGGTCGCAGGCAAGCGCCACGTCGATCAGCCCCGACGGCGGCGGCCGGCCGGCCGCAAGCCCTTCCGCGATCGCAAAGGCGAGAACCGGCTCGAAGGCTTCCCAGGAAAGGTGGAGCGTGTTGTCGTCCACCTCGCGCTCAGAGACGAAGGCGCGGGCCTTCTCGCCCTCGAGGAGAAACGCGTCTTCGACGCCGCGTCCGACCTCGTTAATGAATACGGCGAGGGTGAGGTCGTCCCCGCTCTCCAGAACGGCGACGAAGCCCTGGCCGCTATCGTCCTCGGGCAGCAGGGCGAGCACCCGCGACGGCCGGCGGGCCGGGCGTTGGAGCGGGGCGAACGGGCCGCGCTGCCGAAGATCGCGTGCCGCCGCGTCGAGTATCCGGCGGGCCTCGTCGCCCGGAATCCAGGTTGCGACCGTCGGCATCAGTGCTTCGAAGGCAGCATCGACAATACCGCGTTTAAGCCGTTCGTGCAGACTTGAGGCAGCGGCAAGGCGCACTTCGGCGGAGGCGTCCAGCAGCCAGTAAAGAGCGAGTCGGCCGCAATAGTCCTCTTCCCGGGCTGCGATGCTGCGAACGACAGCGGCGCGGGCCTCCGAGGGCAGAATGTGGAAGCGGTCATCCAGCGCCATGTGAACGGTATAGATGTCGCCCTTGAACAAGCGGCGAAGGCGATCAACTTCAGCGTCAAGCTGGCCCGTGTAACGGCCGCTATCGGCCAGCGCGGTCACCTGCGGAACGATGAGGGCGACGAGACCCTCCGGCGGCCTGACCCGGGCGCGGGCATAGGCAAGGGTCAGGTCGTCCGCCGTGTCATGGTCGAGGACGCCGCCTATGATCATCGCCTCTATATCTGTGGCCGCATTCTTCAGGAATCGTTGGCCGAGGCGGCCCCGCCTCCGGACGTCGAGGCGCGCTTGTCCGATCAGAACCTCGAACAGTTGAATATGGCGACGCCGATCCGTGAGAGCGTCGTCGAGCATGGCGACGATCATCGCCGAGGGGACGCCAAGCGTGCCAAGCAGCGCCGTGTCGCGCGCCTTGGCCGCGTTCCAAAGCTCGCGCATGCCATCGGAAGCGTCGAGTTCGGCGAGACAGGCCTGAAGGAGATCGCCTACCGGCATGGTGGATGCTCGCGGGGTCCGGAAGATAGCTGGCGTGGAGACGCGACGGTCGGGCATGATGGCATGGTGCCGCGCCCGCATGAAGATCACGCTTGGTCGTCGACATAGGCGAGCCATCGGAGACGGGTGAGCGGGCTACGCGGTGCTTGCCTCGACGACCTCTGGGCCCGGGAATTCATCAAGGTCTCGACCCGGTCCGCGATGCTCTGCGCCGGCTCGCGCGGCGGCTCGATCGTCCGGTCGGCGGCTAGCCTTCGGCGACGCCGTGAGGGGGACGGACGAGCGTCAACGCGCACGTGCTGCCGGGAGATGCATCCCCACCCAACAAGTGTCGCTAGTTCGCGAGCCAGGCATTGAAAATCTCTTCCATTTCCGCCTTGTGATCGGCCCACCAGACGTAATCGAAACTGAAGTTGTTCGTGGTGTTCTCCGGATTGGTCGGCATGTGGGGCTTCATGTCGATGCCGAGTTCGGCATGCAGGCCCACCAATGGACCCGAAGATGAGCGGGCGGGCCCGTAGGAAATGAACTTCGCCTGGTCCGCCAGGCGCCGGGTATCGGTGGCGAAATAGAGAAAGCGCTTTACCGCCTGGATGTTCGTACCGCCCTTCGGCACCACCCAGCCGCCGAGATCCAGAATCTGCCAGTCCCACAGCATGGCGACGGGTTGCTTCTTCTCGGCGATCAGCGAGAACAGTCGCCCGTTGTAGGTCGATCCGATCACGACCTCGCCGTCCGCCAGACGCTGCGGAGTCTCGGCTCCCTTCGACCACCAGACCACCTGATCCTTGATGATATCCAGCTTGGCGAGTGCGCGATCCACACCCTCCGGCGTGCCGAGCGTGGGGTAGACGTCTTCTGCGGCCACACCGTCGGCCAGTAGCGCCCACTCGAGGTTGTTGATGGGTCTTCTCTCCAGTGACCGCCTGCCGGGGAACTTCTGCAGATCGAACACGTCGGCGATCGTCGAGGGCTGCTCATGCTCGAAAGCATCGGTGCGGTAGCCGAAGGTCGTGGAATAGACGACCTGCGGGACGAAGCAGTTGCTGCCTCCGGGCGTCAGCGTGCCAGGGAGGAAGTCCTCCGAAGCGGGCGTTCCGTCGGGTGCCGGCGCCAGCCAGGTGTCGGGGTCGATCTCTTCGACCCGTCCCTCGTCGCACGCGGCGACCGCGTCCGAAGCAACCATGTCGACGAGGTCCCGGGTGATGTTGTTTGCCTCCACCTGGGCCCTCAGCTTGGCCAGGCCCTCGTTGGCGGAATCGTCGTTGACGATGTCGATATCGGGATTCAGCGCCATGTAGGGATCATGATAGGCCTTTTGCTGGCTCGCCGTATAGGCACCGCCCCATGAAACCACCGTCAGATCGAGCGCCTCGGCGCTACTTGCCACGAGGGCAGCACCTGCCGCGATCAGGCTGAAACGCAAAACCCATCTCATCTTGCTGCCGCCTCCATGATTGCCGGACGACTCTGGCAAGGTGGACCACCAGCTATTCCAGCACCCGCTCGCCGGGATTGTAAACGCCATTGCAGAACTGGTCGCCAAACTCCGTCGGATATCCCTGGAGGACTTGCCGGCTCCAATAGATCGGAATTCGGGCAATGGACGACGGTTTGACGAGGCAGGAGCCAGACGGCAATCGTTGGGCTGAGACGAATCGTGTTACGAATCCTCCATGACTCAGCGGATCGGTGACAACGTGGCTTTTCGTCCAACGGAGGGTGGCGCGACACCGTCTTCGACCGTCCGGAACCGGCGGAAAGGAGCGCTCCTGAAAGCGGCTGCGGTACAGCCCGGCGGGGACGCCGTTCCGGGTCGCCGCAGGTCACGCGGCTGATGGAGCGGGTCAGCCGGCAGCACGAAGCGCTCGAAGGGAGCGAGACGCCGGGTCCGTTTGAGGGCTTGGCCGAATCCTCGATGGGACCGGGTTCGCGGCGGCTGGACGCGGAAGGCAGTCTGCCGATGGCGGCACGAGGGGTGCTGCGCGACGTCTTCGGCTTCGAGGAGTTCCGCCCGGGCCAGGAGGCCGTGATCGGCGCGCTGCTTGGCGGGCGCCACGCGCTCACGGTGATGCCGACGGGTTCGGGCAAGTCGCTCTGTTTTCAGATCCCCGCCCTGGTCATGGACGGGCTCACGGTGGTGGTGTCTCCGCTGATCGCCCTGATGCAGGACCAGGTATCGGCGCTCAGGCTTGCGGGCGTCGCGGCCGACCGCATCAACTCCGGGAACGACCGGGGGGCCAGCGTCGCCGCCTGGCGCCGCGCCGCTGCGGGCCGGACACGGCTGCTCTACATGGCCCCCGAGCGGCTGATGACGGAGCGCATGCTGGCGGCCCTCGCCCGTCTGCCGGTCAGGCTGTTTGCCATCGACGAGGCCCACTGCATCTCGCAATGGGGCCCCGCCTTCCGGCCTGAGTACGAGGACCTGTGCCGGCTGCGCGAGCTCTTCCCCGGGGTTCCCATCGCGGCGCTGACGGCGACCGCCGACGAGGTCACACGCAAGGACATCGTGGACAAGCTGTTCGGCGGAGCGGCCGAGCACTTCGTCCTCGGCTTCGACCGCCCGAACATCGCGCTCACGGTGGAGATGAAGCGCGACTGGAAGCGCCAGCTGCGAAGCTTCATAGCCCGCCACGAGTGGGAGAGCGGCATCGTCTACTGTCTGTCGCGGCGGAAGACGGAGGAGACTGCCGCGATGCTGGCCGAAGACGGGGTCCGCGCACTCCCCTATCACGCGGGCATGGAGAAGGAGGAGCGGGAGGCGCACCAGAACGTCTTCATGACGGAGCCGGGCGTGGTGATGGTCGCCACCATCGCTTTCGGCATGGGGATCGACAAGGCGGACGTGCGCTACGTCTTCCACACCGACCTGCCGGGCAGCGTCGAGGCCTACTACCAGGAGATCGGCCGCGCCGGCCGCGACGGCGCAGCCGCCGAGGCGCACATGCTCTACGGCCTCGAGGACATCAGGATTCGGCGGCAGTTCGTCGAGAACGAGGATGCGGGCCCTGAACGCAAGCGCCGGGAGCACAAGCGTCTCGACGCGCTGCTGGGCTATTGCGAGGCGCCTGCCTGCCGGCGGGTGGCGCTGCTGGACTATTTCGGGGAGCGGATCGAGGCCTGCGACAACTGCGACGTCTGCCTCGATCCATCTGAGCGCGTCGACGGGACAGAGGAGGCGCGGAAGATCCTGTCGGCGGCGTACCGTACGGGTCAGCGCTTCGGGGCGGCACACTTGATCGACATCCTGCGGGGGACCGGCACCAACAAGACCGCGCGCTTCGGTCACGACCGGCTTCCGACCTTCGGGGTGGGCGCGGACCGGGGCAAGAACGAGTGGCGCTCGCTGATCCGGCAGATGGTGGCGACCGGTTTCCTGCGGATCGACATCGGGGGCTACGGGGGGATCGGGATCACGGAGAAGGGGCTTGGTCTGCTTCGCGGCGAGGGCGAGTTCCTCTATCGCGAGGGCACTGTCATCGTGCGCACCCCCGCGAAGGCGCGGGAAGCCGGTGCGACCGGAAGAAGTGCAGCGGAACCGGCCCCGGGCGGCGGTGACGCGGCGCTGCTGGACGCCCTCAAGGCGCTGCGCCTAGAGATCGCGCGCGAGCGCGGCGTGCCGGCCTATATCGTGTTTCCCGACCGCACGCTGCTGGAAATGGTGCGCCAGCGCCCGCGCAGCGAGGCGGAGTTCGCCGAGGTCAACGGCGTGGGCGCCGCCAAG
>JAPPMY010000274.1 GCA_028818855.1 Rhodospirillales bacterium
CTCGGCCAGCAGCAGCTCGTCGAGATCGTCAAGGCGCTGTGGCGGGGCGAGAGCGTGCTGATCCTGGACGAGGCGACCTCGATGCTGACGCCGCAGGGCGTGGAGGACCTGGGCCGCGTCATCGGGCGGCTGCGCGACGCAGGCATCGCCGTCCTCTTCATCACCCACAAGCTGCACGAGGCGGTGAGCTTCGGCGACCGGGTGACGGTGCTCAGGCTGGGCCGCAAGGTGGGCTCGCTCGCGCCGGAGACGCTGGCCGGGCTCGCGCCGCAGGAGGCGATCGATCATATCGTCGACCTGATGTTCGGCGCAGCCGCCGACGGCACGGTGCAGGAACGGAGCCGCGCCCGACGGAATGCAGCGCCGGGCGAGCGCGTGGTGATCGCGGTGGACGGCCTCCGCCCGGCCGGGAGTCCGGCGGCGGCCGGCGATGGCGGCGTGAGCTTCCAGGTACGCGAAGGGGAGATCTTCGGCATCGCCGGCGTGGACGGCAACGGCCAGAAGCAGCTCGCCGAAGCCATCGCGGGCCAGCGACCGGCCGACGCGGGCCGCATCGTGCTCGACGGCGAGCCCATCGAGGGGCTGAGCGTGCGCCAGCGCCAGCACACAGGGCTCCGCTACGTCACCGACGACCGGCTCGGCGAGGGCACGGTCTCCGCCTTCCCTGTGGGCCTCAATCTGCTGCTGAAGCGCATCGGCGACGAGCCGTTCTGGCGCCACGGCATCATCCGCAACGCCGAGGTGGAGCGCCACGCGCGCGGGCTC
This sequence comes from Rhodospirillales bacterium, assembly GCA_028818855.1. Taxonomy (GTDB): domain Bacteria; phylum Pseudomonadota; class Alphaproteobacteria; order UBA828; family UBA828; genus WTGU01. Next base: position 766 of record JAPPMY010000274.1, read on the forward strand.
ATCGCCGAGCACGACATCCGCGTGCCGGGGCCGGGCACCCCGCTCGGGCATCTTTCCGGCGGCAACGTGCAGAAGGCGCTGCTCGCCCGCGAGCTGGACAACCAGCCGATGGCCGTCATCTACAACAAGCCCACCTACGGGCTCGACCTGAACAACATCCGCCGCGCGCGGCTCGCGATCTGCGAGCGCGCCGACGAGGGCGTGGCCACGATCCTGATCTCGACGGACCTCGACGAGATCCTGGAGCTGGCGGACCGCATCGGGGTCATGCTCGACGGCCGCATGGTCGGCATCGTGGAGAACGACGGCGATGCGGCGCGGCGCGTCGGCGAGCTCATGATCGGGGTCGGCGCGGCACCCTGAGCGCGATGGCAGAGGCGTCGACGGCACATGACGAACCGCCCGCCCCCGCCCCCGGCGTGACGACGCTCCGCCGTTGGGCCGGGCCGGTGGCGGCGGCGCTGCTGCCGATCGTGCTGGCGCTCGCGGTGGGCGCGCTGATCCTGCTGGTACTTGGCGCTGACCCCGGCGCCTTCTACTACAACATCATCAAGCGCGGCCTGCTGAGCTGGATCGGCCTGCAGGACACCATCACCCGCTGCGCGCCGCTGCTGCTGCTCGGCGCGAGCCTGATCGTGGCCTTCCGTGCGGGGCTCTGGAACCTCGGCGTCGACGGGCAGTTCCTGCTCGCCGCGGTGATCGCCGCGGCGCTCGCGCCGGCGCTCGTCACGGTGCTGCCGGTCTGGCTCGTGCTGCCGCTGGTGATGGTGGTGGCGATGGCCGTGGGCGCCGTCTGGTCGCTGCTGCCCGCCGTGCTCAAGGCCTACCACGGCGTCAACGAGATCGTGACCACGCTGATGATGAGTTTTCTGGGCATCAGCGCGGCCAACGTGCTCATCAAGCTGCCCTTCGACGACCCCACCACCACAGTGCCGCAGACCCATACGCTGGCGACCGACGACCGGCTGCCCAGGCTCTTCGGCAGCACCATCAACGTCGGCGTGATCGTGGGCCTCGCCGTGATCCTCTTCATCCACTGGCTGATGACGCGGACGGCGTTCGGGCTGAGGCTCCGCCTCGTCGGCGCGAACCCGCGCGCGGCCGTGCACGTGGGCCTGCCGCTCGGCGCGCTGATGGTGGTCGTGTTCGCGCTGAGCGCGGGCCTCGCGGGGCTCGGCGGCGCCGTCGAGATCCTGGGCGTCTGGGGCAACGTGCGGGCCGACTGGAACCCGGCCTACGGGTTGATGATCATTCCGCTGGTCTTCCTCGCCCGCTTCAACGGCATTGCCGTGATCGGGTTCGTCTTCTTCTTCGCCGTGCTCTCCATCGGCGGCGAGACGGCATCGCGCAAGGCGGGGCTGCCCAACTACTTCATCCTGGTGCTGGTTGCGCTGATGCTGATCTTCCTGGCGCTCACGGAGTGGCTCGGCCAGCGGCGCCAGATGGCCGCGCGGGACTGAGCGGCCATGTCGCAGGGCCTGCTCAGCGACGCCTTCCTGATCTCGCTGATCGCGGGCGCGGTCGCGGCCG
>JAPPMY010000183.1 GCA_028818855.1 Rhodospirillales bacterium
CCCGGCCCCTTTCCCAACCCAAAATTTGCCGCTGGCTGTTTTTTTTTTTTGGGGGGGTGGGGGGTGGGGGGTTTTGGGGGGGGGGGGGCCGCGGGGCCCCCCCCCCCCGGGCTCGGATCAGGAAAAGCTCACCCCGTTTGCTGCCATCGGCAGATGCGTCACGCGTGGACCGGCAACGGCAATTGCATTGGCCAGCGCAGCTCCCGACGGCGGCGTGCTGGGCTCACCGACACCGGTCGGCGGCTCCGTCGAGGGCATGATATGGGTCTCGATGGCCCGGATATCGCCGATCCGAAGCGGCTCATAGTCGGGGAAGTTGAACTGGTCCACTTCGCCATCGGTGAACGTGATCTCGTTGCGCATCACATGGCCGATCCCGTAGCCGATTCCACTCTCCATCTGGGCCGCGATGACATCCGGGTTGACCGCCACGCCGCAATCGACGGCACAGGTTACTTTCTCGATGACGATACCGTTCTCGGCGTCGCCGGAGATCTCCACCACTTCGGCGACGAAGGTGCCGAAAGACTTGTGGGCCGCCACGCCCCGGCTGTGTCCATCGGGAAGCGGGCCGTTCCAATCGGCCCGGTCGGCAGCAAGACGCAGAACCCCGGACATGCGGGCCTGGTCGGGCGTGCCGCCGCTCAAGTAGGACATCCGATACTCGACCGGATCCTGGCCGGCCACAGCCGCGGCCAGGTCCATCATGGTCTCCATGACATAAGCCGTGTGGCTGTGCCCGACCGAGCGCCACCAGTTCACGCTGATCGGAGACCTGTCATCGGTCAGGCCGACGTATTGCGCAGGAATGTCGTAAAGCGTGTCGCGCGCCCCTTCGACAGAGCTGCTGTCGACCCCGTTCTGAACGAGGAACGCGTCCCAGGCGCCGCCCTTGAAGATCGGTTTGCCGGCGACGCGATGATCCCAGCCGACGATACGGCCGTTCTCGTCGAGGCCTACGCGCACCCTATGGGCCACAGCCGGGCGGTAGTAGCCGCCCCTGATGTCGTCTTCGCGCGACCAGACGAGCTTTACGGGCTGCTGCCCACCGTTCAGGGCGAATGCCAGGGCCGCTTCGACATGATAATCGGCGGTCTGGGTCGAGCGCCGCCCGAACGTGCCTCCGGCATAGAGCGTCGTGACTTCGATGTTTTCCTGCGGGATCTGAAGCACCGCCGCCAAGGCCATCTGAGCGCCCGTCGGCATCTGGCAGCCGTCATAGAGCATCACACCGGTCTCGGTCGGCGCGATGGTGCAGGTGAGGGGCTCCATGGTGGCGTGCGCGAGATAGGGGAAGAAGAAGTCCCTCTCGATCACCTGCGCCGCCGAGTCCAGTGCCTGCGCCGTCTCGGCCGCCGAGCCCTTCGCATCGAACTCCGCGTCGCTGCTCACCGCGGCCAGAAGGTCTGCCTTGATCCGATCGGAGCTGCGACTGTCGGCCTGCGAGAAGTCCCACTCGGCGCTCAGCGCATCGCGGGACTGAAAGGCCGCCCAGGTGTTCTGCGCATAGACCACCGCGCCGGTTCCTGTCGGCAACGCGGCAGCACGGATGAACCCGGGCACGTCACGCGCTGCACTGTCGTCAAAGGATACCAGCGTGCCGCCAAAGCGCGGCGAGCGCAGGATCACAGCCACGATCTGACCGTCCAGATGCAGGTCCATCGCATATTGCGCGGTCCCGTCGGTCTTCGGACCGTTGTCGCGCCGAGCCGTGTCGGGGTTTCCGATGACCCTGAACGCCGACGGATCCTTCAGGCGGGGTGAGGCCGGAACGGCACGGGCGGAGGCCGCTGCGACGAATTCCCCCATCGGCGCGCTGTTCGCGCCGGCGCTGAGCTGCCCGTCGACCAGGGTCACGCCGGTCGGGTCGACACCCCACACCTCCGCGGCCGCGCCGATCAGCATCTCCCGGGCCGCAGCGCCGGCGGTGCGGTACTGCATGTACGAGTTGGCCATGGCGGTCGATCCGCCCGTGCCCTGAATCCCGCCGAAGAACAGGTTTCCATAGCTGCGGGCGTCCGCGGGAGCGAACTCGACCTCGACTTGGTCGAGCGTCAGGTTCAGCTCCTCGGCGATCAGCGTCGCCAGACCGGTGGCGGTCCCTTGTCCGCACTCGAAGTGCTTGATGAGCGCGGTGACGGTGCCATCGCCGGCGATACGCACGAACGGTGTGAACTCGCGGGTCCCGCCCGGCGCGGCGAGAGGCCCGCCCGTGCCGAAGCCGACGACCAGTCCTGCGCCCGCAAGAGCCGATGCCGATTTCAGAAAGCTGCGTCGTGTGAGCTGCA
>JAPPMY010000054.1 GCA_028818855.1 Rhodospirillales bacterium
TTCGACAAGATCCTCTCCATCGACCTGTCGGACGAGAACACCGCCGTCGTGACCTGCGAGTGCGCGATCCATCCGCGCTACTTCACCGACTTCCTGAGCCTGATCAGGATCGACAACGAGTGGAAGATCGTCTCGAAGTCCTTCCGCTTCGACGTTCACGAATAGGCGCGGCGGGGAGGCTTCGGGGGTGCAAAACGTCGTTGCGCTCTACCTCGCCGGTTCTGTGTGGTTGCGCAGCCACGCGTCGAGAGCGTCGAGCGCGAACTCGTTGCGGTCGTAGAGGCGGGACAGGAACGCCCACGCCTCGTTGGCGTCGGCGGTCAGGTTCACGCCGTTGACGGCGAGAAATGTGAAAGTCGCGGCGAAGGCCGTGCGCTTGTTCCCGTCAACGAAGGGATGGTTCTGCGACAGGCTCTCCCAGAGCGCCGCCGCCTCGGCGATCACATCAGCGTAGTAGCCGCTCTGCGGCCGGAACAACGCTGCTTCGAGTTGGCCCGGATCCCGTAGCCCATCCGCGCCGCCGTAAACCGCGATCTGATCGGCGTGAATGGCGAGAACGTCTGCAAGAGTCAGATAGTCCCGCGTCACTGCGCGAGCTTCTTGTAGAGCGATGCGTAGCGAGCGTGGCTCTTGCCATAAGCGCTCATCACGTGCGGTCTGGCCGTGCCTTGCCGCCGCTGCTCGATCAGCGCTGCGATCGCCTCTTCGACAAGCGCCTGGATTTGACGGCCCTCTTGCTTGGCCAATCCTCTCAGGTCGGCGAGAAGTGCGCCGTCAACCTGGGTGGCGAATTTTTCTCGCGTCTGTGACATGGGGAGACCTCGGTCCTCCGCCGAAGAGTCGTCTTCCTATATCATGAAATGTCAAGCTTGTGCCAGAACAGCGGCGTTGGAGCCTCTCGGTCAGCCGGTGCCTGTGCGGTGCCAGGCGGCGAGGGAGGCGAGGTCGTGGAAGGTCATGTCGGGCTCCACGTCGACCGGTGGCGTGGCGCCGCCCGGACGGCCCGCGCGGCGGTCGATCCAGCAGGTGGAGAAGCCGGCCGCGCGGCCCGGCACGACGTCGTGGAAGAGGCTCTGGGCCACGTGCAGCACTTCGCCGGGCGCGATGCCTTCGTCCGCGAGCAGCGCCTTGGCGCGCTCGAAATGGGCCGGCGCGGGCTTGTAGCTGCCGACATCCTCGGCGGTCACGACGGCTTGGAAGGGGTCGCCCAACCGGCTCGCGCTGTGGGCGAACGAAGCGCGGTCCACGTTCGACAGCACCATCAGCAGTCCGTGCTGCCTGAGGTAGGCCAGCGCGTCCACCGAATCGGGGAAGGGGGGCCAGTCGGCGATCGAGGCGCCGAACGCGGCAGCCTCCGCATCCGTCGCAGCATGGCCGAAGTCGGCTGCAATCGCCTTGCAGGCGTGATCCAGCACTTGCGGGTAGAGCATCGCCGGATTCTCTTCCTGGATGGCGTGCTCGTGCCGGGCGAAGGCGGCGAGCAGCGCGTCGTCGTCCGCCGCGATCCCCGGCAGCGCGCGGAGCGCCCGGAGCATCCCCTGCTCCCAGTCGATGAGGGTGCCGTAGCAATCGAAGGTGAAGGCGCGGAAGGCGCTCGGGCTCATGGGCTTGTCCTGTGGTCTGGAGTGTCGGTCTGGCGAAGGCGCGGCACCGGCCAAGTATCAGCGAGTCTGGCCGAGGTGCCGGTCGAAGAATGCGAGCATGCGCGCTTGTGAATCACGCCGTGCTTCGGGGCTGCCCTGCACCGTGTGCATCCGGCCGTTCATGCCTTCAACGTAGTAGGGCCCCCGCATGGGCAGATCGAAGGAGTGGTGGGCACCGGGATAGACGACCAACTCTACACGGTCGGGGTCGCGCGGGGCGAGAGCCTGGCAAAGCGATGCCGGGGTCCAATCGTCCTCGGCGCCAATGAGGATCAAGAGCGGAAGATCGAAGCGGTAGATGTGGTCGCAGTAGGGATAGTACGCAACGACCGCGCCGTACCCTGGCGAGACTCTGCCGTAGCCACGTGCGGCGACACGAATACCCGTGCCGCCGCCCAGGGACAGGCCAACGAGCCCGATACGATCCGGGTCCACGAACGGCCGCGACGCCAGATGATCGAACGCGGCATAAGCGTCGCTGAGCTGCAACGGATAGTATCTACCCCCTGTCTGACAGCCGTCCGTGATGCGTCGCGGGCCGAAGCTGTCGACGATGAGCGTGACGTAGCCGTTCTCGTTCAACAGTCCGGCGTGCTGGTTCAGACCGCGCCAGACGGTCTGGTGCGAGGTGTTCCTCTCGGTCCCGCTGCAACCGTGGATCAGGACGACGGCAGGGAACGGACCGTCGCCTTCCGGCTTGGCGAGCCAGGAGGCAGGGCCTGGACCAGGCTCGTCGGTGGCGATCGCGGTAACCGTTCCCGACGTCTGGCATGCCGCGAGACCGAGTACCACTGCCGCGACCAGCGCTCCGAGGGCACTGAGCCCTGCGCCGAAGCTCATCCGAGTTCCTTTTCCCATGCCCACGCAAAGCGCCGCCGATGACCGTTTCGATATACTACGATTACATGGGCCGCTTGACGGGCCCGGCAAGGGGCGCTGGAATGGCCTGAAGAAAAGAGGGGAGTGCGCGTTGCACGCACTCCCCAGTGCCAGTGGTTCATGACCGCGGGAGATGGACGGTCGTCAGGAACAACCACTGGTAGCGCCACAGGTAACGCACTTCATGCAGGTCCCGTTGCGGACCAGCGTGAAGTTGCCGCAATCTCCGCAAGCCTCGCCTTCGTAGCCCTTGCCACGCGCCTGGAGCTGTGGCTCACGGCCGCCCGCCGGCTGGCTGGCGGCGGCGCGATGGCTCTGCGGCACCCGCTTTGGGAATACCGCCGCCGCCACCGCGTGAGCGCCTTGCCCGTCGCCTGACATCGGCGCGCCGCGCGCGGTCGTCTCCAGACGGTGGGCGCTCTCGCGGCTGCCTCTCTCGTCGCCGCCTGGACCGACGGCGCCGCCGTTCAGTACCAGCAGGTTGGAGCGGACATAGCCCGCGCTCACCGTCTCGTCGGCGCTGGCCCCTGGAGGCCCCTGCCGCTCGGCCGTCGGCGCGCGCACCGTCTGCTCCTCGCCGCCGCCGATGGTGTCCGGCAGCAGGTCCTCGGCCTCGGCATGGGCGAGGTCGCTGCGCCCGAGATAGGAGATGGCGAGCTCGCGGAAGATGTAGTCGAGGATGGAGGTGCTCATCTTGATGGCGTCGTTGTTGACCACCATCCCCGCCGGCTCGAAGCGCGTGAAGGTGAAGGCATCGACGTACTCGTCCAGCGGCACGCCGTACTGCAGTCCGATCGAGATCGAGATCGCGAAGTTGTTCATCAGGCTGCGGAAGGACGCGCCCTCCTTGTGCATGTCGATGAAGATCTCGCCGAGCGATCCGTCCTGGAACTCGCCGGTCCTGAGGTAGACCTTGTGGCCGCCGACGATGGCCTTCTGGGTGTAGCCGCGCCGCCGATGGGGGAGGCGCCGGCGGTCGCCCTCGCGAATGACCTGCTTGACGATGCGCTCGGCGACGGCGAGCGGGTCAGGCTGGCTCATCGCGGCGAGCGGCTCGTCGGCCGTCTCATCATCCGCCTCGTCCGCGAGGCCGTCGCCGAGGGCGAGCGCGCTGAGCGGTTGGGAGAGCTTGGAGCCGTCGCGGTAGAGCGCGTTGGCCTTGATGCCGAGGCGCCAGGAGAGCTCGTAGGCCCTGCGGCAGTCATCGACGGTGGCGTCCATCGGCAGGTTGATGGTCTTCGAGATTGCGCCGGAGATGAAGGGCTGGGCCGCCGCCATCATGCGGACGTGGCTCTCGGTGGAGAGGCAGCGGCTCGATCCGGTCCGCCCGCAGGGATTGGCGCAGTCGAAGACGGGCAGGTGCTCGGGCCTGAGGTGCGGCGCGCCCTCGAGCGTCATGGCGCCGCAGCAGTAAAGCGTGGCCGCCTCGATCTCGCGCGCGCTGAAACCGAGAGCGCCAAGAAGGTCGAAGCCCGGCCGGTCGAGATTGGCGGCATCGAGGCCGAGCGTGCCGGTGCAGAAATCTGCGCCGAGCGTCCACTTGTTGAACGCGAGGTTGAGGTCGAAGGCGGCATCGAGAGCACCCTCGACGCGCGCGATGACGTCCGACGTGAAGCCCTTGCGCGCGAGCGCTGCATGGTCGATCGCGGGCGCCCCCTTCAGCGTGCCGCTACCGACGGCATAGGCGACGATCTCGCGGATCTGCGGCGCCGTGTAGCCCAGCGTCTTCAGTGCCTTGGGCACCGTCCCGTTGATGATCTTGAAGTGACCGCCGCCGGCCAGCTTCTTGAACTTCACCAGGGCGAAGTCGGGCTCGATGCCGGTGGTGTCGCAATCCATGACCAAGCCGATGGTGCCGGTGGGCGCGATCACCGTGGCTTGCGCGTTGCGGTAGCCGTGCTTCTCACCGAGCTCCACCGCGCGGTCCCAGGCGCCCTCCGCGGCTTCACCGAGCGCAGCATCGGGAAGGTTGGCGTGATCGAGCGGCACCGGTCGGATGTCGAGGCCCTCGAAGCGCCCGGGCTCGCCGCGGGCGGCGGCGCGATGGTTGCGCATGACCCGCAGCATGGCGTCCCGGTTCTCGTCGAACGCGGGGAAGGCGCCGCGCTCGCCGGCCATCTCCGCAGAAGCGGCATAGGAGACGCCGGTCATGAGCGCGCCGATGGCGCCGCAGAGCGCCCGGCCCTCGGCACTGTCGTAGGAAAGCCCGAGCGACATCAGCAGCCCGCCCAGGTTGGCGAAGCCGAGCCCGAGCGTGCGGTAAAGATAGGAGCGCTGCGCGATCTCGCGGGACGGGAACTGGGCCATCACCACCGCGATCTCGAGGACGACGGTCCAGAGCCGGACGGCATGCTCGAAGCTCTCGATGTCGAAGCTGCCGTCCTCGCGCCGGAAGGTGATCAGGTTGAGCGAGGCGAGGTTGCAGGCCGTGTCGTCGAGGAACATGTACTCGGAGCAGGGGTTGGACGCGTTGATCCGCCCGCCTGCCGGGCACGTGTGCCAGGCGTTGATGGTGCTGTCGAACTGGATGCCGGGGTCGGCCGAGGCCCACGCCGCCTCCACGATCTGGTCCCAGAGCCCACGCGCGTCGACGGTCTTTGCCACCTTGCCATCGGTGCGGCGGATCAGGTCCCACGGAGCGCCGGCCTCTACCTGCTTCAGGAAGGCATCGGTCACGCGGATCGAGTTGTTGGAGTTCTGGCCCGATACGGTGAGATAGGCCTCCGACTGCCAGTCGGTGTCGTAGATGCGGAAGTCGATCTCGGTGAAACCCTGCTCAGCCCAGCGGATCGCGCGGTGGATGCAGGTCTCCGGCACCAGCGCCTTCTGCGCCGCGCAGACGGCGTCGCTGAGCGCGGGGTTGGATCTGGGCGCGAAGCGCCCGGCGCCGCTCCCCGCGTGGCAGGCCGCGACCAGAGCGTTGAGGTGCTTGTGCAGAAGCTGCGAGCCGCTCACCAGGGCCGCGACCTTCTGCTCCTCCACCACCTTCCAGGAGACGAATTCCTCGATGTCGGGATGATCGACGTCGACGATGACCATCTTTGCCGCGCGCCGGGTGGTGCCGCCCGACTTGATGGCGCCGGCGGCGCGGTCACCGATCTTGAGGAAGCTCATCAGGCCCGACGACCTGCCCCCGCCGGAGAGCGGCTCGCCCTCGCCGCGCAGGTTGGAGAAGTTCGTGCCCGTGCCGGAGCCGTACTTGAAGAGCCGCGCCTCGCGCACCCAGAGGTCCATGATGCCGCCCTCGTTGACGAGGTCGTCCTGGATGCTCTGGATGAAGCAGGCGTGCGGCTGCGGGTGCTCGTAGGCCGAGCTGGCTTCCTTCAGATCGCCGGTCTCGAAATCGACGTAGTAGTGCCCCTGGGCCGGGCCGTCGATGCCATAGGCCCAGTGCAGCCCGGTGTTGAACCACTGGGGCGAGTTGGGCGCCGCCACCTGGAGCGCCAGCATCGCGAAGAGCTCGTCATAGAAGGCGCGGGCGTCCGATTCGGTGTCGAAGTAGCCGGCCTTCCAGCCCCAGTAGGTCCAGGTGCCGGCAAGGCGGTGGAACACCTGCTTTGCCGAGCACTCGCCCTGAGCCGGCCTGTCGTCCGCCTGGTCGGCGTCTTTCGCCGCCTCTGGGTCCGGCGCGCTCCGCCACAGCCATTCGGGCACGCCCTCCTCCGGCACCGGCCTACGCCGGGCGGCGATGCCGGCCTTCCGAAAATATTTCTGGGCGAGGACGTCGCTTGCGACCTGCGACCAGCCGGCCGGGACCTCGACGTCCTCCTGCGCGAACACCACCGAGCCATCGGGATTGCGGATCTCGCACGACGTCGTGCGGTACGCCACCTCGTCGCGCGGCGATCCGTCGTCCGTCGTATAGTGGCGCTCGATGCGCATGGGGCCTCCAAACCGCCCAAGTACCGAAGAAGCTCTGCGTCTGCCGCCCGAAAACACCGAACAATATATGGTAATCCGAGGCGACAGAACCGCAATCTGTAGTAAGTAACGCCAAATATCACGGGCCTGTCAACTACAATTTCGAGGCGCTGCCGGGTAGCGCCATGCGCCCCGGTCATCATTCAGAGGGCGCGATGAGTGCAGGCGGATACCCCGATCTCGTTGTATCGCGGCGGGCTAGGGCGGCGCGGTCGGCAGGTTGACCTCGAAGCAGGCGCCGCCGCCCTCGCGCGCCCGGCAGGTCGCATCCCCGCCGTGGCGGCGCGCGATCTGGCGCACGAGGCTGAGGCCGAGCCCGACGCCGCGCTCGTTGCCTTCGTCCTCTCGCCGACCCTCCCGGCGGTAGAAGGGCTCGAAGATTCGCTCGCGCTCTTCCTCCGGCACGCCGGGCCCGCGGTCCGAGACTCGCAGCAGGGCGTGCCCGCCCTGCGCCTCCAGCTCCACCAGGGCAGGGCTGCCCGGCGCGTGGCGCGTGGCATTCTCCAGCAGGTTGCGGATCAGGCGGGCGAGCAGCCGGCCTTCGCCCTGAATCTCCCCCGGCCCGCCCTTGAAATCGGCGCCGGCGCGCGCGGCCTCCTCGGCGCAGACCGCCTGCAGGTCGATTCGTTCCAGGTGCTGCGGTCGCTCCAGGGTGCTGAGACGGCTTGCGAGAAGGATCTCCTCGATCAGCTCGTCGAGGTCCTCCACGTCGTGCTCGACCCTGGCGCGCAGTGCCGGATCGCCGTTCTCCGCCAGCAGCTCCACCGCCATGCGGATGCGGGCGAGAGGGGAGCGCAGCTCGTGGGAGGCGGCGGCGAGCGTGTCCCGCTGGGCCTCGACCAGAGTCTGGATTCGCTCGGCGGCCCGGTTGAAGCTGCGGGCGAGCGCCGCGATCTCGTCCTTGCCCTCGACCTCGACGCGGGCTCCGAGGTCGCCCGCGCCCAGCGCCTCCACCCGGGTCTGCAGCCGTTCCAGCCGGCGGGCGAGGCGGCGGGCCAGCGGCCAGGCGCCGATGGCGACGGCGAGCGCAAGCAGGGCGAGAGCGATGAGAAAGCCGATCGCTTTCGTGTGAGGCCGATCGATCTCAGGGCGGTAGAGGACGAGGCGCCCGTCCGCCAGCGACAGCACGAAGGCGTGGCTCCGACGTGCCCGCCAGCCCGCAGGCAACTCTTCGGGCGCCTCCAGCGGTTCGCCCTCGCTGGCGAGCAGCGCGCCCTCAGGCCCGTAGACGCTGATGCGGCCATCGAGGTCCCGACCCAGCCGGGCGATGGCGGCGTCGAGCTCTGCTTGCGGTGCGTCGGTAGCCGGGAGCGCCTCGGTCAACAGGGTGCCGATGCTCCGGCGCAGTTCCGCCTGCGGACCCTCGTCGTGGGTCAGCCACCAGCCGACGGCGGCCAGCGCGCCGAACAGCACGACGATGCCGAGCATCGTCAGGTAGACCTGCAGGAATAGGCGCCGCTTCACGAGGCCTCATCCTGGCGGCGAACGAAGAGGTAGCCCGCGCCCCGCAGGGTGACGATGCGGCGGGGGTTCTTGGGGTCGTCCTCGATCGCTGCGCGGATGCGCGAGACGTGCACGTCGATGCTGCGGTCGAAGGCCTCCAGCGCCTCGCCGCGCACCCGGTCCATGAGTTGCTCGCGGCTCAGCACGCGGCCGGCGCTCTCGGCGAGGACGCAGAGTAGATCGAACTGGTGGCCGGTGAGCGCGCGCTCCTCGCCATCCACCAGCGCGCGGCGCGCCGCGCGGTCGATTACGAGGCGGCCGAAGCGCAGCATCTCTTCTGGCGAAGCAGGGCTTTCGCTGGCGCGGCGGCGCAGAATTGCACGGAGACGGGCCAGCAGCTCGCGTGGATTGAACGGCTTGGGCAGGTAATCGTCAGCGCCGATCTCGAGGCCCACGATGCGGTCGGCCTCCTCGCCACGCGCCGTCAGCATCAGGATCGGAACGTCGGAGCGCGCGCGGATCTCGCGGCAGACCGTGAGGCCGTCGCCGTCCGGCAGCATCAAATCCAGCACCACCGCGTCGTAGCCACCCCGAAGGGCCGCAGCGAGGCCCGCCTCGGCGCTCTCCCGATGGTCGAGCGTCATGCCGGCCTTGTCGAGATAGGTCGCGACCATCTCGGCGAGGGCACGGTCGTCCTCGATCATCAGAAGGCGGATGGCGGCGGCACGACCCGTCATCGCTGCACCGAGCCTCCGCCCGTCTCGCCGTACGAATCGGCGAACCGGCGCAACCCGTCGAAGAGCGCGCGGTCGTTGATGATGCGGGGTACCTTGTTCTGCCCGCCGAGCTTGCCGCGACTCTTCATCCAGACGGCGAATGCGCCGGGCGGGACAACGCGCACGCGCGCGGCGTCCATGCCGTAGCCGCCCGCGCGGTGGGCGGCGTAATCGTCGTTGAGGCGGCAGAGCGCCGCGTCGAGTCTCTCGGCAAAACGCGCGTGCTGCTCGGAGTCGAGACCGCTTTCACCGCGTTCCGGCCCCAGCTCGACGATGTAAAGGTGCCCTCCGCGCGCGCCGGTCTCCTCCGGAAACAGGCTTCCGGCGGCGAAATCGGAGACCGTCGCGCCGATCGTCCTCGCCGCTTCCGCCACGGCGCGCTCGACCTCGGCGCCGATTACGTGCTCGCCGAACGCCGACAGCATGTAGCTCGTCCGCCCGGTGACGAGGACGCGGGGCGGGTCGCGCTCGACCACCGTCACCGTGTCGCCCACGAGGTAGCGCCAGAGGCCGGCGCAGGTGGTTACCGCCAGCGCGTAGTTCACTCCCGGCTCCACGTCGCCGATCCAGCGGCAGTCAGGCTGCGGGTTATCGAGCTGATCGACGGGGATGAACTCGTAGAAGATCCCGTTGTCGAGCAGGAGGCGGAGGCCCTCCCCATCGGCGCGGTCGGCGATGGCGAAGAACCCCTCGCTCGCCGGATAGACCTCGCGCGTCTCGGCGCGGCTCCCTTCGAGCAGGGCGGCGAAGCGGTCGCGATAGGGCGCCCAGGCCACGCCGCCGTGCGCCAGCATTTCGAGGTCCGGGTAGACGTCGGCAATCCGGCGCAGGGTGCCGCCCCGCCTGGCCCCGGCGATTTCGGCCAGGCGCTCGAAATAGATCAGGAGCCAGCTCGGCGTGCCCACCACCGCCGTGATGTCCTCGGCCAGGGAGCGTTCGGCGAAGCGTTCGATCTTGATCTGCCAATCGTCGATGCTCTCCAGATCGCGCGGGGGGAAGTAGCGCAGCCTGGCCCAGGCGGGCATGGCCGCCGTCGCAATGCCGCTCAGGTCTCCGCTGAAGACCCCCTGCGACTGCCGGACCAGGCCGGTCGAGCCCCCCAGCATGAAGACCCGCCCGGCGAACAACCGGCTCCCGGGCCGGTTGGCGAGGTGGTGGGTCAGGAGATCGGCGCTCGCGCGCACGTTGGAGCGGTGCATCTCCCGACTCACGGGGATGTATTTCGTGGTGCCGGTCGTCGTTCCCGACGAGACGGCGAGCCAGGGGATGAGCCCCGGCCACGTGCAATCGGCGAGGCGCGGGAAGGGCGCACGCCAGTAATCCTCCCAGAACGCATCGTAATCGCGAAGCGGCACCCGCGAACGATAGTCGTCGAGGGACCACGCGGCGGAGAACTCGTGGTCACGGCCGAACGTCGTGGCTCGTCCGCGATCGATGAGGGATGACAGAACGCGGCGCTGGGTTCGCTGCGGGTCCATGGCAGCAAGCTGCCGAAGGCGGCGGCGGGCATAGAGGCGCAGGAGCCAGGTGGCGTCGTACATGGTCCGGTCGCAGGCGTCTCCGCGCTCGTGCCTCAGTTCCCGAGCGAGAGCGCGTGCGGGAAGCTGGCGCGGACCTCGGCGAGGGTCAGCGGTACGCGAACGTACTCGCCGCGGCGCCACAACTCCCATTGATCCAGGATGGTCGTGCTGTTGAACCAGCCATCCTGCCCGCCCAGCAGCACGAAGTAGTTCTCGTCCGGGTCGGTCATGTCGGAAATGTGCCGCGCGTTGGAGCCGTAATCGACCGTGTGGCGCTCGCCGGTGGCATCGTGCGCGGTCTTCATCAGCGTCGCCGAGCTCCCGCCGACGCCGGCTTCGGCGAACTCGTAGCGCCCGCCGATGAGCGGAACGTTGGAGAGAGGATGCGCGAGGCTGAGCCGGTGCATCTCGCCCCAACTGGCGAAGGAATCGAGGCCATCGACAGCCGCCTGCAGCCCGGAGGAAAGCGCGCCGCGCAGCGTCTCCTCGTCGGCGGCGGCGATGTCCTCGTCGAGCAGCGCCGTGCGCCGGCCGGTCGAGGCCAACGCCGCGCCGTCGTCGTCGCCATAGAGGAGGACGTAGAAGCGGCCGGTGAAGGCGTTGCGGAACTGCTCGAAGGTGACCGCACCCACCGAGTCCGCGAGGTATTTGCCGTCCCAGTCGCGCAGCCAGGAGATCGCCTCCTTGCCCCTGGTATCGGCCGCGGCGGTCAACCCCAGGGCATCGAGCCTGGCGATGAAGAGGTCGCGCAGCGTCACCGACGAGGCCATGTAGACGTCCTGCTGAATCGCCTTGAGGGTCTCAACGCCCACGGCGCTCTCAGCCTCGATGAGCGCGGCCATGCGCTCCACCCGGTCGTCGCGAGAGAAGAAGAACCCCACCGGCTCGGGCGTCGCTGCCGGCCGGTTGTTGGCGGAGACCAGGTAGCCCGTTTCCGGGTTATAGCTGTATGGGAGATCCGCGACGGTGCGCATGGCGCCCCATGAGGCATCGTGGCCGGCGGTGTCGACAGCGATATCGGCGGGCGGGCCGTTGCGAGCGGGAAGCCACGCCGCCATGACCTGGCCGATGTTCCCGTCGCTGTCCGCATAGAGCATGTTCTGGCCGGGCACGGCGAAGCCGTCGAAGGCCGCACGGAACGCGTCGAAGCTCTGCGCCCGGCTCACGGCAAGCATGGCGCCGATTTCGTCGCTCGGACTGTGACCGGTCCATTTCAGCGCGAGCAGCGGCAGGTCGAGGTCGGCGAGGAGCGGCGCGTCGCTGACGATCGGCCCCCACTCTGTCTCGCGTATTGTTACGTCGCTGTCGAACCACCAGCGCACGCCGATGTTCTCGCTCCGCTCTTCAACCTCTGGTGCCGGCACGTGGCTCACGTCGTAAAGGTCGCTGGAGGCGGCGCGCATGTTGGTGCCGCCCCAGGCGATGTGCGGGTTGCGGCCAATGGCGAAGATCGGCAGGCCGGGCGCCATCAGCCCCACCGCGTGATAGGAGGGCGAACGCACGCCGGCGATCAGCCAGACATTGGGCACGAGAATGCCGAGGTGCGGGTCGTTGGCCATGAGCGCGCCGCCGGTATCGGTGCGGTGCGCCGCCACCGCGAGACTGTTGCTGCCGGACTTGGAGAGCCCGCCGAGCCAGCGCTGCGCCTGGGCGGTGGGTCCGCCGCCTTCGGAGCCGGCAACCGAGGCCGTGCCGCCTTCCACCAGCCGCGCCCAGAGTTCGTCCCAGCCGGGCCGCGCACGCAGGGGGAGGAGGTCCATCCAGACCAGCCAGTTCACGTCCGTGCCGGCGAGGCGCCCCATGGCGAACACGTCCTCCACCGTCCAGCGCTCCCGCTCCAGGCCGAGGACGCCGAAGTCGTGCGGCAGCTCGCTCGCGGTGTCCTGGTAATGGTTGATGCCGTCCACGAAGCGCTGCACCCAGAGCCGCGTGGTCTCGTCCATGGCTCGCTCGATCTCCGGCGCGGCACGGGCGTAGTCGAGGGTGCGCAGGCCGTGGTCGATATCGACACCGAGGGGGCCGATCATCTCCGACACGCGGCCCTGCGCGATCATGCGCATCGTCGCCATCTGGCCGAGCCTGAGATGGGCGTGGACGAGGCCGAGCGCGAACGCCGCGTCGCCATCGCTCTCGGCCTCGATGAAGGGAATTTGCCTCTCGCTCCAGTGGATCGTGACGGCGCCGTCGAGGGGAAGGCCCTGCGTGGGGAACGCCTTCAGCCGCTCGGACACGTCCTTCTCGTCCGGCAGCGGTGCCATGAGCGCGCAGCCCGATATGACGAGGGCCGCCATGCCGATGGCGAGCCCGATGGAGAGGGAGGAGAGAATGGCGGGCATGCGGTTCTCCGGGCAGCGGCGCGTTCCAACCTACGGGTTACGCCTTGCGGTCGAAAAGGGCCAGGGCGGGACCGCCACGAGGGAGTGGCGAAGCGGTCCCGCCCCGGCGCGCGATCAACGTGCAGGGGCCGCTGACGCGCTCAATCGCGCTTGTGGTGCCAGTCGCGCGATTCCCATTCCTCGGCCAGCTCGGCCCGCTGAACGGGGGTGAGCACGTCCGCCGCATCGGCAAGCGCCGTGAGCAGGCGCTGGCTCGCGCGGTCGGCGGTTTCCAGCTTGTTCTGCCGCAGGGTTTCGAGCGCCTCGCGATCGACCGTCTCCTGGGTGAGCGCCTCGACGAGCGCCTGCCGGCCCTCGCGCTTGAAGTCGCGGAACTCGCCCATGTCGGCGATGGCGGCGGTCGCGATGGCGCGAACCCGCTCGCGCTGATCGTCGCTGGCGTCCACCTCGTCGAGCATGTCGTCGATCTTCCACTCGACGAAGCGCTCGAACCTCTCGCCGTCCCAGGACTTGCCGGAATGGGCGACCGCGCTCCAAGTCATGCCGCCGACGACCAGGACGAGGGCGCCGGCGATGGTCATGAGGATCCAGCGCGGGCGGCGCTTGCGGTCGGGGCTCTTCCCCCCATTGTCTTCGGTGCTCTTGTGGTCGGTCATGTCTTCGCCTCTCTATTTGGACTCGGTTGGACACGACTCAAGATGGGAAGGCGCGGTTTCGCGCCCTTGTCCGGCAGGTAAAGAATTGTAAAGCCGTGTCGGTGGCGCCCCGGTCACGCGGCAACGGGGCGCCGCCCGAGCCGGCGCCCGACGGCGCGGTCTCTGGACGGATGGCGGGCGGTCGTGGCATAAGCGGCGGCGCCGGAGCGAGACACGTGCGGGAGCACTGGCGGGAACGATGGCGACGATCGGCACGCGGCTCTACACCCTGCTCTGCGGGGCGCTGGTCGGCGAGGACGACGCCGGCAACCGCTACTACCGCGGGCGTCGCGGGCGGCCGGGGCCGGGCGAGCGGGAGCGGCGCTGGGTCGTCTACAATGGCGAGGTGGAGGCATCGCGGGTGCCGCCGGAGTGGCACCGCTGGCTTCACCACAGCACCGACGAGCCGCCGACGGAGGCGCCGCTCAGGGCGCAGCCGTGGGAGAAGCCGCACGTGCCCAATCTCACCGGCAGCCCTGGCGCCTACCGGCCGCCGGGTCACATCCTGGGCCGCGGCCGGCGCGACCCTGCGACCGGGGACTATGAGCCGTGGCAGCCCGACGAGGGGCCGGCCAAGGGCTGAGAGCTGGAAGGTCTGGGGTTGCGGCTAAGGCCGCGCGGTCAGGTCGGGCGGACCAGGACGTGGCGCTTCTTGCCTGCGGAGAGCTTGATCCTGCCATCGGCACCGATGTCGCCGGTCCCGACCGTGGAAAGCTCCGACTCGATCACCGTGTCGTTGATGCGCGCGCCTCCGCCCCGGATGAGCCGCCGGGCCGCCCCACCGGACTCGCACAATCCCGCCGCCTGAAACAGCATGATCACAGGGATGCCGGCCTCCAGGTCGCCCCGGGTCGCCTCGATGACGGGGAGGTCGGCGCCGGCGGCGCCTTCCTCGAAGGTTCGGCGCGCGGTTTCGGCGGCGTCGGCGGCGGCTTTGGGGCCGTGACAGAGGGTCGTCGCCTCGCTCGCCAGGAGCTTCTTGGACTCGTTCAGCTCCGCGCCCTCCAGCGCCTCGTGGCGCGCGATCTCGCCCAAGGGAAGCTCGGTGAAGAGCCGCATGAAGCGGCCGACGTCGGCATCGTCGGTGTTGCGCCAGTACTGCCAGTAGTCGTAAGCCGAGAGCCGATCCGCGTTGAGCCAGACGGCGCCCTGCGCGGTCTTGCCCATTTTCGCGCCGGAGGCCAGCGTGATGAGCGGCGTGGTCAGCCCGTAGACCTGGCACGCGTCGATACGTCGCGTAAGCTCAACCCCGTTCACGATGTTGCCCCACTGGTCGGAGCCGCCCATCTGCAGGCGGCAATCCGCGCGGCGGGAAAGCTCGAGAAAGTCGTAGGCCTGGAGGATCATGTAGTTGAACTCCAGGAAGCTCAGCGGCTGCTCGCGATCGAGGCGGAGCCGCACGCTGTCGAAGGTCAGCATCCGGTTGATCGAGAAGTGCGCGCCCACGTCGCGGAGCAGCGGGATGTAGCCGAGCGTGTCGAGCCAGTCGGCATTGTCGACCAGGAGCGCGTCGGAGGCGCCGTCGCCGAAGGTGAGGAAGCGATCGAACGAGCGCCGGATGCCCGCCTTGTTGGCCGCGATGGCCTCCTCGCTGAGCAGCGCGCGGGATTCGTCGCGCCCGCTGGGGTCGCCGATCTTGGTCGTGCCGCCGCCGAGCAGCACGATCGGCCGGTGGCCGGTTTTCTGGAGCCAGCGCAGCATCATGATCTGCACGAGGCTGCCGACGTGGAGGCTGTCGGCGGTGCAGTCGAAGCCGATGTAGGCGCTGAGGCGCCCCTCGGCGGCGAGCGCGTCGAGCCCGCCCCCATCGGTGCACTGGTGAATATAGCCGCGCTCCTCGAGCACGCGCAGGAAATCGGAGGAGAACACCGTCGCTCGACCCGCTGGCTGCCGCTCCGCCCGGCGGCCCGCGCAGGGCGCCTGGGCGCGCGGTCGTGTATCACAGGGGCGGCGGGCGGACAACGCGGCGCCCGTCCATCCGCACGGAGCCGATGAGCGGTGCTCTGCGAGAGGGTTCAGTGTGGGCCCTCGGGATGATGAGCGGCACCTCGCTGGATGGCGTCGATGCAGCGCTGATCGAGACCGACGGCGTCAGCATCGCGGCAACCGGTCCCTGGCGGACCGCGCCCTATCCGGCCGATCTGCGCGCGCGGCTCTTGGCGGTCATCGAGGGGCGCGGCGCGCGTGATGAGGCCGAGCAGGCGCTCACCCGGTTTCATGCCGATCTGGCGGAAGCACTGCTGGCCGAGGCCGGCAGGAGCCGGGGGGAGATCGCGCTGGTGGGCTTCCCCGGCCACACCGTGCGCCACGAGCCCGCCGCCGGCCGCACCGATCAGATGGGCGACGGAGCGGCCTTGGCCCGCAGCCTCGGGATCGACGTGGTCAACGACTTTCGCAGCTACGACGTGGCTGCAGGCGGGCAGGGGGCGCCGCTCGCCCCTCTCTTTCACGCGGCGCTTGCCCGGAGGAGCGGGCTGGTCCCGCCGCTCGCCGTGCTCAATCTCGGTGGCGTCGCCAACGTCACCTGGATCGGCGGGCCGGTGGACGAGGACCTGCTCGCCTTCGACACGGGCCCCGGCTGCGCGCTGATCGACGACTGGGTGCTAGGCAGGACGGGCGCTGCGTTCGATCGTGACGGCGGGCTGGCGCGCGCAGGGACGGTGGACCGGGCCGCGCTCGACGCCTTGATGGCGCATCCCTATTTCGACGCGACGCCACCGAAATCGCTGGACCGCAACGCGTTTGACCCGGCGCCCGTGCGCGGTTTGGCAGCGCAGGACGGCGCAGCAACCCTGGTCGCCTTCACGGCGGAAGCCGCGCACCGCGCGCTCGCGCACCTGCCGGCGCCGCCGCGGCGCTGGCTGGTGACCGGCGGCGGGCGGCACAACCCGGCGATCATGGCGGCGCTCGCCTCCCGCTTGGGCGCGCTCTGCGATCCGGTGGAGAGCGTCGGCTGGAATGGGGATGCGCTGGAGGCGCAGGCCTTCGGCTTTCTCGCGGTCCGCAGCCTGCGCAGGTTGCCGCTCAGCCTGCCGCGCACCACCGGCGTTCCCCGTCCGGTGCGCGGCGGGGTCCATCACCCGGCGCAGGCGGTCGCTACTCCACGCGGCGGGTGATGTAGCGCTCGACGACCTCGGTAAGCGTGTCGAGCTCGCGCTCGTAGAAGTGGCCGGCGCCCTCGATGACCTCGTAGTCGATCTCGATCTGGCGCTGGCTCTGCAGCTTGCTCGCAAGCTCCGCCACTTCCGGTTCCGGCACCAGGTCGTCCGCGCCGCCATGGACGATGAGGCCCGAGGACGGGCAGGGCGCGAGGAAGGTGAAGTCGAACTTGTTGGCGGGCGGCGAAACTGCGACGAAGCCTTCGATCTCCGGCCGGCGCATGAGGAGCTGCATGGCGATCCAGGCGCCGAAGGAGAAGCCCGCGATCCAGCAGCGGTCGGCGCCCGAGTTCTGTATCTGGAGCCAGTCGAGCACCGAAGCCGCGTCGCTCAGCTCGCCCTGACCGTGGTCGTAATGTCCCTGGGAACGGCCGACGCCGCGAAAGTTGAAGCGGATGACCGAGAACGACCGCCGCCGGAAGGCGTGATAGAGCGCGTGGACAATCTTGTTGTTCATCGTGCCGCCGTGCTGCGGATGCGGGTGCAACATCAGCGCGATGGGGGCACGCGGATCCTCGGCCTGGTTGTAGCGCGCCTGGAGGCGGCCTTCGGGGCCGTTGATCATCACTTCCGGCATGGACCGCTCTTCGGTTCGGGCGCTTCAGACCAAGGCCGGGGCACGACCGCCACGGGCGAAACGCGGCGGCCGCTCCCCGCAGCGCACGTGGCACGGCCGAAATACTTGACCCCAGGAGTCGGGATCTCTATATCCCGTTCATAACACGGAAATCTGGCCCGCGGCAGCGCCCTGCGCCGCCATTGATATACGGACGGCAGCGCCATGTTCAAGCGTATTTGGGAAGACATCGGCTGTGTGTTCGGCCGCGATCCGGCCGTCCGCTCCAAGATCGAGGTGTTTTTCTGCTATCCCGGCTTCCACGCGCTGCTCTTCTACCACGTGGCGCACTGGCTCTGGGAAAGTGGCTTCAGGCTGCTGGGGCGCTTCGTCTCTCACGTGGGCCGCATGGTCACTGGCATCGAGATCCACCCTGGCGCCCGGATCGGCCGCCGCTTCTTCATCGATCACGGCATGGGCGTGGTCATCGGCGAGACCTCGGTGATCGGCGACGACGTGACCCTCTACCACCACGTGACGCTCGGCGGCGTCACCTGGTCGCCGGGCAAGCGGCATCCCACCGTGGGCGATGGGGTCGTGGTGGGCGCTGGCGCTCAGGTGCTGGGGCCGATCACGGTGGGGCGGGACGCGCGCATCGGCGCCAACGCTGTGGTGCTGAAGGACGTGCCGCCCGGCGCCACCATGGTGGGCATCCCCGCACGCCCCGCCGGCCCCACGGAGGCGAAGAAGGAAGCCTCGTCATTCGACGCCTACGGCACGCCCTCGCCCGATATCGCGGACCCGACGACGCGCGCGGTCGAGCGGCTGCTGGACGAGGTCCGCACGCTCAGGAGCCGCGTGGATGAGCTGGAGCAGGGCGCTGCTGCGAAGCCCGAGGCCGCAGCGCCCGCCGAGGGCGAGATGGAGGGCGAAGGAGAGGCCGCGACGCCGTTGGGCCGCCGCGCCGCAGGGGGCTAGCACCGACCCGTGAAGCTCGGCACCAGGGGCCGCTACGCGGTCATGGCGATGGCGGAACTCGCGATGCGCACGGGCGGCGCGAGCGAGGCCGAGCCGGTGACACTCGCCGAGATCGCGGCGCGGCAGGACATCTCGCAGTCCTATCTGGAGCAGCTCTTCGGCCGGCTGCGCCGGGCGGGCCTCGTGCGGAGCGCACGCGGGCCCGGCGGCGGCTACCGGCTGGCCCGGCCTGCGGCCGAGCTGACGATCGCCGACATCGTCCTGGCCGTGGACGAGAACCTGCGTGCGACGCGCTGCCCGCCGGGCTCCGGCAAGGGCTGCATGAGGGACGAGAGGCGCTGCGTCACCCACGATCTCTGGGAGGAGCTTGGCACCCACATCCGCGACTTTCTCGACGCGGTCTCCCTGGAGGATGTCTGCGCCCGCCGGTTGCCCGGCATGAGCGGCCGCCTCTCTGGCGGCGGTCGCGGGCTCATGGAGCAGGCTGCGGAATGAGCGAGTCGGGGCCGATCTATCTCGATTACAACGCCACGGCGCCGATCAAGCCTGCAGTGGTGGAGGCGGTGGCCGAGGCGATGATGCTGGCCGGCAACCCGTCATCGGTCCACGGCTTCGGCCGCGACGTGAGGAAGCGCATCGAGGACGCCCGCGAGCAGATCGCCGCGCTGGTGGACTGCACACCGGCCGAGCTGGTGTTCACCGCCGGCGGCACCGAGGCCAACAACACGGCGCTGCGCGGCGCCGGCCGGCGGGCGCTCATCGTGAGCGCCATCGAGCATCCCGCGATCCTGCGCACGGCCGAGGCCGTGGCCGGGGAACACGTCGTCCTGCCGGTGAATGGCGACGGTGTGGTCGACATGGCGGCGCTCGATGCGGCGCTCGCGGTGCAGGGACGGCAAGCGCTGGTCTCCATCATGCTGGCCAACAACGAGACCGGCGTGATTCAGCCCGTCGCCGAGATCGCGGCGCGGGCGAAGGCTGCCGGCGCGCTCGTGCACTGTGACGCGGTGCAGGCGCCGGGCCGGATTCCGGTCTCCTTCGCCGGCCTCGGCGTCGACATGATGAGCATCGCCGCCCACAAGTTCGCCGGCCCCAAGGGGATCGGGGCGCTGGTCGTGCGCACCGGCCTCGACATCGCGCCGCTCGTCACCGGCGGCGGGCAGGAGCGGGGGCTGAGGGGCGGGACCGAGAACGCGGCCGGCATCGTGGGCTTCGGCACCGCCGCCGGGCTCGCCCGGGACGACCTCGCAAGGGCGGGCGAGATCGCGGCGCTCCGCGACCGCATGGAAGCGCGGCTGCGCGAGACCGAGCCGGACGTCGTCATCTTCAGCGAAGGGGCGGAGCGGCTCCCCAACACGAGCTGCCTCACCATGCCGGGGGTGCAGAGCGAGACGCAGGTCATGGGTCTCGACCTCGCAGGCGTAGCCGTGAGCGCGGGCTCTGCGTGCTCGTCGGGCAAGGTCGAGCCGAGCCACGTGCTGCGCGCGCTGGGCACGGCGGATGCGGTGGGAGGCTGCGCCATCCGCGTCAGCATGGGCTGGGCGACCACCGAGGACGAGATCGAGCGCTTCCTGGGCGCGTGGCGGGCGCTCTATGGGGGGCTCACCAACCGCTGGAAGGCCGGCGTCTCCGCCGCCGCAGGTTAGGCAGCGAACCAGCCGTGCCCACCATGACCTTTATCGACCCCGATGGCACCCGCCACGAGGTCGAAGCCCCCATCGGCGACTCCGTGCTCGACATCGCCTTCCGCCACGGCATCGACATCGAGGGCGCGTGCGAGGGCGCCATGGCGTGCTCCACCTGCCATGTGATCGTCGACTCCGCCTGGTACGGCAAGCTCGAGGAGATGTGCGAGGACGAGGAGGACATGCTCGACCTCGCGCTGGGGCTCACGCGGACCTCGCGTCTCGGCTGCCAGATCGTCATTACCGAGGCGCTCGACGGGCTGGTGGTGACGCTGCCGGACGAAACCAACAACATGATGTGATGGTGTCCGCGCCCGAAGCAGGCATATTCGCGGCATTGCGGGAGGCCGCGGGGGACGACTGGCGGGACTACGTCGAGCATCCCTTCGTGCGGGGGCTTGGCGATGGCACCCTGCCCGAGGGCGCGTTCCGCCATTATCTGGTGCAGGACTACCTGTTCCTGATCCAGTTTGCCCGCGCCTACGGGCTCGCCGCTTACAAGGCGGACACGCTGGCCGAGATCCGCGCGGCATCCGACGGCCTCAAGGCCCTCGTCGAGGTGGAGATGGACCTGCACCGCACCTATTGCGCCGGCTGGGGGCTGGAGGAGGCGGCGCTGGAAGGGGCCGACGCCGACGGCGCCACCCTGGCCTATACCTCGTACGTGCTGGAGCGCGGGTTGGCGGGCGACCTGCTCGACCTGCGCGTGGCGCTGGCCCCTTGCGTCGTCGGCTACGGTGAAATCGGCGCCCGCCTTGCGGCTGACCCCGCCACCCGCACGGACGGCAATCCATACGCAAGCTGGATCGAGATGTACGCCGGCACGGAGTATCAGGCGTTCATGCGGGCCGAGGTTGAGGCGCTGGACTCGCTCGCGGCGCGGCGCGGCCGCTCCGCCCGCTTCGAAGCGCTCGCCGTCACCTTCCGCACCGCGACCCGCCTGGAAGCCGCGTTCTGGCAGGCGGGCCTCGACGCCGCCTGAGGTCCTGCGGCAGCCCGGGCAACCCGTCTTGCGCCCCACCAGAGCCTCCCTATAGTGCGCGCCATGCCCTTATCCTCCGTCGATCTCGGCCTTGGCCACGGGGCGCGCGTGGTCGTCGCCATGTCGGGCGGCGTCGATTCGTCGGTGACCGCCGCCCTGCTGGCGGAGGCCGGCTGCGAGGTCGTGGGCATCACCCTCCAGCTCTATGCGCAGGCCGCGCCGCGCTCCAGGCCCGGCGCCTGCTGTGCGGGCGAGGACATCTACGACGCCCGCCGGGTCGCCGACCGGCTCGGCATCCGCCACTATGTCCTCGACTACGAGGCGCGCTTCAGGCAGGCGGTGATCGACGACTTCGCCGATTCCTACCTGCGCGGCGAGACGCCGATCCCCTGCGTGCGCTGCAACGAGCGCGTCAAGTTCCGCGACCTGCTGGCCGTCGCGCGCGATCTGGGGGCGGAGGCGCTCGCCACGGGGCATTACGTGCGGCGCGTGGCGGGGCCTGCGGGACCCGAGCTCCACCGGGCCATCGACGGGGTGCGCGATCAGAGCTACTTCCTCTTCGCCACGACGCGGGAACAGCTCGAATTCCTGCGCTTCCCCCTCGGCGGCATGCCGAAGGAGCAGGTGCGCGCGCACGCAGAGCGCCTCGGCCTCTCTGTTGCCGCCAAGCCCGACAGCCAGGACATCTGCTTCGTGCCGGACGGGCGCTATACCGGCGTGATCGAGCGACTTCGCCCCGGCGCCGCCGAGCCCGGCGCCATCGTGGACCAGGAGGGCCGGGTGCTCGGCCGCCACGAGGGCGTCATCCATTTCACCGTGGGTCAGCGCCGGGGCCTCGGCATCGCGGGGCCGGAGCCGCTCTACGTGCTCGCGGTGGACGCCGCGCGGCGCGAGGTCGTCGTCGGCCCGCAGGCGGCGCTGCTACGCGACCGCGTTTTCGTGGGACCGCTCGCATGGATCGGAAGCGACATTCCGGCACCTGGCGCGGAGCGCTCCGTGATGGCGCGGCTCCGCTCCAGTCATCCCGGCGCGCCGGCGCGGCTCGAGCGCGCGGCCGACGGCTCAGCGGAGCTGACGTTGGAGGAGCCGGAGGCCGCCACCGCGCCGGGTCAGGCCTGCGTCCTCTACGATGGCGAGCGGATGCTGGGCGGCGGCTGGATCACCGGCACGGGCCAGAGCGCGGCCCTGACCGCTACGAGCTGCGGCAGTACGCCTGCGAACGAGGCGGCCGCCGCGTGATACCGCCCCGCGGCATCCCGTGAGCGAACCCCGGCTGATCACCGACAGCACGACGCTCGCCGGCCTCTGTACGGCGTGGCGCGGGCTGGATTTCATTACGGTCGATACCGAGTTCATGCGCGAGAGCACCTATCGCGCCAGGCTGTGCCTGGTGCAAGTCGGCGCACCCGGCTTCGAGCCGGTTGCCGTGGACCCTCTCGCGAACGGGATCGACCTGGGACCCCTCTACGAGCTTCTGGTCCGTGCGCCCGTTCTCAAGGTCTTTCACGCGGCGCGCCAGGATGTCGAGGTGCTGCTGCCGCTCGCCGGCGGGGTGCCGCACCCGCTCTTCGACACGCAAGTTGCCGCGATGGTCTGCGGCTTCGGCGAATCGGTCGGCTACGAGACCCTGGTGGCGAAGCTCGCGCGCGGCCGCATCGACAAGACGCAGCGTTTCACCGACTGGGCGCGCCGGCCACTGACCGAGCGGCAATTGCGCTACGCGCTCTCCGACGTGAGCCACCTGCGCGTCGTCTACGAGAAGCTCGCAGCGGATCTTGAGCGCACGGGTCGGCGCGCCTGGCTCGACGAGGAGCTTGCCGTGATCACGGACCGCGCCACCTACGAGGCGCCGCCGGAGGAGGCATGGCGGCGGCTCAAGGTGCGGAGCGGCAACCGGCGCTACCTCGCGATCCTGCGGGAGCTTGCGGCGTGGCGCGAGAGGGAGGCGGACCGGCGCGACAAGCCCCGCGCCTGGGTTCTGCGCGACAATGCGCTCAGCGAAATCGCGGCCCAGCGCCCGCGCACCGCGAAGGAGCTTGCCAAGCTGCGCTCGGTGAGCCAGCGGACCGCCGAGAGCGCCACCGGCGCCGCCCTACTGGATGCGGTCAGGCACGGCCTCGCGCTGCCCGACGAGCAGTGCCCGAGCCCACCGCCCCGCAACGACAAATCATCGGCGCCGGGAGCGCTGACGGACCTCCTCAAGGTGCTGCTGACCTTCAAGAGCGAGGAGAGCGGGGTCGCCCGGCGGCTGATCGCGAGCGCCGACGATCTGGAGCGGATCGCTTGCGGGGAGACGGCAGGCGTGCCGGCGCTGCAGGGCTGGCGCCGCGCGCTCTTCGGCGATGCCGCGCTCGACCTGGTGAACGGCCGCCTCGCGCTCTCGGTCGAGCACGGCACGCTTCGCCTGCTCGCCTGCGACGGTCCCGGCAACGGCGCCGACGGGCGCGCGCGGGCGCCGGTCCAGCCTGTCGCCGCGGCGGAGGGGCCGTGAGCGAGCCCGCCCCCCGGTTCGATGCGTCGCGGCTCACCGGCGACGACCCGCCGCCCTACACGCGAATCGGATCGGAGAGCGACAATCCGGCGTTCGTGCTGGTCTGCGATCACGCGAGCAACGCGGTCCCGGCTCACATGGAGCGCCTCGGCCTCGACCAGTCCGAGCTGGACCGTCATATCGGCTGGGACATCGGCGCGGCGATGGTCACCCGCTCGCTCAGCGCCCGCTTGGGTGCTCCAGCGTTTCTCTCCGGCTACTCGCGCCTGGTCGTCGATTGCAACCGCCCGCTGGGGAGCCCGACCGCGATGCCGCCGGTGAGCGACGGCACGGTGGTGCCGGCCAACCTAGCGATCTCGGAGGCCGAGGCGACGGCGCGGACGGACGCGCTCTTCTGGCCATACCACGACGCCATCGCCGCCTGCCTCGACCGGGTGATCGGGGCGGGCGCGGTGCCCATGCTGATTGCGGTCCACAGCTTCACGCCGGTCTTTCAGGGCTTCGTTCGCCCGTGGGAGATCGGGCTCCTCTACGAGCACGACGACCGGCTGGTGCAGCCGCTGAAGGACGCGCTGGACGCGGTCCAGCCCGGGCTCACTATCGGGGACAACGAGCCCTACGCCATCATCGGCCCGTCGGACTACTCGATCCCGGTGCATGGCCAGGGACGCGGCCTGCCCCATATCGAGTTCGAGGTGCGCCAGGACCTCATCGGCACGCGCGAGGGCGCCGAGGAATGGGCCGTGACGCTCGCGGCGGTCCTGAAACGCGTGAGCGAAGAACTCGCGCCGCTCGCCATCGAGCACCGGATTCCGACCGGCGTGGGGGCGGAGGACTGACGGCCGCCCTCCGCCCGCAGGCAAGCAGGCGGAGGAACCGTGCTGCCGACCGTGCTGCGTTACCTGGGTTGCGGCACGATCCTGAGATAGGGCTTCGGCGCCTTCCAGCCGTCGGGATAGGTCTTCCTGGCCTCCTCGTCGGAAACCGCCGGCACGATGATCACGTCCTCGCCCTGCTTCCAGTTCACCGGCGTCGCCACCTTGTGCTTGGCCGTGAGCTGGCAGGAATCCAGCACGCGCAGCACCTCGTCGAAGTTGCGGCCGGTGCTCATCGGGTAGGTGAGGGAGAGCTTGATCTTCTTGTCGGGCCCCACGAGGAAGACGGTGCGGACGGTGAGGTTGTCCACCGCCGTGCGCCCTTCCGACGTGGTGCCCGCGCCCGCCGGCAGCATCTCGTAGAGGGTCGCGATCTTCAGCTCGGGATCGCCGATCAGCGGATAGTTCACCGCGTGACCCTGCGTCTCCTCAATGTCCTTCGACCAGGCGTGGTGATCGCTTACTCCGTCCACGCTGAGCCCGAGAACCTTGCAGTTGCGCTTCTCGAATTCAGACTTGAGCCCGGCCATGTAGCCGAGTTCCGTCGTGCAGACCGGCGTGAAGTCCTTGGGGTGGGAGAACAGAATCGCCCAGCCGTCGCCGATCCAGTCGTGAAAGTCGATCGACCCTTCGGTCGTGTCCGCCGTGAAGTTGGGGGCTTCGTCGCCAATCCTCAGTGCCATCGCCTGATGCCTCCTCGTGAGCGCCCGCGCGCCAGCCGTGGCGCCGGCTCGCGGTCCTTCTGAAACAGGTTCGAGCGGCCCCACGCGCGCCGTGGCGGCCGCCGATACCCGACAATGTGGTGTGCGCAGCCCGCCACACAAGCACCTTGTGCGCCGGATTGCGCAGGGGCAAGCGGGATCAGAGCTGCGTGAGCATGTGCTCCGCGCTGCTCACGATCATCTCCGTCGGGTTCTCTTCCACGTTGAGGGTGGTGATCGTGCCGTCGTCGACGATCATGGAGAACCGCGTGGTCCGCTCGCCGAGCCCGAAGCCGCGCGCATCAAGGGTGAGGCCCGTGGCCCGCGCGAACTCGCCGTTGCCGTCCGCCAGCATGTCGATGGTATCGCCGCTGCCCGTGTCCGCCCCCCAGGCCTTCATCACGAACGCGTCGTTGACCGAAACACATGCGATCTGGTCGACGCCCTTGGCCTTGAGTGCATCGGCCTGGGCCAGGAAGCTCGGCACGTGCTTGGCCGAGCAGGTCGGCGTGAATGCGCCGGGGA
>JAPPMY010000121.1 GCA_028818855.1 Rhodospirillales bacterium
AGGTCACGACGGCGGTGTTCTCGTCCGACAGGTCGATGGAGAGGATCTTGTCGAAGCGCGCCTGCCCCGTCGACGCCGGCGGCACGCGAGTCTTCACGATCTCGAACCATTCCTCGCGCGGCCAGTCGACGAACTCGCCATCCATGTTCGCGAACAGGTGCGCGGACGGGTGAAAGATCGTGGCGAGCTTCTCGGTGTTGCACTCGTAGAGCCCGTCGAAATAGACCTGCACCACGTCGGTGATCTCTTGGTAGCTGTTGCTCATGTCTCCTCCCGCTTTCGTGCGGCCCCTCGGCTGCATCCGCCGGCCACGGACCCCGTATAGCGTTTTCGTCCGGTCGACAAGAGCCGCATCACCAGGGTCGCGCTTGATCCCCCGGCGGGCGGGCGTGCTACCGTCGCGTCCTGCGGCAGCGTTGGCCGGCCGGAAGGAGACCGATGAAGACGGTCGTGCGAGACAGGCAGTGGGCGGAGAAGTACCCCGGGCTCGGGACGGAGCCGGTGCCCACCGAGCCCTACTACTCAGACGAGCACTACGCGCTGGAGCGCGACCGCATCTTCCGCCGTTGCTGGATCAACGTGGGCCGCGTGGACGACGTCCCGGAGCCTGGCGACTACTTCGTGCGCGACCTCGCGATCTGCAAGGTCTCCCTGCTGGTCATCCGGGGCTCGGACGGCGTGGTGCGCGCCTTCCACAACGTCTGCTCGCACCGCGGCAACACGCTGGTGCTGGACGAGCGCGGCTCCTGCCCGGGCAGCCTCTACTGCCACTTCCACAACTGGATCTACAGCGACACGGGCGAACTGATCCGCGTGCCCGATGAGGAGAACTTCTTCGACCTCGACAAGCGGGAGCACGGGCTGACGCCGGTGAGCACGGACATCTGGGAAGGCTTCATCTTCGTCAACCTGGCGCCCGAGCCGGCCGAGACGCTGCGCGAGTACCTCGGCGGCGTCGCCGCCCAGCTCGACGGCTGCCCGTTCCACGAGATGAAACTCACGCAGACCTACAAGGTGGAGGAACGCGCGAACTGGAAGGTGGCGCTCGACGCCCAGAACGAGCTCTACCACCTGCCCTTCCAGCACCGCCTGATCGTAGGCGACGCCTTCGTCAAGAACGACAAGGGCCTCATCCGCTTCCAGGACGTCAACCTCTACAACCATCACAGCGTCTGGTCGGCTGAGAACAACCCGGCGCGGGCGCTGCCGCCGCTGGAGCACCTGCTGTTCGCGGGCGATGACACGGCACCCGTGCTCCGCATCAAGCAGATGATCGGCGAGTTCGACTTCTTCGTGGTGTTTCCCAACTTCGTGCTGCTGCTGTTCGAGGTCGGCAAGTCGACCAGCTACATCAGCTACAACTTCTGGCCGCTCGCCGTCGACCGGACGATCTGGGAAATCCGCATGCACTTCCGCGACCCCAAGTCCACGCGCGAGCGGCTGCAGCAGGAATACTTCAAGTGCGTCATCCGGGATGCGCTGCAGGAGGACGCGTTCGCGCACGAGAACATTCACGCGGGCCTCGCCTCGGGCGCGAAGCCGCACGTGATCCTGCAGGACGAGGAAGCGCCGATCCGCTACTTCCACAAGGTCCTGGAGGATCACGTCGGCTTCTATCGGAACGGCTAGGCGGACCGGGGGCAGGCGCACGATGACCGAGGCCCTGCTGCCCCAGGGGTTCGAGAACCTCGCCCCCTTTGCCGACTGGGCGCTGGAGCCCGAGCACGCGCGCACCGCGAAGAAGGTCGAGTCCTCCATGGAGCAGCTCCGCGCCTTCTACGACGCCATGATGCCGCGCCTGGAGGAAATCATCGCCTATCTCGACGGCGTCCCAGGCGGTGATGCGAGACCGGCGCCCGCCCAGCGCCTCTACCTGATGTCGCTCTCGCTGGTGGAGGTCGCCAACCTCGTAGAGATATACAAGCGCCGCGAGGTCATCGAGGCCTGCGACCCGCTGCACTTCAACCCGCAGCGGTGAGGCCGCCGGAACCTACCCGCCCAGCTTGCGCAGCACCTCGCTGTCGTCGCGCATGATCTCTTCGGCAAGCGTCTTCTGACGTGCGGACTCCGGTTCGTCGGAGGTGGTCGGGGGACCGCCCTGCGGCATTTTCGCCGGTTCGCGCTTGTTGCCCTTCTTCGTCTCGCTACTCATCCCCCTTCTCCCGCTTGGGCGGCAGGTCGAGCTTGAGGCTCAGCTCCTTGAGGTGCTTGTCCGGCACGGTCGCGGGCGCCCCCATCATCAGGTCCTGCGC
>JAPPMY010000232.1 GCA_028818855.1 Rhodospirillales bacterium
GTGCCGGCGTAGCCCTGGACGCCGACCGTGCGGTCCTTCGCCGACAGGATCAGCTTCACCGCGTCCTTCTGGCCGGCCGTGAGCGGCCCCTTGTTGAGATGCCCCTGAACCTGCCAGCCGCGCATCGGCGCCCGGCCGCGCCCCTGGCCGCCGCGCCACAGCGCCACCGCCTCGCGTTCCTCGCCGACCGTGCGGTCGGTCGTGAGCGAGTCCTCGGCACCGGGCAGATTCACGCCGTGCAGCGATCCAGCCTTCTCCAGCGCCGCGACCTCGCGCTCGACCTCCCCGATAGTGACCGCGCCCGGCGCATGGGCGAGCGCGGCGGCGAAGAGATCAGCGCGGGAGAACACGGCCTCGCGCTCCGAGAGATGCGCCATCGCCCAGGCGACCGCCTCCGCCGCAGGAGACGGCGGTACGGCCTCCGCCGCAGGCTCGCGCTCCGGCGTCGGCCCATCGGCCCCGGAAGCCGGTGCCGTTCTGGACGATCCCGCGTCCATGTCGACCGCCTCGCGCCCCGGCGCGTGCGCTCCGGTCGCCGCTGCCGACGGTTCAACCGACCGTGCGTCCATGGCCGCAGCGCTCGCCTGTCGCGGAATTCCGGTCTGTGCTGCCGGTTCGGCCGACGCTTCCAGGCCCGGCGAAGCCGACCGTTCGGCGGCGCCGGCCACCAGCGCGGCGGCGTCGACGCCGAGGCCGACGGCCTGGCGCTGCCAGACTTCGCGCAGCTCGCCCCGGTCGATGTCGCGCTTGGCGGCGCGCGTCATCAGCGCCGCACGCTCCGCGAGGCGCGGATTGGCGGCGGAGCTGCCGAGTTCGCGTTCCGCCATCGCCGCCTCGATCTCCGCGCGGCGGGTCGAGAAGGCCTCGATCGCCGCGCGCGGGACGCCCGCGATCTCGAAGCGGCCGTCGGCATGGGTCTTCTCGATGCCGTAGCCGAGACGGGACAGGGACGCGGCGAGCTCGTTGCGGTAGAGCATGCCGATCAGCTTCTGGCGCGCATAGAGGCCTTCGTTGGCCATGGTGCGCCACTTGCCGGACCGGGGTGTTCCCCCGTCCTCTCCCTTCACCATGTTGGCGAGCACGGCGTGGGTGTGGAGCTGGGGGTCGAGATTGCGAGAGGTGTCGTGGCGGAAGGTGGCGGCGACGATCTTCTGGTTGCCGACCCGCGCCATCCTGCCCGTCTCGGGATCCTTCATGCGGGTCTCGGCCGCGTTCTTCTCGACCCAGGCCAGCGTTGCCGCCACCGCCCGGTCGTGGGCCTCGACGATGCGCCTGTCGCCGCCGACCAGGGCTGCGAGGGAGACGGATTTCGGGGCTGAGAAGGTGAGGTCGCGGCCGGGACGGTGGACGATCTCGCCGGACCCGGGTGTTCCCCGGTCCTTGCCGCGCTTGCCGAGCTGCCGTCCCGAGCCGTCCGGCACCTTGCCTTCGAGGACCTGGCGGAACGTATCGGCGTCGACCGGCCCCTTCAGTCCGAGCTCTTCGGCGCCCCTGCCGGCCCAGGCGCTCGCCTCGCGGTGCTCGGGATCGTCCTTCGCGTAATAGCCGTCCCGCTCGTAGTAGGACGCCCCTTGGGCCGCCGAGGACAGCGCGCCGATCGACAGCATCTCAGAACCACTCGCGCGGCTCTGCGCCCTCCGGCTCCGCCGGCTCGCCGTCCGCTGCCGGGGTCGGGTCGGGCGTCTCCGGCGCGACCGTCTCGGGATTGCCCGCAGGGGCTTCGCCGTTCGCCTTCGGTGCCGGCGCGGCCGCGGTCGCCGCCTTGCGCCGGCCGTCCTTCATCCCGCCCCCGGCCGTTGCGGCCGGCTCGGGCCCGGACTCCTCTTCCCCGGCTTCGCCCGGCAACGGCACGAGATCGAGCGCGCCCTGGAGCGGCGCGGTGTCCGGGATATCTTCCGGCGCCGGCGGCGGCTCGTCCGGACCCGTGCCGGCCTCACCCGGCAGGGGCGGGATCGCGACGTCTTCGTCGTCACCGGCTTCGGCGACATGGGCCGAAGCCGCGATTCCGGCGTCGTTTGCGCCCCCGCGCCGATCCGTCCCGTCCCCGTCACGCGGCACGAACCGCTCCGCCGCCTTCGGCCGCGCGACGTATTTCAGGCGGATCGAGGCGACCGGGAAGGGACCGGGGAACTTCAGATAGCCCGAGAGGTTCTCCAGCCGCATGATCTCGGAGGGGAGCGCGAGAGCCCTGAGCTCGCGGCGCGGCGTCAGGCTCACCCCGTCGCGGATGGTGTTGGCG
>JAPPMY010000116.1:0-832 GCA_028818855.1 Rhodospirillales bacterium
CGACGCGGTTTTCGGCGCCGGGCTGGTCCGCGACGTGGACGGCGAGGCGCGCGCGGCGATCGAGGCGATCGGGGACCGCCCCTGCGTCGCGGTGGACGTGCCAAGCGGTGTGGACGGCAACACCGGCGAAATCAGGGGCGTCGCGCCGAGAGCCGCGCTGACGATTACCTTCTTTCGTAGAAAGCCGGGACATCTGCTCGATCCAGGACGATTTTCCATGGGCGATGTCCATGTGGCGGATATCGGCATTCCCGATTCCGTGCTCGAGGAAATCGACCCCGCCGCCTTCGCCAACGAACCGGGGCTGTGGTCGGACGCGCTCCGCTGGCCGCGACCGGGCGACCACAAGTACAGCCGCGGCCATGCCGTCATCGCCGGCGGCGGCGAAATGACCGGCGCGGCGAGGCTCGCGGCGCGCGCGGCAATGCGCATCGGCGCCGGAATGGTCAGCGTCCTGTGCCGGGAGGAGGCGCAAGCGATCTACGCGGCTGGCCTCGTCGGCCCGCTGGTCGTCGCCATCGACGGCCCGGAAGCGTTCGCCGGGTATCTGGAGGACCCGAGGCGCAGCGCGGCGCTGGCGGGCCCGGGGGCAGGGGTCTCCGAGGACACGCGGGAGCTCGCTCTCCACGCGCTCTCCGCCGGCAAGCCCACGGTGCTCGATGCCGATGCGCTGACCGTGTTCGCCGACGCACCCGAAACCCTGTTCGCGGCGATCGAAGGCACGCCAGCGGTTCTGACGCCGCACGAGGGCGAGTTCGCCCGTCTGTTCGAGGCCGTGGGCGACAAGCCGTCCCGGGTGCGCCGGGCGGCGGCACAATCCGGCGCGACGGTG
>JAPPMY010000116.1:842-2180 GCA_028818855.1 Rhodospirillales bacterium
CGCCAATGCACCGCCCGACCTCGCGACCGCCGGAGCGGGCGACGTGCTGGCGGGCCTCGCGGTCGGACTTCTCGCCCAGGGGCTGCCGCCTTTCGAAGCCGCCTCGGCCGCCGCCTGGATTCACGGCGCGGCCGCCGCCGCCTTCGGCCCGGGACTCATCGCCGAGGATCTCCCCGATCTCGTGCCAGGGGTGCTCAGGGAGTTGAAACGCCGCGGTGGGTAGCGGGGCCGTTGCGGCCGGCGCTTGAATTTGACCAAGTATGTTGTACAATAAGTTGGGAATTGCGTAGAGCCGGCCGCATCGAGTCTGGAACCGACATGCCTCCTGCCACATACAAGATCGCGGAAGCCCGCGCTCATTTTTCGGAGCTCCTGGCGCGGGCCCGGAGTGGCGAGGAGATCCTTATCACCAAGGGCCGCAAGCCCCATGCCCGCCTTCTCCCTCCGGCTGAAGCAGCGAGTCGCGAATCCGCGCCGCTGGAGCATCTCCGCCTGCCCGATAACCTCTTCGACGACGAGGATCCCGAACAGGCCGCGATCGACGCCGGAGAAGGCAGCGATTCCCTTGGGATCTGGCGCGGACGGCCGTCCGATTCGTGAGGCTGCTGCTGGACAGCCATGCCGTCTATTGGTGGATGACGGGGAGCAGAAGACTCTCAGCGTCTGCTCTGGACCTGATACTCGACGATACAAACGCCGTGCTGGTCAGCGCGGTGTCGATCTACGAGATCGAATTGAAAGCCGGACGGAGGCGCGTCAATCTTCCGCCTCAGGAACTGCGGGCCGCGCTCAGGCGCAACGCCGTGGAAGAGTTGGCTATCACGCACGACCACGCGGAATATGCTGCGCATCTCGACTGGGCGCATCGGGATCCCTGGGATCGTTTGCTGGCAGCCCAGGCCCTACTTGAGAACTGCGCTTTCATCTCGATCGACAGGGTGTTCGACGATATTCCGGTCGAGCGCCGCTGGTGAGAGGTCCAACCTAAATCGGCACGTGTGAGCCGATGCCGAGCTCGCGCGTGTCGAGCCGGGTTTCACGCCGGATCAAACGGGGGGCGGCACCCGCGGCGTCGACGACATCGATGTAGCGGCCCGCCGCGAACAGCTCGGACACGCCCTCGGGCGAGGTCCTGACGGCGATGACCTTGCTGGTCGCGACCATGCGTCCGTCCGTTTCGCCGGGTTCGATGGCGACGATCGAGACGTGGCGCAGCATCCGGGTTCCCTTGCGGCCGAGCTGTTCCGGCAACACCCCGAACAGGTGGCGCAGCCCGTCTAGGTCGTGGATCAGCCAGATCATGTCCTCGTCGAGCTCGTAGGAATGCGCGGTGACCCG
>JAPPMY010000264.1 GCA_028818855.1 Rhodospirillales bacterium
CGATCAGCTTGACCTCGTGCAGGCACTCGAAATAGGCCATCTCGGGCGCGTAGCCCGCGTCCACCAGGGTCTCCCAGGCGGCGGTGATGAGCGACGTGAGGCCGCCGCAGAGCACCACCTGCTCGCCGAAGAGGTCGGTCTCCACCTCCTCGCGGAACGAGGTCTCGATGATGCCGGCCCGCCCGCCGCCGATGCCCGACGCATACGAGAGGCCGATCTCCTTCGCGTTGCCGGAGGGGTCGCGCGCCAGCGCCAGCAGGCAGGGGACGCCGCCGCCCCGCTGATATTCCGAGCGCACCGTGTGGCCCGGCCCCTTGGGCGCCACCATGAAGACGTCGAGATCGGGCCGGGGCTCGATCAGGCGGAAGTGGATGTTGAGCCCGTGGGCGAAGGCCAGCGCCGCGCCCTGCTTCATGGAGCCGTGCAGCAC
Source organism: Rhodospirillales bacterium (assembly GCA_028818855.1). GTDB lineage: Bacteria > Pseudomonadota > Alphaproteobacteria > UBA828 > UBA828 > WTGU01. Next base: position 431 of record JAPPMY010000264.1, read on the forward strand.
GTCGGCGTAGAGCTGGCGCTGCAGCTCGTCAGGCGTCAGCACCATCACGACGTCGCCGAAGCGCGCGGCCTCCTCGATATCCATGACCGTGAGCCCTGCGGCCTCCACCTTGGCCGCGCTCGCGGAGCCCGGCCTGAGGCCGACGGCGACATCCTCGACTCCGCTCTCCTTCAGGTTGTTCGCGTGCGCGAAGCCCTGGCTGCCGTAGCCGATGATCGAGACCTTCTTCGACTTGATCAGGTTCAGATCGGCATCGCGATCGTAGTAGACCCGCATCCTGTTCTCCCAAGTTGGCGTTAGGCGCGGCCGCCAGCCGCGTCAGATCGATTCCTTGCCGCGCGAGATCGCGACCACGCCCGTGCGCGAAATCTCGGTGAGCCCGAGCGGCGTCATCAGCCGGATGAAGGCGTCGAGCTTGTCGCCGTTGCCGGTCATCTCGAAGACGAACGAGTCGATCTCGCTGTCCACCACGTGGGCGCGGAAGATATCCGCAATGCGGAGCGATTCGACCCGCTTCTCGCCGGTGGCGACGACCTTGACGAGCGCAAGCTCGCGCTCGATGTACGGCCCCTCGGTGCCGAGGTCCGAGACCTTGTGGATCGGCACGAGGCGGTCGAGCTGGGCCTTGATCTGCTCGATGACCATGGGCGAGCCCGAGGTCACCAGGTTGATGCGCGAGAGGCGCTGGTCGCGCTCGACCTCGGCGACGGTCAGGCTCTCGATGTTGTAGCCCCGGCCCGAGAAGAGCCCGATGACGCGCGCGAGCACGCCCGGCTCGTTCTCGACCAGCACGGAAAGCGTGCGCCGCTCGGCGGTTTCGTCCACGGCCGTTCCTCCTGGCCGCCTAGACGAGCACCATCCCGTCTTCGGAGCGCTCCTCGAGCTCGCCGTGCTCGGGCCCGAGCTTCATCTCGTAGTGCGCGGCGCCGGCCGGGATCATCGGATAGACGTTCTCTTCCTTGTCGACGAGGATGTCGGCGATCACCGGGCCCGGCGTCTCGATCATGGCCGCGATCACGTCGTCCACCTCGTCCGGCCGCTGCGCGCGCAGCCCGGTGGCGCCGAAGGATTCGGCCAGCTTCACGAAGTCGGGGAGCGAATCCATGTAGCTCTCGGCGTAGCGGCCGCCGTGGAAGAACTCCTGCCACTGGCGCACCATGCCCATGTACTCGTTGTTGAGCAGGAAGGTCTTCACCGGCAGCCGGTACTGCACCATGGTGGAGAGCTCCTGGATGGTCATGAGCAGCGACGCCTCGCCGGCGATATCGATGACCAGCGAGTCGGGATGGGCCACCTGCACGCCCATCGCCGCGGGAAAGCCGTAGCCCATGGTGCCGAGGCCGCCCGAGGTCATCCACCGGTTGGGCTCCTCGAACTTGAGGAACTGGGCCGCCCACATCTGGTGCTGGCCGACCTCGGTGGTGAAGTAGGCGTCGCGGTCCCTGGTCGCCTCATAGAGCCGCTGCAAGGCGTATTGCGGCTTGATGGTGCTGCCGGAGTTCCTGTAGCGCAGGCAGTCGCGCCCGCGCCAGGCATCGAGCTGCTTCCACCACGCCGCCAGCCCCTTGGCGTGCGGCTCCGCCCCGCTCGCCTCCCACTCGGCGAGCAGCGCGTCGAGCGCGAGGCCCGCATCGCCGATGATGGCGACGTCGACGGGCACGTTCTTGTTGACGGACGAGGGGTCGATGTCGATCTGCACCTTGGTGGAGCCGCGCGAGAAATCGGCGAGCCGTCCGGTGACGCGATCGTCGAAGCGCGCGCCGACCGCGATCATCAGGTCGCACTCGGCCATCGCCATGTTGGCTTCGTAGGTGCCGTGCATGCCGAGCATGCCGAGGAAGAGCGGATCGGAGCCGGGATAGCAGCCGAGCCCCATCAGCGTGTTGGTGATGGGGAAGCCGGTGCGTCGCACCAGCGCAGCCAGGCTCTCGGCTGCGCCGGGGCCCGCGTTGATGACGCCGCCGCCGGCGTAGAAGAGGGGGCGCCTCGCCTTCGCCATCAGCGCGACCGTGCGCTTGATCGCATCGCCGTCGGGCGTTCGCCGCGGGCGGTAGGAGCGGTGGTCCCTGCCGTTGCCCTGGGCGTCGGCCTCGACGTAGGGCGCCTTGGCCATGACGATGTCTTTCGGCAGGTCGACCACCACGGGGCCGGGCCGGCCTGCGGCCGCGATGTAGTAGGCCTCGCGGATCACGCGGGAGAGTTCGTCGACCTCCTTCACAAGGTAGTTGTGCTTGGTGCAGGGGCGGGTGATCCCGACCGTGTCGGCCTCCTGAAACGCGTCGTTGCCGATCATGTGGGTCGGCACCTGCCCGGTGAGGCAGACAACGGGGATGCTGTCCATCAGCGCATCGGTGAGCCCGGTGACGCTGTTGGTGGCGCCGGGGCCGGAGGTGACCAGCACCGTGCCGACCCTGCCGGTGGAGCGCGCGTAGCCCTCGGCGGCGTGGACCGCGCCCTGCTCGTGCCGCACCAGGATATGGCGCAGCTCGTTCTGCTTGAAGATGGCGTCGTAGATCGGCAGCACCGCGCCGCCGGGATAGCCGAACACGACCTCTACGCCGAGGTCGACCAGAGTGCGAACAACCAGTTCGGCCCCGGTGTGCTCGGCCGGGGCGTGATCCTCGGCATCCGTTGTCAAGGCGATCTCCCTTTCGCACAAGCACAAGCGGCCCACCCTTCCACCAGGGTCGGCCGGCTGGCGTCGGCGCCCTCGCGCGGGCGCCCGTGTCTGGAGGGCGGACAGTAGTCCCTCACCCTCTGCCGGTCAACAGCAGACGTTCCACGAGGGCCAGGGATTCCCGTTTGGATTCCGCGCGATACCGGTCCGGCATGCGGGCGGTGCCCGGCATCTGGGTGCGGAACCAGGTGGTCTGGCGCTTGGCGTAGCGGCGCGTCTCCTGCCGGCCCAGCTCGACCGCGCGCTCCAGCGTGGTCACGCCGGCCAAGTGGTCGTGCAGCGCGCGCACGCCGAGCGCTTTCATCACCGGAAGGCCGGGGTCCAGATTGCGCGCGAGCAGGCGCGCCGCCTCGTCGAGCGCGCCCGCCGCCATCATGCGGCGGAAGCGCTCGTTGCAGGCGTCGTAGAGAGCGTCCCGGGGCGGCTCCAGGACAAGCACGGCCGCGCTGCCGGCGTAGCGGTCGTGCCGCTCCGCCTGCCACGCGAGCAGCGAGCGGCCGGTCGCCTCGATCACCTCGTAGGCCCGCATCACGCGCTGGCTGTCGCCGGGCTCCAGCCGGCGCGCCGCCTCGGGATCGCGCGCGGCGAGGCGGGCATGGAGCGCAACGCTGCCCTCCTGCTCGTGGAGCGCACGCACGGCCGCCCGCAGGGGCTCCGGAATCCGCGGCACCGGGGCCAGCCCCTCCAGCAGCGCCCGCAGGTAGAGCCCCGTGCCGCCCACCAGGATCGGCAGGGCGCCGCCCGCTTGCGCGCGCGCGATCTCCGCCGCAGCCAGCGCGCGCCAGCGCCCGGCGGAGCAGCGCTCGGCGCCGTCGAGCACGCCGTAGAGCCGGTGCGGCGCCCGCGCCAGGAGCGCGCCCTCCGGCCGGGAGGTGAGGATCGGCAGGTCGCGGTAGAGCTGCATGCTGTCGGCGTTGACGACGACACCGCCGAAGCGCCGGGCGGCGTCGGCCGCGAGCGCCGACTTGCCGCTCGCCGTCGGCCCGCCGATCACCAGGATCGAAGGGGGACCCTCGGCCACGGCATCCTCGCGCACCGTCAGGAGAGGACCAGCGAGACCAGTCCGTCGGCGAGCTTGGGCTCGAACCAGGTGGTTTTCGGCGGCAGGATGGCGCTGGCGTCGGCGACCGCCATGAGGTCGTCCACGGAGGTCGGGTAGAGCGAGAAGGCGACGGAGGCCTCGCCGCCGTCCACCGCCGCCGCGAGCGCAGCCACCCCGCGCCCGCCGCCCACGAAGTCGATCCGCGCATCCAGCCTGGGGTCGACGATGCCGAGAACCGGCCCGAGTACCAGGCGCGCGAGAAGCGAGACGTCGAGGCGGTTGACCACCGCGCCGCCGGCGGGCGCCTGGCCGTCGGCCGCAAGGCGGTACCAGCGGCCCTCCAGGTACATGCCGAAGCGCCCGGGCGCCTCGGGCTCCACCGGCGCGTCCGCCGGCTCGCAGCGCAGCGCCTTGCCGACGTCGCGCAGGAACGCCCCGGATGTAAGGCCGTTCAGCCCGCGCACGATCCGGTGATAGCCGAGGATCCGCACCTCGTCGGCGGGGAAGCTCACCGTGAGCAGGCGGCCCGCCGCCTCTCCCGTGCCGGCGCCCATCGCCTGGGCCGCCATCTGCGCGGCGCCGGCGCGGTGGTGGCCGTCGGCAATGTAGAGCGCGCCGATCCGCTCGAACCGCTCGGTGAGCGCATGGGTCTCGTCCGCGCCGTCGATGGCCCAGAGCGTATGCGTCACCACGCCGTCCGGCACGGCGTGGCAGAGCGGCGGCCCGGCGCAGGCTTCTGCGAGCAGGCGGCGGATTTCCGAGTCCGGCCGGTGAACCAGGAGCAGGGGACCGGTCTGCGCGCCGAGGGCCGCGATGTGCCGGGCCCGGTCTTCCACCTTGGTCGGCCGGGTCAGCTCGTGCCGCTTGACCCTGCCTTCTTCGTATGCCGCGAGCGAAGCCGCCGCCACGAGCCCCGTCTGCGCGCGGCCCGCCGCTTCCATGCGCCAGGCGTAGAAGCGGGGCGCGCTGTCGCGGACCAGGACGCCCGCTTCGATCATCCGCGCGAGCCGCGCCGCTGCAGCGTCATAGAGGGCGGCCGCGCCGGCCGGCGTCTCGTCCGGCAGGTCGATCTCCGGCCGGGAGACGTGGAGGAAGCTCTCGGGCCGCCCGTCGGCGGCGGCACGCGCTTCCGCCGTGGTCAGCACGTCGTAGGGCGGCGCCAGGACCTCGTTCGCGCGGTCCGGAGCGACGCGGAGCCCTGCGAAGGGTGCCAGCAGCGATGCGCTCACGTGGCGCGCTCCCTCCCTTTCACGGCCGCTGCCGCTAGTTGACGAGCCAGACCAGCAGGAGGCCGGCCAGGGCTGCGCCCATGCCGATGGAGCGCAGCCGCCCGGCCGGCTGGGCGAGCACGCGCTGGATGCTGCGCCGCATCGCGTCCGGGAACAGCGCGTAGAGCCCGCCTTCGATGACGAAGATCAGCCCGATCGCGGTCAGGAACGCGGTGAGCACGTCGCTCATGGTCGGATCGTGAAGAGCGGCCGCGGTGCGGCCCAGCGCCGGCCCGCGGCCGGTGGCGGATCACTCGGCCGGCGCCGTCTGGTCGTTCATCAGGGGTTGCGCGATCTGGCCGAAGAAGCGGAAGAACTCGCTGTCGGGCGAGAGCACCATGCTCGTGTCGCCATCGCCGAGGGCTACACGATAGGCCTGCATGGCCCGGTAGAAGGCGTAGAACTCGGAGTCGCGGCCGTAGGCGTCGCGCGAGATGCGCAAGGCTTCTTCGTCGCCCTCGCCGCGCAGGGTCTGGGCCTCGCGTTCCGCCTCGGCGAGGATGACGACGCGCTCGCGGTCGGCGCGGGAGCGGATGCGCTGCGACTCCTCCTCGCCCTGCGCCCTGAACTCCTTGGCCTCGCGCTCGCGTTCCGTCTGCATGCGCTGATAGACGGCCTGGCTGTTCTCCTCCGGCAGGTCGGCGCGGCGGATGCGCACGTCGATCACATCGACGCCGAAGCCGGTGGACTGCCGGTTCACCTGGTCCCTGATCTCGGTCATCAGCTGCGCACGCTCGCCCGATAGCACGGTGATCAGCTCGACCGTGCCCAGCACCTGCCGCGTGCTGGCGTTGAGAATGGCGCCGAGCCTGGCGCGGGCTATCGCCTCGTTGCCGACGGACTGGAAGAAGCGCAGCGGATCGATGATCCGGTAGCGGATGAAGGCGTCGACCACCAGCCGCTTCTGGTCGCCGAGAATCATCTCCTCCGCCGGCGCGTTGAAGTCCAGCACGCGCTTCTCGAAGTACTCGACGTTCTGGACGAAGGGTGTCTTGAAGCGGAGCCCCGGCTCGTCCGTGCCCCACTGGTTCACCACCTTGATGGGCTCGCCCAACTGGAGCAGGATCGCCTGCTGGTCCTCGCGCACCTTGTAGGTGGAGATCAGGATCAGGATGATCGCCACGAGGATGACCGCGGCGCCGATGATGAATTTCAGGCGGGTACTCATCTACTGCGTTCCCGTCGTGTCCTGCCGGCGCTGAAGCTCCGGCAGAGGCAGATAGGGGACCACGCCGCCAGAGCCCTGCGCCGACGAATCGATGAGCACCTTGTCGATCCCGGCGAGCACCTCCTCCATCGTCTCCAGGAACATGCGGCGGCGGACGACATCCATGTTCTGCGCGTACTCGCCGTAAACCGAGAGGAAGCGCGCCGCCTCACCCTGCGCCTTGGCGACCACCTCTTCCTTGTAGGCCGTTCCTTCCTGCACGAGGCGCTCGGCCGCGCCGCGCGCACGCGGGATGATGTCGTTGCGGTAGGCCTCCGCCTCGTTCTTCGCTCGCTCCTGGTCGGCGCGCGCCGCCTGGACGTCGCGGAAGGCGGCGATCACGGCCTCGGGCGGCGCGATGTCCTGCGGCTCGACCTGCGTGATCTCGATGCCGGACCCGTAATCGTCCAGGACCTGCTGGGTCAGCTCGTGCGTCTGCTGGGCCAGCAGCAGGCGTTCCTCGGCCAGCGCCGACTGCAGGCGGGACTTGCCGATCACCTCGCGCATCGCGCTCTCGGAGGCGTCCTTCACCGTGCGCTCAGGCGCCTGGATGTTGAACAGGAACTGCCCGGCGTCGCGAATCCGCCAGAAGACGGTGAACTTTACGTCGATGATGTTCTCGTCGCCGGTCAGCATGAGGCTTTCATCCGGCACCGGCCGGGTGAAGGCGCCGCGCTGGGAATCGACCAAGGTCCGGTAGCCGATCTCGGCGCGGTTGATCTTGGTGACCTTGGGCCTGATGACGGTCTCGAACGGCCACGGCAGGTGGTAGTTGAGGCCGGGCTGGGTGGTCTTGGTCCACTCGCCCCAGCGCAGCACGACGCCCTGCTCGTCGGGTTCGACCCGGTAGAAGCCGGTGAGCAGCCAGATGCCGATCACCACCAGGAGGAGCAGGATCAGCCCGCGCCCTCCGCGCAGGCCGGGCATCCAGCGGCGGAACCGGTCCTGCCCGCGCCGGAGCATCTCCTCCAAATCGGGCGGTGGGGGTTGCCCGCCACCGCCACGCCGGCCACCGCCGCCGCCCGGCGAGCGCCCCCAAGGGCCGCTCCCGCCGCCGCCGCTTTGCCAGCCGCCTCCGCCGCCTTGGCTAGACCAGGGCATCGTTCGGCCTTTCTCTCAAGGCTTTGCAAGCCGTCATCGGCGCCTTATAAGTCATGCGGTTGCCGCGCGCAACGGCGCGCTTGCGCGTGAATGGTTCTCTGCGGTGCGACCCCCAATTCCAGAGTGATGCGATGGCGTCGGTCACCAAGGATCAGGTTCTGGCGGCGCTGGCCGACATCCTCGACCCGGACACCGGGCAGAGCATCGTCGCCGGCGGCCTGATCAGCGGCGTGGTGGTGCGGGACGGCAACGTGGGCTTCACGCTCGAGGTCGACCCCGCCCGGGGCGCGGCGATGGAGCCGCTGCGCAAGGCCTGCGAGGCGGCGGTGGAGCGCCTCTCCGGCGTGCTCTCCGTGACGGCGGTGATGACCGCCGAAAGGCAGGCCGGCGGCCGCGCTCAAGACCGCGCGCAGGGCCACGGCCAGGCGCAGGGCCATGCTCACGGCCACGCCCACGGCGGGCAGGCGCAGGCGGCGGGCGCGCAGCAGGCCCCCGAGCTGCTGCCCGGCGTGAAGAGCGTCATCGCCGTGGCATCCGGCAAGGGCGGCGTCGGCAAGTCGACGACCGCCGTCAACATCGCCACCGCCATGGCGGCCCGGAACGTCCGGGTCGGCCTGCTCGACTGCGACATCTACGGCCCATCGATCCCGCGCATGCTCAATCTCAGCGGCCAGCCGGAGATGGCGGGCGAGCGCACGCTCCGCCCGATGGCGAACTACGGCATCAAGTGCATGTCGATCGGCTTCCTGGTGGCCGAGGACACCGCGATGATCTGGCGCGGGCCGATGGTCATGCAGGCGCTCGAGCAGATGATGCGGGACGTGGAGTGGGGCGCGCTCGACGTGCTGATCTGCGACCTGCCGCCCGGCACCGGCGATGCGCAGCTCACCATGGCGCAGCGGGTGCCGCTCACGGGCGCGGTGATCGTGTCCACCCCGCAGGACATCGCGCTGCTCGACGTGACCCGCGGCATCAACATGTTCCAGCAGGTCAACGTGCCGATCTTCGGCGTCGTGGAGAACATGAGCTACTACGTCTGCCCCCAGTGCGGCCACCGGGCCGAGCTGTTCCACCACGGCGGCGCACGGGAGACGGCGCACCGGCTGGGCGTGGATTTCCTGGGCGAGATTCCGCTCGACCTCGACATCAGGACGACCTCCGATGCGGGCCGGCCCATCGTGGTCACGCAGCCCGAGAGCCCCCACGCCGGCGCCTACCGGCAGATCGCGTCCGCTCTCATCGACAAGGCGGCCTCGGCGCTGGGCGGCGCCGGGCGCCCGCAGCCCCGCATCGTGATGATGTAGCGGGAGCCGCCGGTGGCGCGCGGAACATTCGACGACGTTCTCCAGAGCCTCTCCCTTCGATCGGGCCGGAGGCGCTGGATCGGCGCCGGGCTCGTCGCGCTTCTTCTCGCCCTGCTCGCGGCAGGATGCGCTCCCTCGGTGCCCGATCGTCAGCAGGACGTCTGCGCGATCTTCGAGCAGCATCCCGACTGGTACGACTACGCCAAGGACGCGGAGGACGAATGGGGCGTGCCGGCGTCCATCCTCATGGCCTTCGTGCACCAGGAATCGAGCTTCCGCAGCGACGCGCGGCCGCCCCGCAAGTACGTCCTCTGGATCATCCCCTGGGGCCGCGTGTCGTCCGCCAAGGGCTACGCCCAGGCGCAGGACGCGGCCTGGTCCGACTACACCGACGAGCGCGGCTCGTTCTTCCGCAGCCGCTCGGACATGGAGGACGCGCTCGACTTCATCGGCTGGTACAACCACGGGACGTCGCGCCAGCTCGGCATCGCCAAGACCGACGCGCGCAACCTCTATCTCGCCTATCACGAGGGGCGCGGCGGCTACCGTAGCGGCGGCTGGAAGGGCAAGCCCAGGCTGCAGCAGATCGCGGGCCGCGTGGCCGAGACCGCGCGGCGCTACGAAGCCCAGCTCCAGCGCTGCGAATCGGACTTCCGCTGCGATTCCTGGTGGGAGGTGTGGCCGCTCTGTAGCTGATCGCTCGCCGGGCATGCGTGACCCGGACCATGGTGCGGTGCACGGGAGCCGGCGCGCGCGCCAGGATCGCCAGATGCGACGCGAACACGACCCGGACATGGCATTGAGGTTCAGCGATGGCGCGCGTTCTCCGCGCGCAGGATCGCCGCCCAAGGTTTGTGGGACGGCCCAGCCCGGAATCCCACTTTATCCCACTTTCTGTCTCACTTTATCCCACTTAAATCCCACTTTATCTCGGCTTATCTCGCTTTATCTCGCTTTATCCCGGCTTATCTCACATAAAATCAACCGTCGGCCGAGGTGGGATGCGGAACCGGACCCCGAGCGCGGTGAGCGTTGCGGTCAGGGCTCGCGGCCCAGCACCGCCATCAGCTCGCGCCACTCGCGCTTGGAGAGGCCGCTCTTCGCCTGGTCCACCGCCTCGCCCGCCAGCATACGCCTGACCACGTCGAGCGCGCCTGTCGAGAGCGATGCGGCGTCCATCGCATAGTCGCGGAAGGCCTGATGGGTCGCCGGCACCCACTGGGCGACGATCCTGTCGAGGATCACGTCGGCATAGGCGCGGATCTCGTACTGGGCGTGGGCATCGGCGCGGAGCGAGAGGAAGTGCAGCAGGTTGTGCAGGTCGATCTTCCAGTAGAACTGGGTGTAGTAGTTGACCGGCAGCGCCGCGCGCGCAAGCTCACGGGCGAGCCCGGCGCGGTCGGGGTCCTTCTTCTCACCGCTCTCGTCCTCGTTGAGCAGGTTCTCGTAGACGCCGTAGGCGCGGGTCGAAATCCAGTCGAGGCGCGAGAGCGCCTGCCGGGCCTCGTCTTCCGCCAGGTCGTCGTCGCGGCCCTGCTTGTTGGTGCCGGACTGCGCGGCCAGCTCCTCGCGCTGCTCGGCCGCTTGCCGCCAGCCGAACAGGTCGTCCATGCCGCTGCTGCTGGCCCGCTGACGGTCGATCTGCTCTTCCCGGACCGATTGCAGGTGGGCCGGGTCCGGCACGTAGAACTCGCGGTCGAGCCGGGAATAGCGCGCGGAATACTCGTTGACGCTGGCGGTACGGTGGCGCAGCCACTGGCGCGCCACGAAGATCGGCGTCTTGATGTGCAGCTTCAGCTCGCACATCTCGAAGGGCGTGGTGTGGCGATGGCGCAGGAGATAGCGGATCAGCGCCCGGTCCTCCCGCACCCTGCGCGTGCCTGCGCCGTAGGAGACCCGCGCCGCCTGCACGATCGCGGCGTCGTCCCCCATGTAGTCGATGACGCGGACAAAGCCGTGATCGAGCACGTCGAAGCGCTCGTAGAGGATCGCCTCCATGGCGGGCACCGTCACGCGCCGGGTCTCGCGCAGGGCTGCGCGCTGGGCCTCGATCTCCGCCCGCTTGTGGTCGTCGATCGGCATGGCGAGGGGCGACTCCGGTGAGGTGAAGCGCTGGTCCGGGTTGCGATCATACCCGCTCCCGCGGCCGCGTGCAGAGGTGCCGCTACGACTTCCCAAACGGCCCCCGAGCACCTATATTGCAGGGGTCGGCGGGAAGCCGCCGACTATGGCGATAAACGCTGCTCGGAATAAGCGTTGCGGACCCGGGGGCAGTACCCGGCGCCTCCACCACTCCCTCGGCCGGCGGGCCTTGGTTGCGGGGGCGAACCAGGATCGACGTGCGTGGTAAAGGTGTGGTTTTCGCCCGGCATGGTACCGCCGTTATCGGGCCAACTCAGAGGTGCGAACGACAACGAAGTCGCACTCGCTGCTTAGCATCGCTAGGTAAGCGCGGCTTGGGGGGCGCCGGGCAACAGAAGCCCCCCGCTCGCCGCAGATGCCGAGGTTTGGCGCGAACCGGCCCGGCAGTCTCAGGAACAAAATTGCAAAACGAAGCCAATTTCTCTCAGGGCATTGATTCTGGGGGAATAACTCGGACACCCGCCGTCGCCCGCCCCGGTCACGGGGGTTTCGCCCGACGCGGGCCGTGACCCTGGCGCGACATCCGCGCTAAGCTGAGCGCGGGATGGATTGCATGGCATCGCCGGGCGCGCGGACACGGACGCGGGAATGAGCAAGGATCTGATCGGCTACGACCGGCTGGTCGAAAGCGGCCTGCGCTCGGTGATCCGCGAGGCGCTTCGCCGCGTGGCCGAAGAGGGCTGGCCCGGCACCCATCACGCCTACATCACCTTCAGGACCGACGCGCCGGGCGTCGACGTGCCGGATTCGCTCCGCGCGCGCTACCCGGACGAGCTGACGATCGTGCTTCAGCACCAGTTCTGGGACCTGGAGGTCGACGACGACCACTTCGCCGTGACGCTGAGCTTCAGCAAGGTCGGCCACCGGCTCACCGTGCCGTTCGCCGCGCTCACCGGCTATGCCGACCCTTCGGTCAAGTTCGGCCTGCAGTTCGGCGCTGCGGGACAGGCGGAGCAGGAGGCGGCGTCGCCAAAGGCCGACGGTGCCAAGGCGCGGGCGAAGCAGGACGCGCCCGAGGCCGCGCCGGAGGCGGCTGAAGAGGATGCCGCGCCGGAGGCGGGCGGCGAGAAAGTCGTGGCGCTGGAGCAGTTCCGCAAGAAGTAGCTATTCCTCCCATTCCAGGTTGCCGCAGACCCCGATCAACTGTCCCGTGATGTTGCGCGCCTCGTCCTGCGCAAGGAAGAACGCGGCGTCGGCGACCTCCTCGCAGGAAATAAGCGAGCGCGTGGAGATGAAGCTCACGTAGCGCTCGTGCGCCTCCTCCACCGTCTGTCCCCGCTCGGCCGCGAGGTTCGTGATCAGGCGGCGGCCGCGCGGGTTGTCGATGATCCCGGGCAGGATGGCGTTGCAGCGGATGCCGAAGGGGCCCAGCTCCCGCGCCAGGTTCCGCGTCATGCCGTCCACGGCGCACTTGGTGGTGACGTATGAGGTCCTGAGCGGCATCCCCACCCGGGTGGATGCGGTCGAGACGTTGATGATCGCGCCGCCGGCCTTCGCCTTCATCACCGGCACCGCGCGCTTGATGCAGTGGAACATGCCGTTGAGGTTGACGTCGATCACCCGGTACCAGTCCTCGTCCTCGATCTCCTCCACCGGCGCGCGCGGGCCGCTGATGCCGGCGTTGTTCACCAGCACGTCGATGGTGCCGAGCGCCTCGAGTCCTTCGTCGAACCAGCGCGCGACCGCGTCCGCCGAGCCCACGTCGGCAATGCTGCCGGACATGCCGGGATTGGCGCCCAGCACGTCCTCCAGGCTCTCGCTCGTCAGGCAGCAGATGTGGACGCGGGCGCCGGCGGCGTGGAAGCGCTCGGCCACGGCGCGGCCGATGCTGCGCCCTGCGCCGGTGACCATCACCGCCTGCGGCGTGTCGCTCGTCATGGCACACCCTCGGGCATCCTTGGACGAAGGCGCGAGGATAGGCCGCAGGAACCGGCGCGCCAAACGCTCCGCCTCGTCCCGGCGACCGAGGGATGTGCTAAAGGAACCCCGCAACCGGAGAGGGCACGGCCATGACCGACACATCGGCGGAGACACGGCGCGAGACGGACTCGATCGGCGCGATCGACGTGCCCGCGAGCGCCTGTTGGGGCGCTCAGACCCAGCGCAGCCTCCAGAACTTCAGGATCGGCGGCGAGCGCATGCCGCCTCCGCTCATCCGCGCGCTCGGCATCATCAAGCAGGCGGCGGCCCGGGTGAACGTCGAGGCCGGGCTGCTCGATGCCGAACTCGGGACGGCGATCGAGCAGGCCGCAGGCGAGGTCATCGAAGGAAAGCTCGACGATCACTTCCCTCTCGTCGTCTGGCAGACCGGCTCGGGCACCCAGAGCAACATGAACGCCAACGAGGTCATCGCCAACCGCGCCTGCCAGATCCTCGGCCAGCCGATGGGCCGGAAGTCTCCGGTGCATCCCAACGACCACGTCAACCGGAGCCAGTCGTCCAACGATACCTTCCCGACCGCCATGCACATCGCCGCCGTGGAGCAGTGCCACCACCTGCTTCTGCCCGCGCTCGAACACATGCACCGCGCGCTCGCGGCGAAGTCGGAGGCCTTCGCCGACATCGTGAAGATCGGCCGCACCCACCTGCAGGACGCGACGCCGCTCACCTTGGGCCAGGAGTTCTCCGGCTACGCGACTCAAGTTGAGTACGGGATCGAGCGCGTGCGTGCCGCGCTGCCCAGGCTCTGCGCGCTCGCCCAGGGCGGCACCGCCGTCGGCACCGGGCTCAACACCAGGGCGGGCTTCGATGCCCGCTTCGCGGCCGAGGTCGCGGCGCTCACCGGGCTCCCGTTCAGCACTGCCGAGAACAAGTTCGAGGCCATCGCCGCCAACGACGCGGTGGTCGAGATGTCGGGCGCGCTCAACACCGTGGCCGCGAGCCTGATGAAGATCGCGAACGATATCCGGCTGCTGGGCTCGGGCCCGCGCTGCGGCCTGGGCGAGCTGGAGCTGCCGGCCAACGAGCCGGGCTCCTCGATCATGCCCGGCAAGGTCAACCCGACCCAGGCGGAGGCGCTCACCATGGTGGCAGCTCAGGTCATGGGCAACCACGTCGCGATTTCGGTGGGGGGCGCCAGCGGGCACTTCGAGCTCAACGTGTTCAAGCCGGTGATGATCTACAACCTGCTCCAGTCGATCCGGCTGATCGGCGACGGCACCCGCAGCTTCACCGACAACTGCGTGGCCGGCATCGAGCCCAACCGCGCGCGCATCGACCAGCTCCTGCACGAATCGCTGATGCTGGTGACCGCGCTCAATCCCCACATCGGCTATGACAACGCCGCCAAGGTGGCGAAGAAGGCCCACGCGGAGGGCACCACGCTCAAGCAGGCGGCGCTCGATCTCGGCGTGATCAGCGAGACCGACTTCGCGCGCTGGGTCGATCCCACGAAGATGACCGGGCCTGCGCCCTAGAGAGGGGCCGTCGCGGCCTCCAGCCAGTGCACCGTGGCCGCGTCGTCCTCAAGCAGGGGTGCGAGGGTCTCCGCCACGCGCGCGTGATAGGCGTCGAGCCAGGCGCGCTCGTCCGCCGTCAGCATGGCGGGTTCGATGAGCGCCCGGTCGATGGGGGCGAGCGTCAGCGTCTCGAAGCCGAGGAAGCCGCTGTCGCTGCCGCCCGCCTCGGTAACCGCCACCAGGTTCTCGATGCGGATGCCGTAGGCGCCGGTCTTGTAGTAGCCGGGCTCGTTGGAGACGACCATGCCGGGCCGGAGCGCAGCCCCCGAGCCGGGCCGCGAGATGCGCTGCGGACCTTCGTGCACGTTGAGGTAGTGGCCGACGCCGTGCCCGGTGCCGTGGTCGTAGTCGAGGCCCGCCTGCCAGAGAAACTGCCGCGCGAGCGTGTCGAGCTGCGCGCCTGTCGTGCCGCGCGGGAAGCGCGCCGTCGCCAGCGCGATGTGGCCGCGCAGCACGCGGGTGAAGCGGTCGCGATGCTCCGGCTCCGGCGTGCCGATGGCGACCGTGCGCGTCACGTCCGTCGTTCCGTCCAGGTACTGCCCGCCGGAATCGACCAGGTAGAGCGTGCCCGGCTCGAGCGTGCGGTTCGTCTCCGCCGTGACCCGGTAGTGGACGATGGCGCCGTTGGGGCCCGCGCCCGAGATGGTGTCGAAGCTCGGTCCGCGAAAGTGCTCGCCGCCTGCGCGCATCGCTGCCAGGCGGTCGACGGCCTCCAGCTCGGTCACCGAGTTGGGCGGGGCCGCCGCGAGCCAGGCGAGAAAGCGCGTGAGCGCTGCGCCGTCCCGGCGGTGGGCGGCGCGGATGCCTGCAAGCTCGGCCTCGTTCTTGCAGGCCTTGGGCAGCGCGCAGGGGTCGTCACCGCGAATCACGCGGGCGCCGCCCTCGGCCAGGCGGTCCACCATCCAGACCGGCGTCGCCGCACCGTCGACCATCACGGCCTTGCCCGCTTCGGCCAGCCCGTCCAGCGCGCCGGCCAGCGCGTCCGGGGCCAGCACCCGCACGCTGTTGCCGAGATGCGCCGGGACCTCGGGCAGGAGCTTGCGGCGGTCCACGAACCAGTCCACCGCGCCCTCGCCGTGAACGATGGCGAAGGAGTGGGGGAGGGGGCTGTTGGCGACGTCGGCGCCGCGCACGTTGAGCAGCCAGGCGATCGAGTCGGGCGCGCTCAGCACAGCGGCCTCGGCGCCCTTCTCCGCGAGGCGGGCCGCGATCGCCTGCCGCTTCTCGCCCGCATCTCTGCCGGCGAAGCGCACCGGGTGGGGCGCGATGGGGCCGAGCGGCGGCGGCGGCTGATCCTCCCACAGCGCGTCGACGGGGTTCTCCGCGCAGGGGACAAGGCGTGCGCCGACGGTCTCGCAGGGCGCTGCCAGCCGGTCGCGGCCCTGGGCGCCGTGCAGCGCGGGGTCGTAGCCGAGCGTCGCCCCGGTTGCGAGATGCTCCCTGAGCCACGCGTCCGCAGGCTCCTCGCTGACGTGACGGTGCTCGTAGAGGCTGCCGTCCACCTGCGCCGCCGCCTGCAGGGTGTAGCGCCCGTCGACGAAGAGCGCCGCCCGCTCGGCCAGCACGATCGCCATGCCGGCGGAGCCCGTGAAGCCGGTGAGCCAGGCCAGGCGCTGCGAGCGCCGTGCCACGTACTCGCCCTGGTGCTCGTCGCTGAGCGGCACGACGAAGCCGTCGAGCCCGCGCCGCGCAAGCTCGCCCCGGAGCGCGGCGAGCCTCGCCCCCTGCTGCGGGGTGTCGATGCCGTTGGGCGCCTCGGCATGAGCCTGCCGCAGCGCCTCCAGCCGCGCGGCCAGCGCGTCCGTGGCCTCGGCGTCGGGGTGGACCAGGCGCACCCAGTGCCGATCCAGCACCGCCGCCGCAGCCACGCCCCGAACCAGCGCCTCGATCTCGCCGATGGGCTTGTCGATCCCGGCATCGGCCAGTGCTTGCGCGAGCGCGTCGCTCCGGTCGCCAGTCGCGGTCTCTCTCGTCATGGCGGCGTTTCTGCCAGTGCGCCGCTCACGGCGTCAATATCAGCGTGGCCCAGTCGCCGAGCCGCAAGCGCCGCCGGAGCCTGAGCCGGACGGCGCGAAAAGCCGCAAGCACCAGCGGCTCCTCGACGGCGAGCAGGCCGGAGAGGACCGCCACGCCACCCGGCTGCAGATGCCGCGCGAAGGCCGGCGCCAGCGCCGCGATGGGCCTGGCCCTGATGTTGGCGCAGATCAGATCGGCCCGGCCGAGCCGCGTCCCCGGCCGCGTGCGGAAGCCCTCGCCCTGCATCACCGTCACCCGGCGGGAGAGCGCGTTCCGCCGCACCGTCTCCCGCGCGGCAGCCACCGCCATCGAGTCGTTGTCGAGGGCAAGCACCCGCGCGGGCCAGAGGCGTGCCGCCGCCACCGCCAGAATGCCGGAGCCCGTGCCGATGTCGAGCGCGCGGCGCACACGCCTGTGGCGGGCCAGCCGGTCGAGCGCGAGCAGGCAGCCCTGCGTCGTCTCGTGGCGGCCGGAGCCGAAGGCGGGCCCGGCGGCGACCGAGACGACCAAGCGCCCGCGGGGCGGGTCCTCGTTCGCTTCTGCGATGGTGAAGCGGCCGACCGAGACGGGCGGAAGGGCTGCCAGCGATCGTGCCGCCCAGTCGGCGGCGTCCACCGGCTCGACGCTCGCGCCGTCGGCCGCAGCGCCCGCGTCATGCAGGAGCGCCAGCAGCCGCGCGGGCCTCGGATCGTCGGCCGCCGGGCCGGCACCGAACAGGGTCGCGCGCACGGCGTCCGATGGGTCGTCGCGGGCCGGATGCGCCGCCGCGACCGTCTCGGCCACCACGGCGTCGGCCAGCTCGCCGAACGCGTCCTCCAGCGCCTCGAAGGCGGCCCGGCCGAGCGTCACCGAGAGCCGCCAGCCTTGCGCTCCCCGGACGACGCCGCTCACTCGCCGCTCCGATGCAGTCGATTCCCGGCTATGATGGGGCCAGCGGAACGCACGGTCGGAGGCCCACCATGCCCGAAATGCCGGACTGGCAGCGATACCTGAGCGAGGACGACAGGACCACCATCGAGCGCGGCCGCTGGGCCAGGCGCGTCGGCTTCGGCGTGCGCCCGGCCGTCATCCTCATCGACGTGCAGAACTACATGGTGGGGGAGAAGGGCAATCACGACCTCGGCGCCTACCCCTACAGCTGCGCCACCGGCTGGGCCGCCGTGGAGCAGACCGGGCGCATCGTCGGCGCCGCCCGCGCCGCCCGAGCACCGGTAATCTATACCCGCTTCGCCATCGACCGCACCGTGGGCGACGCCGGCCTCTTCGACTCCAAGATCGGCGCCGAGGCCGGCGAGAACGTCTACTTCGAGGGCACCCACGGCAGCGAGATCGTGCCGGCGGTCGCGCCGGAGCCGGGCGACCTCGTCTTCACCAAGAAGAAACCCAGCTCCTTCCACGGCACGCCCCTCCTGCCCTACCTGATCGACCGCGCCATCGATACGCTGATCGTTACCGGCGGCGCCACCTGCAACTGCGTCCGCGCCACCGTCTTCGATGCCTTCTCCTACAACTATCGCACCATCGTACCGTCGGACGCGGTGTTTGACCGCCTGCCGATCAGCCACGCGATCAACCTGTTCGACATGAACCGCTGCTCGGCCGACGTGACGGACACGGACGCCGTCCTCGCCTATTTCGCCGATCTTGCCCAGCGTGCGGCTTAGCGCGCAGATCTGTACGACCCCGCAATCTGCCCTTGGTTCGGGGCGCTGCAGCCACTACCTTTTTGCTGTTTTGGTGGGAGGTTCGGCAATGCGGTCACTTTGGTATTCTGCCATGCCTCGAACGGAGGGATTGGCGTGATGGGAAGCCTCGACAACTTTCACCGGACAATCGTCCAGCGGGTCCATGCGGGTGAGTTGTTGCTAGGCGTCCGGCGAAGCATGTGGAAAGGGAGAACACGGAGACTGGCGATGTCGGACCCAGCGACGTTCGACCGCTTGTGGAATGAAGGCGCCCTGTCTCTCAAGCTAGCGATTGTGTCGCCCTCGCAGGCCGGCTCGGAAATCTGCACGTCGCCGGATGACGACTATCGTCAATTCATAGCGCAACACTTCCTTCGCATGCGCGAGTACGGCAATCGGGTCGAGAAAGCCAGAGTGTTCTCATGAGCGAGACTGCAAACTCTTTTCGCTAATCCGATATGTCAAGTTTGGTGAGCAACTCCCTTTAGTTTGCCCAGATCGACCGGGAGCGCTGGCGATGTCGACGCCGGAACGGCCCACTACCAGCCTGTCGACGAAGGGTCAGGTCACCCTGCCCAAGGCGATCCGCCAGGCATTGCACTGGGAGGCGGGAATGCGGCTGGTCGTGGAGAATACGCCTGAGGGCGTGTTGCTGAAGCCCTTGCCGGCCTTTGTCCAGACCCGACCCGAGGACGTATTCGGAAGCCTCGCCTGCGACGACGCCCCCAAGTCCTTGGCCGACATGGACGCCGGTGTTCTGGCGGAAGCAGGACGGGGCTGGCCCGGCGACTGAGGCACTCAAGCAAGACGCCGGGCGCTGATGCCGGCGTGCGCGGCTCCTGCTATAGTGGCGGCGGGAGATCGGCGGCGGACGGCTTTCTCGCTAACCCGGTCAGGTCCGGAAGGAAGCAGCCGTAACGAGTTTCAAGTCGGGTCGCCCGCCGGTCTCCCGCCGCCAACCGGACGCGCCGCCCGCCGCGCACTGCGGGCCGAAGGACGCCGATGCACCGATGAGCGAGGACGCCGCCGCCTATCGCGTGCTCGCGCGCAAGTATCGGCCCACGAGCTTCAACGGCCTGATCGGCCAGGACTCCCTCGTGCGCACGCTCAGCAATGCGATCGCGATGGACCGCCTGGCCCACGCCTGGCTGCTGACGGGCGTGCGCGGCGTGGGCAAGACGTCGACCGCGCGAATCATCGCCCGCGCGCTCAACTGCATCGGCGAGGACGGCACCGGCGGGCCGACGCCCGAGCCCTGCGGCGTGTGCGACCACTGCGTCTCGATCGCCGAAGACCGCCACGTCGACGTGATCGAGATGGACGCGGCCTCGCGCACCGGCGTCGACGATGTGCGC
This sequence comes from Rhodospirillales bacterium, assembly GCA_028818855.1. Classification (GTDB taxonomy): domain Bacteria; phylum Pseudomonadota; class Alphaproteobacteria; order UBA828; family UBA828; genus WTGU01. Next base: position 19,686 of record JAPPMY010000264.1, read on the forward strand.
GAGCTGATTGAGAGCGTGCGTTACCGCCCGGTCTCCGCCCGCTACAAGATCTACATCATCGACGAAGTGCACATGCTCTCGAAGCAGGCCTTCAACGCGCTCCTCAAGACGCTCGAGGAGCCGCCGCCCCACGTCAAGTTCGTGTTCGCGACCACCGAGGTGCGCCGCCTGCCGGTGACGGTGCTCTCGCGCTGCCAGCGCTTCGACCTGCGCCGGGTCGACATGGAAGTGCTGATCGAGCACTTCTCGGCCATCGCCGCCAAGGAGGGGGCCGAGGTGGAGCCTGCGGCGCTCGCGCTCATCGCCCGCGCCGCCGACGGCTCGGTGCGGGACGGGCTCTCCGTGCTCGACCAGGCGATGGCCCACGAGGGCACGCAGGTCACCGAAGAGGCGGTGCGGGCCATGCTCGGCCTCGCGGACCGAACCCGGCTGTTCGACCTCTTCGACATGCTGATGAAGGGCGCGATCAAGGACGCGCTGGACTGCTTCGGGGAGCTGCACGACGCGGGCGCGGAACCGCAGGCCCTGCTGCAGGACCTGCTCGAGCTCTGCCACTGGCTGACGCGGCTGAAGCACGTGCCCGCTGCGGGAGACGATCCGGCGGTGCCCGAGGCGGAGCGCACGCGGGGCCGCGCCATGGCCGAGGCGCTGGCGGTGCCGTCGCTCGCCCAGACCTGGCAGATGCTGCTGAAGGGGCTGGAGGAGGCCAACCGTGCGGCGCGGCCGGCACTCGCTGCCGAGATGACCCTGGTGCGCATCGCCTACGCCGCCGACCTGCCGAGCCCGGCCGATGCGCTCCGCGCCATCGGCACCGGCGACTCGGGTGCACGGCCCAAGGATGCGCCGGTGCCGTCTGCGCCTGAGCCCGCACCGCGCGGCGCCGCGACCGCCGGCGCGGCGGCAGAGCCGGCACCCGCAGCGGCACCGGCGGCCGCGCCTGCGCCTGCGCCCGAACCGACGCCCGTCTCAGCGCCGCAGCCGCGGCTGGATTCGCTCGCAGCGATTGCCGCGCTCGCCGAGGAGCAGCGCGAGCCGATCCTCGGCGCATGGCTCAGGACCGAGGTGCGCCCGGTGCGCATCGCCGCCGGCACGGTCGAGATCAACTGCGGGCGCTCGCCCGACGGCAGGATGCTCGACCTGCTGCGGGACAGGCTTCAGGAATGGACCGGCGAGCGCTGGATGATCGCGCTGACCGAGAGCGGCGGCGAGCCGACCCTCGCCGAGCAGGAGAGAGCCGCGCAGGAAGCGGCCGGCAGGGCGGCGATGGACCACCCGATGGTGCGGCGGGTCCTCGACGCCTTCCCCGGCGCGCGCGTGCGCAAGGTCCACCGGACGGCGCCTGACAGCGGAAACGACGGAGATGCCTCCCCATGAAGAACATCGGCAAGATGCTGAAGCAGGCGCAGGAAATGCAGACCAGGATGGCCGAGCTGCAGGAAAGCCTCGGCGCGCTCGAGGTGGACGGGACCGCCGGTGGCGGCCTGGTGCAGGTGACGCTCACGGGCAAGGGCGAAATGCGCCGCCTCTCCATCGACCCGGCGCTGGTGAAGGGCGACGAGGTGGAGGTGCTGGAGGACCTGATCGTCGCCGCCTTCAACGACGGCAAGGCCAAGGTCGAGCAGCTCGTCCAGGAACGGATGGCCGAAGTCACCGGCGGACTCAAGCTGCCGCCGGGCCTCGATCTCGGCATGTGAGGGCGCGCCGCAGCCCTTCTCTAGCGGGCGATCGGCGATGACGAGCCCTGCGATCGAGCGGCTGGTCGGGCATCTCGGCAAGCTCCCCGGTCTCGGGCCGCGGTCTGCCCGGCGCGCTGCGCTCCATCTGCTGGAGCGTCGCGAATCGCACCTGGAGCCGCTGCTGACTGCGCTGCGGACGGCGGCCGAGAGCGTCCGCCCGTGTGGCGTCTGCGGCAATCTCGACGCCCGGGACCCCTGCGCCATCTGCGCCGATCCCGAGCGCGACCGCTCGGCCATATGCGTCGTCGAGCAGGTCGCGGACCTCTGGGCGCTGGAGCGCACGCTGCTGTTTCGCGGCCGCTACCACGTGCTTGGCGGCCTGCTCTCGGCGCTCGACGGGATCGGGCCGGAGGATCTCGCCATCGCGGGCCTGACCGCCCGCGCCCGCGCGCCCGAGGTCAGCGAGATCATCCTCGCCACCAGCGTCACGGTGGAGGGACAGACGACCGCGCACTATCTGACCGACCGGCTCGCGGACTGCGCCGTCACCATCTCCCGCCTCGCCCACGGGCTGCCGGTCGGCGGCGAACTCGACTATCTCGACGACGGCACCCTCGGCACGGCGCTCAAGGCACGCCAGCGCCTTCTCTGAGCTGACGTGACTGCGCGCTGGATTGTCCGGCGTGCGCCTTCTATGGTCCCGCCCGGCCGCCGGAGGGGGGCCGGGAGAAGCGGCGGAGAGGGGGCATGGCGGACGAGATGAAGAGCGCGGGCCGACTGGAGCGCGTTCTGCGCGCGGGCGAGTTCGCCATCACGGCGGAGATGGGACCGCCCGATTCGGTGGATCCGGCCGACGTTCTGGCCCGCGCCGGGTGCCTCAAGGGGCTCGCCGACGCCGTCAACGTGCTCGACGGCGCGGGCGCGCGCGCCCATCTCTCGCCGCTCGCGACCGCCGCGATCCTGGCCCGGGAAGGCATCGAGCCGGTGCTGCAGTATACCATGCGCGACCGCAACCGCCTCGCGCTGCAGGCCGACGTGCTGGGGGCGGCAGCGCTCGGCGTGCACAGCCTGCTCTGCCTCACCGGCGATTCGGTCGAGGCCGGCGACCAGCCCGAGACGAAGCCGGTGTTCGACCTCAAGTCCAACGAGTTCATGGCGCTGGTCCGCACCATGCGAGACGAGGCGGTGCTCCCTGGCGGGCGGAAGCTCGTCTCGGCCCCGCGGCTGCTCATCGGCGGCGCCGATGCGCCCCGCGAGCCGAAAGCCGGCGACATGCCCACGAGCCTCCAGGCCAAGATCGAGGCGGGCTCGGACTTCTTCCAGACCCAGTTCTGCTTCGACATGGCGATGCTCAGGCGCTACCTCGCCTGGCTCGCGGACTTCGGCATCCCCGAGCGCGCTTCCATCATCGTCGGCATCGGGCCCATCAGGTCGGCCCGCTCGGCCCGCTGGATGAACGAGAACCTGTTCGGCGTGCACATCCCGGACGCCGTCATCGGCCGTCTCGACGGCGCCAGGGATCCGCAAGCCGAGGGCATCCGCATCTGCGTCGAGCTGATCGAGGAGCTGCGCGGCATCGAAGGCGTTGCCGGCGCGCACCTGATGGCGCCTCGCGGCGAGCAGGCCATCGCCGAGGTCATCGCCCAAACGGGGCTTCGCCGCGCAGGCGCGTGAGCGCAGCCGTTCCTTATGGCCCGGCGGCGTTCCTTCAGAACCGATACCGGATGCCGATCTCGAGGAAGTGGATGCGGAGGTCGGTGTTCGAGCTCACCGTCGCCATGTCATTGGAGCCGCTGTACGACAGTCCGTTGACCATCTGCAGGCGGTATCCGATCTGGAGCGTCGTGCTGTCCGACAGCGCATAGCCGATTCCTCCGCCAATTTGATAGGCGAAGGCGGTATCGGTGGCGGAGGGCGAAGGTACGGTGCCCTCGGGCAACTCGACAGGGCCCGGCCGCATTGCTGGCGGTGTTCCCGGCGGTACCTGAGCCTGGATCAGGGCGTTCGCGACCGCCTCCGCCACCGCGCCCGTGTCATAGCGAAGGCCGCCCTGGTCGACCCGGACGAAGCCGAGGCCGCCGCCGATGTAGGGGGTCCAAGTGTCGCCGGCATCGAAATCGTACCAGAGGTTCACCATGGCGCCGAGCTGCTCGGCGGTACCCGACACGGGGATTGGCAGTTCCTCCGGAAGGGTGAAAGAGAGCGCCGGCACCGTGATGCTGCCGTGAGTGAGCTTGCTCACTTCCGCCCTGGCCATGAAGACCTCGCCCTCCACGCGGAGCCCGGATCCCAAGTGGCGGCCGATCATGCCTCCGAACTTGAAGCCCGTGTCATGTTCTGTCGTGACGGTCGCCTCGTACTCGACCATCCCCTGGCCATGACTGAAGCTCCCTCTGGTTGTCGAGTCCGTGTCGTCGATGAACATGAGGGGCATGTTCAGCCCCAAGTACCAGCCGCCGTCCTGCGCCTGGGCGCTCGCGGCCCCTCCCAACGCCAGACAGGCGGCCGCCGCCGCTGCCAGAATCGAGCGCGAATGGAAGCAAATGCGAGTCATGTCCTGCCCTCCCCTTTGTACCGCTTCCGTCGGGCGTCTAGCCTAGGCTGGCAACAGGGACGGGACAAATTTCAACGAATTGGCTCATGTCGACGGGATTCATCGGTTGCTGGGCTCGCGATCTCGGTCCGTGGCGCCGCTACCCTCCAGGGGTGCGCGCTCGCATCGAAGGGGCGAGCGCCCGCGGACGGTCGAACCCCGTGGCAATTGTGCCACAGCATCGGATAAAAATTGCGGCTTTGACGCGAATTCGTCATCTCCATATGACGTATGGACTGGCGCAGGCGGAGCACCTTGGGTATGTTGCCTGCAGTGTTGGGGCGCTCGGCACCGGCAACAGAATAGGCTGTGGTACCGCATGTCGGGTGCGCGAATCGATCGGGAGGATCGCATGAATAAGGGCCTGCGC
>JAPPMY010000021.1 GCA_028818855.1 Rhodospirillales bacterium
AATGCGGCGCCCTCGCGGAGGCGCCGGCCGAAGGCCGGCTGCCGTGAGCGATAAATGGCTAGAGCGTATCCGTCTAAGACGGATACGCTCTAGCCGACCGGCGCCAACGCGGGAGTTGTCTCGCCGGGCGCATCGCGTTCTAATCCCCCCGCTTTTGAAAGACGCGCAGGCTGCGCGCCGCAGGGAGTAGCCGATGGCCTACCAAGTCACGGAAGCCGACCTTTACGTCGTCGACGAGTTCATGAAGAAGCCGATCGGGCACCACAGCCCCGATCTCCAACGGGTGCTCAACACGCTGAGAGGGGCGGACGTGAAGGGCAAGCACTGCCTTGTCTGCACCAAGCCCGGCCGCGAGTGGCAGCTCGCCCAGCTCTCGGGCGTGCGCGGCAAGCCGGTCAAGCTGCTCGACAAGACCTTCGACAATATCGAGGACGCCGAGCGCTACGTCTTCCGCCTCCGCTGGAAGCAGCACACAGGCAAGGCGCTGCCCGAGTAATCGCCGCAATCGCCACCGCGCGAGCGGCCCTCTGCACCACCTGAGATCGACCGCCAGGCCCTGGGGGGACCACACATGACCAGAATCGCGGGCTATTCCGACCGCGTCAGCGTGACGCCGGGTGAGACCATCAACTTCATGGTGAGTTGCGAAGCGCCCTCCTACAAGTGCGACATCGTCCGCCTCATCTGCGGCGACCAGAACCCGGACGGTCCCGGCGTCATCGAGAAGGTCGTCCGCACCAGCGCGAATGGCACCTACAAGGGGCGCCGGCAGGTCTGCTACGACGGCTCCTTCATGGAAGTCCCGGCCCATCCCGCGATCAACGGCCTGGAGAGCTTCACCTTCCAGGCCTTCATCTGGCCGACGACACCGGATCGCGGCACCCAGGCGCTGATCTCCAATTGGCGCGACCGCGACAAGGCGGGCGCTGCGCTCATCATCACCAAGCAGGACGGCTCGCTCGCGCTCTGCCTCGGCGACGGCGACGGCAACATCGAGGTGACCGCCACCAACCGGCCGCTGATCCCGCACCAGTGGTACTTCGTCGCGGCAGCCTACGACGCCGGGTCGAAGCAGGTAACGCTGGTGCAGCAGCCGCTCAACGAGTACCCCAACGTCAAGCACGGCCGCGTGCTCAAGAAGAAGTCCGGGCTGAGCGGGCCCGGCAAGCACGACGCGCCGCTCACCATGGGCGGCTACTTCAAGCGCGTGGACAAGGGCCGGACCGTCTGCGGCGGCTTCTACAACGGGCGCATCGACAGCCCGCGCGTCGCCAACCGCGTGTTGAGCCCGGCGGAGATGGAGCTTGCCAAGACGCGGCCCGTCGACGGCGACCTCTCCACCTCGATCGTCGGCGCCTGGGACTTCTCGCAAGGCATCAAGACCACGACTGCGACCGATCTCTCCGCCAACAGGCTGCACGGCAGCCTCGTCAACCTGCCGACGCGCGCTGTCACGGGCTGGTGCTGGGACGGCAGCGAGATGAACTGGCAGAACGCGCCGGAGCAGTACGGCGCGATCCACTTCCACGAGGACGACGTCTACGACGCGCGCTGGGAGGTCGATTTCTCCCTCACCTGCCCGAAGCGGCTGAAGAGCGGCGTCTATGCCGCGCGGCTCCGCGGCGAAGGCGGCGGCGAGGAGTACATCCCCTTCGCCGTGCGCGCCCCGCGCGGCGCGCCGACCGCGAAGATCTGCTTCCTGCTGCCCACCGCGAGCTACATGGCCTACGCCAACACCAACATGTCCACCAACATGGGTGCGGCGCAGATTCTGGCGGGCCGGCTCACGGTGCTGAACGACAGGAACCTGCAGCGCTCCGAGCACCGCGAGTACGGAACTTCGCTCTACGACAGCCACATCGACGGCAGCGGCATCTGCTACTCCTCGCGGCTCCGTCCCATCCTGAACTTCCGCCCGAAGGCGCTGGAATGGATCGGTGGCACCGAATCCACGCTCTGGCAGTTCAACGCCGACACGCACCTGACCGAGTGGCTGGAGGCGAAGGGCTTCGAGTACGACGTCGTCACCGACGAGGACCTGCACTACGAGGGTCTGGCCGCGATCCAGGACTACACGGTCGTGCTGAGCGGCTCGCATCCCGAGTACCACTCGAAGGCGATGTGGGACGCGATGTATGCCTACCAGCAGCGCGGCGGCCGGCTCATGTACATGGGCGCCAACGGCTGGTACTGGCGCATCGCCTACCACACCGAGGTGCCGGGCTGCATCGAGGTGCGCCGCGCCGAGGACGGCATCCGCACCTGGATCGCCCGCCCCGGCGAGTACTATCACAGCTTCACCGGCGAGTACGGCGGCCTCTGGCGGCGCAACGGGCGGCCGCCGCAGGTCATCGTCGGCACCGGCTTCAGCGCGCAGGGCTTCGATATCTCGTCCTACTACGTGCGCCAGCCGGACAGCTTCAAAAAGGAGGTCGCCTGGATCTTCGAGGGCATCGGCGAGGACGAGAAGATCGGCGACTTCGGGCTGATCGGCGGCGGCGCTGCCGGCCTCGAGCTGGACCGGGTCGATCCGCTGCTCGGCACGCCGCCCAACACCTACACGCTCGCCACGTCGGAGGACCACACCGACCTCTACCTCGTGGTCTGCGAGGAGCTGGACGTGAACCGGCCCAACTGCGACGGCACGCAGGACCCGCTGGTGCGGGCCGACATCGTCTTCTACGAGACCGCGAACGGCGGCGCGGTGTTCTCCACCAGCTCCATCGCCTGGTGCGGGAGCCTCGCGCACAACGACCACGACAACAACGTCTCGCGCATGACCGAGAACGTCCTGCGCCGCTTCGCCGATCCGTCGCCGTTCTGACGGTCACGAGAGTCCAGCCTGGGCGTGTGACCTCTCCGGCACGCCCACCCCTCTCGCCATGCCCGGACTTGATCCGGGCATCTCCTTCAACCGGCACCATCGGGCATCAGACGAACACGTGGATGGCCGGAACGAGTCCGGCCATGACGACGTGGGGCGACCGTGCCACGCGGCCACGCCATGACCGGTGACGCACCCATGAGCGACCCCGTTCTCGAGGTCGACGCGCTCACCAAGCGCTTCGGTACTGTCACGGCCGTCGATGCGGTGAGCTTCGAGGTCGCGCGGGGAGCGACCGCCGCGCTGCTCGGCGCGAACGGCGCCGGCAAGACCACCACGCTCGCGATGATCCTGGGCCTGCTGCTGCCGAGCGCGGGCTCCGTGCGCATCTTCGGCCGCGACATGGCGGACGACCGCTATGCCCTGCTGCCCCGCATGAACTTCTCCTCGCCTTACACCGACCTGCCCCACCGGCTCACCGTGCGCGAGAACCTCACCGTCTACGCCAGGCTCTACGGCCTCGACGGCGTGCGGGCGCGGATCGAGCGGATGGCGGAGACCCTGGACCTCGGCGACTTCCTCAAGCGGCCCACCGGCAAGCTCTCGGCCGGCCAGCGCACGCGCGTGGCACTCGCCAAGGCGCTGCTCAACGACCCCGAGCTGCTGCTGCTGGACGAGCCCTCCGCCTCGCTCGATCCCGACACCGCCGACTGGGTGCGTGGCGTCATCGAGCGCTATCGGGCCGAGACCGGCGCCACGATCATGCTCGCCTCCCACAACATGGCCGAGGTCGAGCGTCTTTGCGACGACGTGTTCGTGATGTGCGCAGGGCGCATCGTCGAGAGCGGCACGCCCGAAGCGATGATCGAGCGCCACGGCCGGAGCACGCTGGAGGAGGTCTTCCTCGAAATCGTGCGGGGCACCGCCGGCCTCGGCGAGGCGGCGCAGTGATGGGGAACGGCAGCGGGCGCGCGCTCCCGTGGCCAGGCTCCGCGCAGCGCATCGGCGCGCTGGTGCTGCGCCACACATACCTGCTGCGGCGCTCCTGGCCGCGCCTTCTGGAACTCACCTACTGGCCCACGGTGCAGATGATAATCTGGGGCCTGGTCACCATGTTCCTCGTCACCAACAGCTCGTGGGTGGCGCAGGCGGCAGGCGTCCTGCTCGCCGGCGTCATCCTCTGGGACGTGATGTTCCGCGGCCAGATTGGGCTTTCCCTGGTGTTCATCGAGGAGATGTGGTCGCGCAACCTCGGCCATCTCTTCGTGAGCCCGCTCAGGCCGTGGGAGCTGATCTGCGCGCTCATGCTCATCAGCCTGATCCGCACGCTCATCGGGATGACGGGAGCGGTGGGCTTCGCCTTCCTGCTCTACGCGTTCTCGATCTTCGATCTGGGCTTCGCGCTGATCGGCTTCTTCGTGAACCTGATCGTGATGGGCTGGGCCGTGGGCTTCTTCGTCTGCGGCTTGGTGCTGCGCTACGGGCTCGGCGCGGAAAGCCTCGCCTGGTTCCTGATCTTCGCGCTGGCGCCCTTCAGCTGTGTCTACTACCCGCTCTCGATCCTGCCTGACTGGCTGGAGCCCATTGCCGCCATCCTCCCGTCGGCCCACGTCTTCGAGGGCATGCGCGCGCTCCTGGTGGATGGCGTCTTCAGCGGCGATCACATGATGCGGGCGAGCCTGCTCAACATCGCCTGGATCGCCGTAGGCATCGGCACGTTTCTCGCCTTCCTGCGCAGTGCCCGCGTCCGCGGCCTGCTGCACCAGATCGGGGAATGAGCCCTATTCGACGGGACCGCTGACCCCGGCAGAGTCGAAGGTCGCCATGCCGTTGTGGGCCGCGACCGCCATGCGCACGAGCCCGGCTGCAAGGGCGGCGCCCGAGGCCTCGCCGAGCCGCAGACCGAGATCGAGCAGCGGCTCCAGCGCCAGCGCCTCCAGCAGCCTCTGGTGCCCCGGCTCCGCCGAGCGATGCGCGACCTGCGCATGCGCGAGGCCGCCCTCCCGCAGCTTCGCCACGACCGCTGCGGCGGCGGTGCAGGCGAAGCCGTCGAGCAGCACGGGCACCCGCTCGTACCGCGCCTGGACCACGGCACCCGCGATCGCCGCAAGCTCCCGCCCACCGACGCTGCCGAGCGCGGCAAGCGGATCGCTTCTGGCAAGCGTATGGCGTGCGAGTGCCGCATCGACCACGGCGGCCTTGCGCGCGAGCCCCTCCCGGTCGACTCCGGTGCCAGGGCCAACCCACGCCGCGCCGTCGCCGCCGCAGAGCGCGGCCGCGAGAGCCGCCGCGGCGGTCGTATTGCCGATTCCCATCTCGCCGAGGCAGAGCAGGTCGGCGTCGGCGTCCACTGCCGCCATGCCGGCCTCCAGCGCCGCGACGCAGTCCGCCTCGCCCAGCGCCGGTGCTTCGGTCATGTCTCGTGTCGGGTTCTCCAGATCGAGGGGCACCACCGTCAACGCCGCCCCCAGCACGGCGCAGAGCTGGTTGATCGCGGCCCCGCCGGCTTCGAAGTTGGCCACCATCTGCGCGGTCACCGATGCGGGATAGGCGGAGACTCCCCGCGCCGCGATTCCGTGATTGCCGGCGAAGACGAGAACCTGGATTCGCTCTGCGCGCGGAGGGTGGCACCCTTGCCACGCGGCGACCCAGCGGGCGAGCGCTTCCAGCCGGCCGAGGGCGCCCGCCGGCTTGGTGAGGCGTGCATCGTGCTCACCGGCCCGCTCGGCCGCCGCCTCGTCCGGCATCGGCATCGCCGCGACGCGCGCGCGGAACTCATTCAACGAGCCAAGGCGGAATTCGTCAAGCATGGTCGTTCCACGCGGGCGTTCCCGCTACTTGCGATCTGTGGGGTTTCTTGGCGGCGCCGCCGCCCTGGCCTATAAGGCTGAGGGAGGATGCCGGGCCGGTGCGGACCGGGCAAGGGCAGATGCGTTACGACGACGGCGACGAGGCTCCCCTCCAGCAGGCGGCTTACCGCGCGGTGCGGTTCTGGCGAGGCGACCTCCGCGCCTCCCTTCTGTTCCTCACGCGGGTGCCGTTGAAGGCAGCGCGGGCGGAGGGCGATGCTCCGCCTCTTGGCCGCGCCGTGCGCGCCTTCCCCATCGTCGGCGCGCTGATCGGGCTCGTCGGCGGCATCGTCTACGGGATCGCCGCCGGCATCGGCCTGCCGGACATCGTGGCCGCCGTGCTCGCCGTCGGCGCCGGGGCGCTGATCACCGGGGCGCTGCACGAGGACGGCCTCGCCGACATGGCGGACGGCTTCGGCGGCGGAAGCACGCCCGAGCGCAAGCTCGCCATCATGCGGGACAGCCGAATCGGCGCCTATGGCGTGATCGCGCTGGTCGTGGTGCTGGCGGCGAAGGTGGGCGCGATCTCCGACCTGGGCAGCACGGGCTTCGTGATCGCCGCCATGACGGCCGCCGCCGCCGCCTCGCGCGCGGCGATGCCGGCGGTCATGCTGTGGGCGGAGCCGGCACGGAGCGACGGCCTTGCCGCCGACGCAGGCCGGCCACCCTCCACCCACGTGTGGACCGGCCTCGCGCTCGCGGCCGTGCTCGCCGTGGGTCTGCTCACCTGGAGCGGTCTCGTCGCCTTCATCGCGGCCGGCCTCGGCACCACCGCCGTCGCCTGGCTTGCGGAGCGGCAGGTGGGCGGCCACACTGGGGACGTTCTCGGCGGCGTTCAACAGTTCTCAGAGGTCCTCTTCCTTCTCACTCTCGCGGCAGTCAGATGACCACCACAGTCACCCGCTGGTGGTGGGTGCGCCACGCGCCCGTCACCGACCACGGCGGCCGGCTCTACGGCCGCACCGATGTCTCCGCCAACACCGGCGAGCGGCCGCGCTTCGAGGGGCTGGCGCGTGCGCTGCCTGAAGGCGCGGTCTGGATCACGTCCAATCTGCTGCGCGCCCACCAGACCGCCGATGCCATCGCGGACGCCGGCCACGCGGTGCCGGAACGGGCCATCGAGGCGGACCTCGACGAGCAGGATTTTGGCGCCTGGCACGGCCTCACCTGGAGCGAGGTCGCCTCCGAGCGGGGCAGCGACCTCGCCCACAAGTACTGGGTGGCGCCGGCCCACGTGACTCCGCCGGAGGGCGAGAGCTTCGTCGACGTGATCGAGCGGGCCAGCGGCGCCATCGCGCGGCGCACGGCGCAGCACCCGGGCCACGACATCGTCGCCGTGGCCCACGGCGGCACGATCCGCGCGGCGCTCGCCTTAGCCCTCGGTCTCGATCCGGAGCGCGCGCTCGCCTTCAGCATCGACAACCTCTCGATTACCCGCATCGACCACGTGGAGGGACCCGCGAAGGGCAGCGCCTGGCGGGTCAGCGCGGTCAACCTGCTGCCGAGCTGAACGCCCGCCCGCGCGCTGGCCGGCTGCGCGGCGCCTGCGGAGCGCGTAGAGTGGCGCCATGACGCGTCAGAACGCGCCGAGTCTGTTCGAGGACGCGGCACCCCGACCGCTCGCCGACCGGCTGCGCCCGCGCTCGCTCGACGAGGTGGTGGGGCAGGACCACCTGCTGCGCGTCGACGGCCCGCTCGGGCGCATGGTGGCGAGCGGCGCGCTGGCGTCCACCGTCCTCTGGGGTCCGCCCGGCTGCGGCAAGACCACCATCGCCCGCCTGCTGGCCGACCACACGGACATGCTGTTCGCGCCGCTGAGCGCGGTATTCTCCGGTGTCGCCGAGCTGCGCAAGGTGTTCGCCGAAGCGCGCGAGCGCCGCGTCGGCGGCACGGGCACCCTGCTCTTCGTGGACGAGATTCACCGCTTCAACCGGGCGCAGCAGGATGCCTTCCTGCCCGTGGTCGAGGACGGCACCGTCATCCTCGTCGGCGCCACCACCGAGAACCCGTCGTTCGAGCTGAACGGCGCCCTGCTCTCGCGCTGCACGGTGCTGGTTCTCAACCGCCTCGACGACGGCGCGCTGGAGACCCTGCTCGCCCGCGCCGAGGAGGCCGAGGGCCGCGCGCTGGCGCTCGAGCCGGACGCCCGCCCCATGCTGCGCGCCATGGCGGACGGCGACGGCCGCGCGCTCATCAACATGGCGGAGGCACTCTTCGCGGCGGGCGCCACCCGGCCGCTCGACGTGCCGGAGCTGATGGAGACCGTGCAGCGCCGCGCGCCGCTCTACGACAAGTCGCAGGAGGGCCACTACAACCTGATCTCGGCGCTCCACAAGTCACTGCGCGGCTCGGACACCGACGCCGCGCTCTACTGGCTCGCCCGCATGCTGGCCGGCGGCGAGGACCCCCGCTACATCGCGCGCCGGCTCGTTCGCTTCGCGGTGGAGGATATCGGTCTCGCCGACCCGCAGGCTCTACCGCAGGCGCTCGCGGGCTGGGAGGCGTACGAGCGCCTGGGATCGCCCGAGGGCGAGCTCGCCATCGCCCAGACCGTGATCTATCTCGGGACAGCGGCGAAATCGAACGCGAGCTACCGTGCCCTCTCCCACGCCCTGGCGTCGGCCCGCGAGACCGGCTCGCTGATGCCGCCCAAGCACATCCTCAACGCGCCGACGCGGCTGATGAAGGACCTCGGCTACGGCAAGGGCTACGTCTACGACCACGACACCGAGGACGGCTTCTCAGCCCAGAACTACTTCCCGGACGGGATGCCGCGCCGCAGCTTCTACCAGCCGAAGGAACGGGGCTTCGAGCGCGACGTGACGAAGCGCCTCGCCTATTGGCAGAAGCTGCGCGATGCCGCCGCCGACGGGGCGGAGGAGCCGTGAAGGTCGCGCTCGCCATCGCGCTGGGCGGCGCTCTCGGTTCCGTCGGGCGCTACTACGTCGTGGGCGCGGCCGAGCGCTGGCTCGCGTCGCTCATCGGCGCGGGCTTCCCCTACGGCACGCTGGCGGTGAACGTCGTGGGCTCGTTCATCCTCGGCGCGCTGGTGCAGGCGCTTGCGGTCTCCTTCGATGCCGGCGAGGTGGTGCAGCGCTTCCTCTTCGTGGGGCTGCTGGGCGGCTTCACCACCTTCTCCGCCTTCTCCGCCGACAGCATCGCCATGCTGGAGCGCGGCGATATCGGCCGGGCGTTGCTCTACATCGTGCTGTCGGTCGTGCTCTCGGTCGGCGGCTTCTATTGCGGGCTGCGGCTCGTGCGCGGGGTGCTCTGAGGTTGAGCGGCGTCGCCACTCTTGAGATCGCGCCGGAGGACGGCGACCAGCGGCTCGACCGCTGGTTCAGACGGCGCTACCCGGCGCTCGGCCACGGACGGCTGGAGAAGCTGTTGCGCACCGGCCAGATCCGCGTGAACGGCAAGCGTGCCCGCGCCGGCACCCGCCTCGAGCCGGGCGACCGCGTGCGCGTGCCGCCGCTGCCCGACCCGGACGAGGGCCGTGCGCCGCGCCGCCCTGCCCCGCCGCTGGCGGACGCCGACGCCGACATGGTGCGGGCGGCCGTCATCTACCGCGACGGCGAGATCATCGCGCTCAACAAGCCGCCGGGCCTTCCGGTGCAGGGCGGCAGCCGCGTCGCGCGCCACCTCGACGGAATGCTGGAGGCGCTCCGCTTCGACGCGGCGGAGGCGCCCCGCCTCGTCCATCGGCTCGACCGGGACACCAGCGGCGTCCTCCTGCTCGCCCGCCATGCGGCCGCGGCGCGGGACCTCACGGCGCTCTTCCGAACGCGTGAGCTGAAGAAGCTCTACTGGGCGCTGGTCGTCGGCCTGCCGAAACCCGCACAGGGGCGGATCGACGTGCCGCTGGCCAAGCGACAGGCAGGCGCGGGCGAGCGCGTGATCGCGACCGACGAAGGCGGCCAGCGGGCGATCACGGACTACACCCTGATCGATGCGGCGGGCCGGCGCCTCTCATGGCTCGCGCTCATGCCGCGCACCGGCCGCACCCATCAGCTCCGGGCCCACACCGCATCCGTCTTCGGCCACCCGGTCGTGGGCGACGGCAAGTATGGCGGCGAAGCGGCGTTCCCCGCCGGTTTCGAGCCCCGCCTTCACCTCCACGCCCGCGCGCTGGCGTTGCCCCGGCGGGTCAGCAAGGCGCCGCTCGTTCTCACCGCGCCGCTGCCGCAGCACATGGCCGCCGCGTGGCGCTTCCTCGGCTTCGAGCCCGAGCCTGCCGAGGACCACCTCGCGCTCTTCGAGGCCGCGCCGTGAGCGGGATGAAGCGGCAGCGCTTCTACGAGACGGCGGCGACGGTGGAAGCCGGCGGCGGACGCGGCATCGCGCTCGACGGCAAGCCGGTGCGTACCCCGGCCGGCAAGCCGCTGACGCTGCCGAACGCGGCGCTGGCGGACGCGCTCGCCGCGGAATGGGCGGCGCAGGGGGAGACCATCGACCGCGAGACCATGCCGCTGACGCGCCTCGCGTGCGCCGCCCTCGACCTGGTGCCGGAGCGCCGGGCGGAGATCGTCGGCGAGGTGGCCGCCTACGCCGAGACCGACCTCGTCTGCTATCGCACCGAGGAGCCGCCGGCCCTCGCCCGCCGCCAGATTGCCGCCTGGGAGCCGCTGGTGGCCTGGGCGGCGGAGCGCTACGGTGCCCGGCTCGCGGTCACGACGGCCATCACCCCCCTCGCCCAGGCGCCCGACACGCTCGAAGCCCTGCGCGCGGCCGTGGCGGCGCACGACGACTTCACGTTGGCAGGACTGAGCCTCGCGACGCGGAGCTTCGGCTCGCTGGTGATCGCCCTCGCCCTGCACGAGAGCCGGCTCGGCGCAGGGGAAGCCGCCCACGCCTCACTGGTGGACGAGCACTACCAGATCGAGCGCTGGGGCGAGGACGCGGAGCTTGCCGCCCGCTGCGCCCGCACCGCCCGCGACGCGGAAGACGTGGAGCGCCTGTTCCGCCTGCTCGCCGCGTGAGCGGGCATGGCGAATCCCGCGGTACCGCTTGCATCCGGCGGGGCCCGCGGATAGGTTGACGCGCCGCCGGGCCGTGTCCGGCAGGCTCATCGCAGGAGAATGCCTCATGGCGCGCGTGACGGTCGAGGATTGCGTCGGCTTGGTGCCGAACCGTTTCGAGCTGGTGCTGCTTGCGGCGCAGCGCGCCCGCGATATTCGCTCGGGCGCGGAGCTCACGGTCGAGAAGGACAACGACAAGAACGCCGTCATCGCGCTCCGCGAGATCGCAGACGAGACGATCGATCTCGAGACGCTGCGTCACGAGCTGGAGCACGGACGGGAAGTGGACAGCGAGATCGACGAGCCGGACGAGGACGCCATGGCAGTGCTGGCGGCCGAGGCCGCCTGGGCCGGCGTGACCGGCCAGACGCCCCCCGGCGACGAGGCCGAGGCGCAGGAGGGCGAGGACGAGGACGAGCCATCCGAAGCGCCGGAGACCGAGGAAGAATCGGAGGAGTAGCGCCGGCCGGCGGCGAACCGGGCGTAGCGGGACTGCTGCCCTTACCCCTGCGGGGGCGTGACGCCGGCGCCGGCCGGGTGCGCCAGCGGTCGTGATCCGGCAATACGAACTCGTCGAGCGCGTCAAGAGCTACGAGCCCGCGGCGGACGAAGCTCTGCTCAACCGCGCCTACGTCTTTTCGATGAAGGCGCACGGCACCCAGACGCGTGCCAGCGGCGATCCCTATTTTGCCCATCCCATCGAGGTCGCCGGCATCCTGACCGAGCTGAAGCTCGACAGCACGTCGATCGCGACCGCGCTGCTCCACGACACTGTGGAGGACACGGGTGCCACGGTCGAGGAGATCGGCTCGCTGTTCGGCGAGGAGACCGCGCGGCTGGTCGACGGCGTGACCAAGCTGGGCCGGCTGGAGCTGCAGTCCGACCAGGCGCATCAGGCCGAGAACCTGCGCAAGTTCCTGCTGGCGCTCTCGGAGGACATCCGGGTCCTCCTCGTCAAGCTCGCCGACCGCCTGCACAACATGCGCACCCTCCATTACGTGCCCGACGAGAAGAAGCGGCAGCGGATCGCCGCGGAGACGATGGAGATCTATGCGCCGCTCGCGGAACGCATCGGGCTTCAGGCCTTCAAGGCGGAACTCGAGGATCTCGCCTTCGAAGAGCTCAACCCCACCGGCTTCGAGACCATGAAGACGCGGCTCGAGGCGCTTCGGGATCAGGCCGGCGGCATGGTCGAGCGGGTCACCGAGTCCCTGACGGAGACGCTCCGCAACCAGCGCCTGCGGGCCAGCGTCTCGGGCCGGGAGAAGCGTCCCTATTCCATCTGGGAGAAGATGCAGCGGAAGAAGCTCGCCTTCGAGCAGCTCACCGACATCGTCGGCTTTCGCGTCGTGACCGAAGGCGAGGAGGACTGCTACCGCGCGCTCGGCATCGTGCACCGCGCCTACCCGATGGTGCCCGGCCGCTTCAAGGACTACATCTCGACGCCCAAGCCCAACGGCTACCGCTCGCTCCACACCACGGTGATCGGGCCCGAGCAGCGGCGCATCGAGATCCAGATTCGCACCCGCGACATGAACGAGGAGGCCGAGTACGGCGTCGCCGCCCACTGGGTCTTCAAGCAGGCGGGCGACGTGCACGACGACCGGCAGCAGCGCTGGCTGCGCCCGCTGCTGGAAATCCTCGACAAGGCGTCCGGGCCCGAGGAGCTGCTCGAGCACGCCAAACTCGAGATGTTCCAGGACGAGGTGTTCTGCTTCTCGCCGCGCGGTGCGCTGATCACGCTGCCGCAAGGTGCGACGCCGGTGGATTTCGCCTATGCGGTGCACACCGATGTGGGCGACACGACAGTGGGCGCCAAGGTCAACGGGCGCATGGTGCCGCTCTGGACCCGGCTCGAGAACGGCGATCAGGTGGAGATCCTGCGCTCGCGGGTGCCCCAGCCCCAGCCGGCCTGGGAGCGATTCGTCGTGACCGGCAAGGCGCGGACCTGCATCCGCCGCTTCACCCGGCTGAAGGAGCGCGAGCAGTTCATCACCCTCGGTCGCGCCGTCGCCGAAAAGCTCTGCCGCGAGGCCGGCGCGGATTATTCGGAAGTGCTGCTGGAGGGCGCGCTCTCCCGCCTCAATCAGCGCTCCGTCGGAGACCTGCTGGCTGCGCTCGGGCGCGGCGACCTCACCAGCGGCGAGGTGGCGGACGCCCTCTTCCCGGCCCGCATGATCCAGGGCATCGCGCGCCGCGCGCTCTCGGTCGCGCGCGGCCGGCGCGGGGCCAAGGCCGGCGACACCGGCATCCCCGTGCGCGGCCTGATCCCCGGCATGGCCGTGCACCTGGCCGAGTGCTGCAATCCGCTGCCGGGCGAGCGCATCGTCGGCATCGTCACCACCGGCAAGGGCGTCACGATCCACACCATCGACTGCGACACGCTGGAGAGCTTCGGGGACACGCCCGAGCGCTGGCTCGATCTCGCCTGGGAAGCGGGAGCGGAAGAGAAGGGAATCCACGTCGGCCGCCTCAACCTCGTGGTCGCCAACGAGACCGGGAGCCTCAGCAAGCTCACGACGGCGATCGCCAGGAACAAGGGCAACATCAGCAACCTGAAGATCACCAACCGCTCGCTGGATTTCTTCGAGATGCTGGTCGATGTCGAGGTCAAGGACGTACGCCATCTCGGCAACATCGTGGCCGCGCTGCGGGCGGTCACGACGGTGAGCAGCGTCGAGCGCGAGCGGGCACGGCATTAGCTTTCGGACCCGGCCTGAGCGGCCGGATTGCGGGGCTCCGCCCGCGGGCGCCGCGGCCACGCCAAATTGTGTATTTCCGGCGCTGGCCGTATATTCCACGCGCCCTGACCGGGCGACGGTACGGGGCCGACAAGGAGGGAGATCGGGTGGCTCAGGCACGCCAGACGAGTCTCGCCGGCGGGAGCGACGCCGCGGCCAGCGCCGTGCTGACCGACCGGGAGAGCGGGGGCACGGTCGAACTGCCGGTGCTCGAAGGGACGATGGGCCCGCCGGTGATCGACATCCGCGCGCTCTATGCCGGCACGGGCAAGTTCTCCTACGACCCCGGCTACACCGCCACCGGCTCCTGCAAGTCGAGGATCACCTATATCGACGGCGAAGCGGGCGTGCTGCTGCACCGCGGCTACCCCATCGACGAGCTGGCCGAGCACAGCGACTTTCTCGAGGTCTCCTACCTGCTGCTCCACGGCGAGCTGCCGAACGCGGCGGCGAAGGACCGCTTCGTCAACACCATCACCAAGCACACGATGGTGCACGAGCAGATCAACTACCTCTACCGGGGGTTCCGGCGCGATTCCCACCCGATGGCGGTGATGATCGGCGTGGTCGGCGCGCTCGCTGCCTTCTACCACGACACCACCGATATCGACGATCCGAAGCAGCGCATGATCGCCTCGCACCGGCTGATCGCGAAGATGCCGACCTTCGCGGCGATGGCGTACAAGTACAGCATCGGTCAGCCGTTCGTGTATCCGCGCAACGACCTCACCTACGCGGAAAACTTCCTGCACATGATGTTCGCGGTGCCGTGCGAGGACTATCAGATCAACCCGATCCACGCGCGCGCCATGGACCGCATCCTGATCCTGCACGCGGACCATGAGCAGAACGCCTCGACATCGACGGTGCGCCTCGCCGGCTCCTCCGGCGCCAATCCCTACGCCTGCATCGCGGCCGGCATCGCGACGCTCTGGGGGCCTGCCCACGGCGGCGCCAACGAGGCCGTGCTCCAGATGCTGGAAGAGATCGGCACGGTGGACAACATCCAGGGCTTCGTCGCGCGGGCGAAGGACAAGGACGACCCCTTCCGGCTCATGGGCTTCGGCCACCGGGTCTACAAGAACTACGACCCGCGGGCGACGGTCATGCGGGAGACCTGCCACGAGGTGCTCGACGATCTCGGCATCAGCGACGAGCTGCTCAGGATCGCCATGGAGCTGGAGCGGATCGCGCTGGAGGACGAGTATTTCGTGGACCGCAAGCTCTACCCCAACGTCGACTTCTACTCGGGCCTGATCCTGCAGGCGCTCGGCATCCCGACGCACCTCTTCACGGTGATCTTCGCGCTGGCGCGCACCGTCGGCTGGGTCGCCCAGTGGAACGAGATGATCGCGGATCCCGAGCAAAAGATCGGCCGGCCTCGCCAGCTCTACACCGGCCCCGCCCAGCGCAGCTTCGTGCCCCTGCGGGAGCGGCCTTAGCAGGCTGCTGAGAAACTCTCCGGCGTTGTTGGAATTGGCGTGATTCGCTGACTGGGTCGCGAATCGGGGCGAGGGCGCGAGGCGTGGCGCCGACGAGCACACACGCTGATCGAGGCCTGGGCGTCGATGAAGAGCTTCCGCCTCAGGGAAGGCGGGGACGATGACGCGCCGGCAAGCGGAGGGCGCAACGCGGAGCGCGACTTCCGGGGCGAGCGCCGCTCCAATGCGACGCACGGTTCTGTAACCGACGCCGATGCCCGGCTCTGTCGCAAGGGTCAGGGCCAGTCGAGCCGGCTCTGCTTCATGGTCCGGCTGCCCAAACTCATGGCCGAGGCTGCGATCTGATGCCCGCAAGCTGCCGCACCCACCCCCAGCGCCGCCGCCGGCGGACCGCGAAGCTCAAACCGCTCCACCACTGACCCGAGAAAACCCACCAAACCCAACAATCCGGCCGCAAATGCTGGGTTCTTCAGCAGCCTGTTAGCCGACGCTTGACTCATTTTGCGGCGGGCGCCCACACTTCGGCGAAAGAATGAAAAGAATCTCTAACGAGACTCAGGGAGGTCACAATGGCCAGGAGCACGGACGAAACCGATGCCAAGTCGATAAGCCCCAGTTCTTCGGACACTTCTGACACACGCAGCGTTCCCGACCAGGGGCTGTCACGTCGAAAATTCCTCGGTGGCAGTGTCGCAACGGGCGTGGCTTTGGGCGCCGCATCGAGCGCCATCGGCTGGAAGGGCGCAACTGCGCAATCCAAGCGCCTCGTGGTGACAACCATGCCGGGGCCGCGCTGGGAACAGGCGCTGACGGCAAGCGCCAAGGCCTACATGGCGGCGAACCCGGATGTGGAAATCGAAATCCTGGTTTCCGGCTACGCCGAGCACTATCAGCGCATCGGGACGAGCCTGATCGAGGACTCGAGCGACTTCGACGCGCACTTGTTCGATGCTGCGCTCATCGGCCAGTCCTATCCAAAACTTGTCGCGCTGAACGATCTGTTCGACGCCGATCCGGATTGGAAAGATCACTACCTGAACGGCGTGCCACAGGCCTATCGCGGCAGCTGGGATTGGGACGGCGGCCATTATTCCGTCGTCCACGATGCGAACTGCATGATGACCTGGTGGCGCACGGACATCTTCGACCAGCTTGGTCTCCCCGAGCCCGCATCGTTCGAACAGATTCTCGAGAACACGCTCGTCCTGAACGAGAACAAGCCCGAATCCGGCTTCATGACCTGCGCCGGCCGGGCCAACTGGTTCCTCGGCATGACCTTCACCGGCATGATGCATGCCTATGGCGGCCGCTGGTACGAGAACGACTCGATGGACCGCTTCGGCCGTATCGACCCGGAGGAGGGGCCGGGTGAAATCCTCCTCGACTCTCCGGAAGTGATCGCCGCCGCCGAGATGCTCCAGAAGCTCTCCAACGTCTGGAACCCGACGTCGCTCAACGCTCTGGAGTTCGAAAACGCCGAGGCGTTCAAGAACGACATATCGCACCAGCAGGTCATGTGGTCGGGCTTCATGCTCCTGCAGAATCCGGCCGAGAACCCGAACCACCATGCCGACCTGCTGTCTCGGGACTTTCCGGTCGGCGGTCCCAATCCGGTGGAGGGCCGCTCGGGCATGAAGGGCGGCTTCGGACTCGCCATACCCAAGGCGTCCAACAACATCGAGCTGATGTTCGACTTCGCCAAGTTCACGACCAGCGCCGAGAACGCCGAGAACTTCATCCTCGCTGGCGGTCAGCCCTCCAACGTGTCGCTGCTCGACTCCTGGGGCGAGCAGCACGAGTACCAGGTGTTCAAGAGCATCGCGCTGGGTATCGCGAACGGTCACCATCTGTCCCAGTTCCCGGAGGGGCCCGAGTTCTTCCAGATAATCACGCAGCATATCGGCGACCTCGTCACCGGCGCTGCAGGGCCGGAGGAAGCGTGCAAGGGAATGAAGGACGACGTGGAGATCCTGTTCCAGCGTTCCGGCTATATCTAGACCCCAGAGTCGGAGCACGCGTTTGACTGACGACAGGAAGCGGTAGACGTCTACGGCAGGGTCGTGGCGAACGCGCAGGGAGCCGTATATCGGGGCGAGCGATGGGCGCCAGTGCTCATGCTCGCCCCGGTCGTCATCATCCTCGTTCTTCTGGTTCTCGGCCCGATCGTCTACCTGATCGACACGTCGCTCTATCGCCAGAACCTCTTCCAGGTCACGCCGCCCCGCTACGTCGGCACCGACAACTTCTATTTCCTCTTCATCTCGACCAAGTTTCAGGTCGCGATCACCCGCATGTTCGTGTTTACCGCCTTCGCGCTCACGGCTGAGTTCGTGCTGGGCTTCCTGCTTGCCGCGTGGGTCTATCGCCTGCGCGACCTGCCGGGCATGGCGGTGGTTCGGACACTGCTGACGACGCCCATCCTGATTGCACCCATCGTCGCCGCGGTCATGTGGCGCTTCATGTATCAGCCCGATTTCGGCGTCATCAGCTACATCATCGAACTCACGGGGCTGTCGGCGCCGGGCTGGCTCATCGATCCCAACATCGCCCTCCTCTCGGTCGCCGCCATCGACGTCTGGCAGTGGACGCCGTTCGTCTTCCTGATCGTGCTGGCGGGCATGTATTCGGTGCCGAAATCCATTTACGAGGCTGCGGAGTTGGACCGCACCGGCATCTGGCGTCAGACCTTCTTCATCACCATACCGATGCTGAAGCGGGTTCTGGTCATCGTCCTCCTGCTTCGCCTGATCGATCTGCTCCGGGCCTTCGAGCTGATCGTGGCGACCACGCAGGGCGGGCCCGGCGACGCCTCCTACACGCTGCCCGTCATGACCTGGGAGACGGCGTTCGTGAACTTCCAGATGGGGGACGCGTCGGCCGCATCCCTGGTGATGCTGGTCATCGCGACCATCGTGATCACGCTGCTGATCCGCGCCATTTCGCGCCAGGGCGTGGTCGGGCGGAAAGAGCGATGACCAGGCACCGGTTCCGCTCGCTCTGGTATGGCCCGCTACTGCTGGTGATCGCGTCCTGGCTGTTCCCCGTCGCCTGGACCGCGATAACCTCGTTCAAGCCGGAGGGCGGCCTGATCGGCCTCAAGCCGGTGTTCGCATTTCCGCCGACGCTGGACAACTACATCGAGCTTTTTGCCGAGCAGGGCTACGGCCCCCTCATGCTGAACAGCCTGCTGATCGCGGGTGGCGCGACGGTGGTCTCGATCTTGCTGGGCTCGCTTGCGGCTTACGCCTTGGCGCGCTCGCGCCTGCGGGGGCGCGAGCAGATTGGCTTGTGGATCCTGTCGCTCAGGATGCTGCCGCCGATCGCCATCGTCGTGCCGTTCTACCTGATCCTCAACAGGAGCGGCCTGCTCGACAGCTACGCCGGCCTGCTTCTGGTCTACCTCTCCTTTTCACTGCCCTTCGCCATCTGGATGCTGCTGGGCTTCTTCTCCGAGGTGCCGCGCTCGATCGAGGAGGCGGCTTCGGCCGATGGCGCCGGCCCGCTGAAAATCCTGTTCCTCTTCATCGTGCCGATGTGTCGGGGCGGCATCGCGGTGACGGCCATGTTCACGTTCGTTTTCGCCTGGAACGAGTTCCTGTTCGCGTTTCTGCTCACCAAGGATACGTGGGTGACGCTTCCTGTGAGGCTGGGCAGCACCATCACCCCGTTCCAGACCGACTGGGGCTCGCTCACCGCAGGCGCGATCGTCTCCTTCTCCCCGCTCATCATCGTGGTGTTCCTGCTGCAGCGCGAGATGGTGCGGGGCGTCAGCCTGGGGGCGGTGCGCTAGATGGCCGCCGCCGCCAGCGTCGGCCTGCAGGGCGTCTCGAAGACCTACCCCGGCACCAGCCGGCCGGCGGCGGACGCGGTGACCCTCTCCATCGAGCCCGGAAGCTTCTTCTCCATCCTTGGCCCCAGCGGATGCGGTAAGACGACGCTGCTGCGCATCATCGCGGGCTTCGAATATCCCGACACGGGGCGGGTGCACATCGCGGAGAGCGACGTGACCGCGCTGTCTCCACGCAATCGCGATATCGCAATGGTGTTCCAGGACTACGCCCTCTATCCGCACATGAGCGCGGAGCAGAACATCACCTTCAACCTGAGGAACCAGCGGGTGTCCCGCGACGAGATCGGCCGGCGGCTGGCGGAAACCGCGACCCTCCTGGATATCGGCGAGATTCTGAAGAAGAAGCCGGCGCAACTCTCCGGCGGCGAGCGCCAGCGCGTGGCGCTGGGGCGGGCGATGATCCGAAGGCCGAAGGTGTTCCTGATGGACGAGCCTCTGTCCAACCTGGATCTCAAGCTGCGCGAAGCCATGCGCATGGAGCTGGCGAAGCTGCATCAGAAGTTGGGCACGACGATGGTCTACGTCACCCACGACCAGACCGAGGCGATGACGCTCTCCACCGAGCTTGCCGTGCTGCGCGACGGGATCATCCAGCAGACCGGCAAGCCGGATGCGGTCTACGCCCGGCCCGCCAACCTGTTCGTCGCCCGCTTCATCGGCAGCCCGTCGATGAACATCTTCCGGATGACGAGAGAGGACGGCGCGCTGCGGCAGAGCGGTGGCGCGAGCGGGCGGCTACCGCTGCCGCCCCATGCCCCGGTGCGGGACGGGGAGGAATGCCTGGTGGGTGTCAGGGCGCACGATATGACCGTTCAAGGAACGAGCGGCGACGGCCTGAGGGTGGGCGTCCTGCGGACGGAGCACCTCGGCCGAAGCAACATCGTCGATTGCCGGCCGGTGGAGGGACCCGACTATCTGCACGAGCAACAGGTGATCCAGATCGAGACCGACGCCGCTGTGGTTTACGAACCGGGTGCGGTGATCGCGCTGTCTGCACCGGCAGAGGCGATTCGCGTGTTCGGCGAAGACGGCTCGCTCTTGGAGCCATGAGCCCCAGACTGCCGACCGTTCCCCGACCGGTGCGGCGCCCGGCACCATGATATACGACGAGCCGCGCTTTCTTCCCGGCGGGGACCGCTTCCTGCTCGTCGAGCTCGGCAACGAGATGAGCCTCGATCTCAACTTCTTGGCCCATGGCCTGGCACACGCGATTGCCGCCGAGCGCCTCAAGGGCGTGATCGAGACCGCGCCCGCCTACGCCTCTCTTCTTGTTCACTACGACCCGGGCGAGGTCACCTTTGATCGTCTGACCGAGGCGGTCGGCGCCCTCGCCCTCTCCCTCGGCTCGTC
The DNA here is from genome assembly GCA_028818855.1 of Rhodospirillales bacterium. GTDB lineage: Bacteria > Pseudomonadota > Alphaproteobacteria > UBA828 > UBA828 > WTGU01. Next base: position 20,075 of record JAPPMY010000021.1, read on the forward strand.
CGACACGATGACGCTGGAAAGCAGGCTGTTCTACTTCCCGACCGCCTATCTCGATCCGTGGAGCGCGGAGGCGGTGGATCGCTACATCGCGGGGGTGGCGGCGAAGACCCGTGACCCCGAGCTGCTCGTGGAGTCCAACGGGCTCGGCGATGTCGGGGAGCTGGTCCGGGTTCACGCCGCCAGCGAGTATTGGGTCGCCGCAATCGGCTGGTGGCCGGGCGTGCCCTTCATGATGCCACTCGACCCGCGCTGCCGTCTCACCGCGCCCCGCTACAACCCGCCACGGCACTGGACGAAGAAGGGAACCGTCGGCGTGGGTGGCGGCACCACGGGCATCTACCCGGAGGACCTGCCGGGCGGCATCCAGATCTTCGCCCGCATCCCCGTGCCGATCTGGGACCGCGACCGGCGCTTTCCCATCTTCGAGGACTCGATTTGCCTGTTGCGCCCCGGCGACCGCGTGAAGTTCATCCCCTGCGAACTCGACGAGTTCGAGGCGGTCGAGCGCATGGTGGACGAGGCCACCTATCCCTTCAACGTCGTCGAGTATCAAGCCTTTTCCGTTCCGCGCTACCGTGCCTGGCTGAACACCATCGACGTCGAGCAACGCTTCTGAGCCGCGTGTCCAGGGCGATCGCTGCGGGAACGCGGCATGCATGCGGCCGCCGTTCTATGGTGCCGGCGCTCTTTCGGCCGCGCCATGGTCGAGGCATGGCCTGCCCGCGAGAAATGGCTCGCAACCTGATGAGCGCGCAGCCGACCCGATGACGGTGCGGGGTTACTGCCCGATGATTCGCTGTTTCTCCCACCCCTGCTCGTGAGAAATACAGACTAGCAAGGAAACGCGCGCAGGCGACGACGCCCCTCGACGAATAGCGTCGGCTCTTGCATAAGTTGCTGCGATATATCGTCTTTTTCTTCGACCATCGGCTTCCTGTCCTTTGAATCGCAGACACGGATCATCCATATACAGCCCCGAATTCGATGTCAGTCGGTCTCGAAGTGATGACTGGCATTCGGACCGTTCGAAGCCCGCCCGGGGAATTTCCGAAAGCGTTCGGTCACGCAGTGATGGAGATGAAGATGGCACAGGGCGAAGCCGGCCGAAGCTCGGCAGAACGCGGAGTTGGCATCGTCGTCCTCATATCCGCCACACCTTGAACGAACGCTTTCGAATTTCCATGCCCAAGCGCAGCACCCTCAGGCTGACCAAGCGTATCGTGGACCGGCTCACCGCCGACGGCAAGGACACGATCTTCTGGGACCGTGACACCGCCGGCTTCGGCGTCCGCGTCCACGCGACTGGGCGCAAGCTCTACATCGTCCAATCCCGGGGGCCGGCCTGAAGCGGGTCACGCTCGGGCCGGTGGGCTCGGAGACCATCGAGGTTCGCCGGCGCGAGGCGGCCGAAGTCATCGACCGCACGACGCGGGTGTTCCGCCTGCGCGACGCGAAGACGGGACCGCGCATGGTGCCGCTGACCGGACCGGTGCTGACGGTGCTCGACGGCATCGAGCGGGAAGAGGGCGTCCCCTGGGTCCTCCGGGGCGCCGGGCCGGGGTCGCGGCTGGCCTCCCTCTCCCACCACTGGCAGCGCATCAGGACGGAGACCGGGCTCGGCGACGTGCGGATCCACGACTTGCGCCACAGCTACGCCTCGCGGGCGCTGGCGCTCGGCGAGAGCCTGTCCGCGATCGGCCGGCTGCTTGGCCACACCGCGATCGGCACCACCGCCAAATACGCCCATCTGGTGCAGGACGCCGAGAAGAGGACCGCCACCCGGACCGGCGACAGCATCGGCGCCCACATCATGCGGGGCCGCGCCGAGGCGGCCTGAGGAGGGATACCGATGACGGCCCGGCACGAGACCCTTTCCAACCGCACCGTGGCGGCGCTCGCGGTCGAGCGCGACACGGTGTTCTGGGACCGGACGGGAGAGAAGCTGCCCCGGCGCGTGACGATCGGCCGCCACGGCGTGATCAACGCCGAGGAGGCCCGCCGGCGGGCGGCGCTCATCATCGCGCGCATCAGGGCCGGCGAGGAGCCGCTGCCCCTGCCGCTCGCCGCCATGGCGAACGGCGGCCCCACGGTGGCCGACCTTGCGGCGCGCTACCTGGAGGAGCACGCGGCCGTGCGCCTGAAGCCCGGCTCGCAGACGCTCGTGGAGATTCTGATCCGCTGCCACATCCTGCCGGCGCCCGGTCGCATGCCGCTCGCGGCGGTCGAGCAGCGCCACGTCATCGAGCTCCAGCAGGGGCTGAGCGCGCAGCCCGTCACGGCGAACAAGGCGGTCAAGCTGCTGTCGCACATGTACCGCCTGGCCGAGGGCTGGGGCCTGGCGCCGGAAGGACGCAATCCCTGCCGGTCGGTCGAGAAGTACCCGGAGCGGTCTCGCGAGCGCTTCCTGACCGATGCCGAGTTCACCCGGCTGGGACGGGTGCTGGACCGGGCCGTCGCGGACGGCGGCGCGTCGCCGAAGGCCGTGGCGGCGATCCGCCTGCTGATGCTGACCGGCTGCCGCAAGAGCGAGATCCTCACCCTGCGCTGGTCCGACGTCGATCTCGACGCCGGCGAGCTCCGCCTCGTGGACGCTAAGGCCGGCCCCCGCACCGTCCACCTGCCGCCGATGGCGGTGGAGCTGTTGGAAGCGCTGCCGCGGCCCGAAGGCAGTCCCTGGGTGTTCCCGGGCAACGACCGGCACGGGCGCTACAGCGGCGGCGGCCTCGACCATGTCTGGCAGACCGTCCGCGCCAGGGCCGGACTGGAGAACGTCCGGCTGCACGACCTCCGCCACTCCTTTGCGTCTCGCGCGCTGGCCCTCGGGGAGACTCTGCCGGTGATCGGCAAGCTGCTCGGTCACAGCGACATCGAGACCACGGCACGCTACGCTCACCTTGCGCAGGAATCGATCCATGAGACGGCGGAGCGGATAGCAGGGAGCATTGCCTCCGATGTCCTCTAACGACGTCGCACGGCGTTCGTAAAGACACGCAGCAAGGCACCCTTGGACGACAAAGCTCTGGCGCCACATCCGTGCGCGCCGGGTTGGAGGACATGCGAATTCATGACTTCAGGCACGCTTGTGCAGAATAGCCTCCTAAGACACTGTAATTGTTTGTATTATTTTCATGATCCAAATTCCGAAATCGAATAATCACTGGATTCGATGTGAGCATCCGGCGTAGGCCGCTTGTTTCGTTGGGGTGAGCTTTGGCAGGCTGAGCGGTCGGGAAGTGGGTGCTTCGTAGGTGTCCACTTATTGCTAAGTGGGCACTTAGCTGATGTCAGTTGGCGTGGAGAAGTCGGGCGCGTTGGACGGCGGATCGGTTGGCCGCCGGCGCCGACGGTGGAGCGAGGCGCAGAAGCGGCAGATCGTTGCGGAGACCCACGAGCCTGGGGTCTCGGTTCCGATGGTGGCGCAGCGCTACAACCTCAACGCCAATCAGATATTCAGGTGGCGGCGTCTGTTTCGCGAGGCTGAGCGCGCCGGCGCGACCGGCCGGTTTGTGCCGGTGGTGGTCGAGGCAGCACCAGGCCAGGAGCCTGCTGCGGCGACGATGAGCCCGCAGTCCGACGATGGCGTCGCGATGGGAGCGCCGGCGAGGGGTCGGGCGCGACCCCCATGTGGGGGATCTCTATGTCTTCCGCGGACGCAGAGGCGACCTGGTCAAGATTTTGTGGCATGACGGTCTTGGCACCTCGCTCTACGCGAAGCGCCTGGAGCGCGGGCGGTTCCCGTGGCCGTCTGCGGCGGGCGGCGCGGTATCGATCAGCGCGGCGCAACTGGGCTACCTGCTGGAGGGGATCGAGTGGCGCAATCCGGCGCGGACGTGGCGGCCGTCGCGGGCGGGCTGAGGCTCACTAACACGATCCGGATGGCCCATCACGATTAGCAATTGCCGGGAGCGGGCGAATCTGATTCGCTCCCGGCCCCATGACCGGCA
>JAPPMY010000097.1 GCA_028818855.1 Rhodospirillales bacterium
GAAAAAACGACCGTTCGTCAGATAGTTAGCACCGCAGGGTGCGGACGGGGTGTTCTCCACCGTTCGTCGGCAGCTGATGCCGGAGACCGAACCCCGCTACGCCCACTACGTCGCGTGGCGCGGCATCGTCGAGGAGCAGGACGTGCCGCGCGAGATCGCCGCCGCCATCGGCGACCGCATCGTCTTCTGTTTTCCGCCGGGCGAGCTGTTGCTGACCATGGTGGTGCCCGGCCCGGGCGAGGACATGCGCCCCGGCCACCGGCGCGTCTACTTCATCTGGTACCGCCCGGCGGGCGCCGAGGCGCTCCGCGACCTGTTCACCGACGAGGACGGCACGCACCACGGCATCTCGATTCCGCCGCCTCTCATTCGGCGCTCGCTGATCGCCGCCATGAAGGCGGACGCCGCGGAGCGGCTCCCGGCGATGGCGGCCGCAATCGTCGAACGCGTGCCGCAACCGCTGTTGCAGGCGATAACCGACATGGAGTCCGCGCGAATGGCCGATGGCCGGATCGCGGTGATGGGCGATGCCGCATTCGTCGCGCGGCCCCATTCGATAGGCGGGGTCTCCAAGGCCGCGCTCGACGCGCAATGCCTCGCGGACTCGCTCGCGGAATCGGACGATATCGCCATGGCTCTAGCCCGGTACGAGAAGTCCCAGCTGGACTTCGGCCGCCGGCTGGTGGCGCATTCGCGCTATCTGGGCGCGTTTCTCGAGCACGGCGCCGACGCGCCTTCGACCGATCCCGAACGAATCATCCGGGACTACGGCGCCCCGAACTTGCTGCACGATGTCGACCCCGCAGGCTTTCAGGCGAAAGCGGTGTAGCATCGCAAATCCGACCGAGGAGGCGAGACCATGAGCGAGACCCAAACCGACGCCCCGCGTCTGACCTGGCAGGGTTCGATCCACGAAGGCATTCCGGTTGCCACCGAGAAGCTGGACGCGTGTATCGACTTCTACACCAAGGTGCTGGACCTGAAGCTGCTGCCGCGGCCCAAGGCGCTCGACGATCTCGGCCCCGGCGCGTGGCTCGGCGACGATAGCGACAATGTGCAGTTCCACCTGATCGCCAACGACGTCGCCCTCAAGCCGGCGGAGGACGCGAACATCGAGCCCGCCGGGCGCCACACCGCCTGGCGCATCGGCGACGTGGATGCGTTCCGCGGCCGCATGCGCGCGCTCGGCATCCATTTCGAAGAGATCTCGAACCTGCTCGGCGAGCCTCAGCTGTTCGTCACCGATCCGCAGGGCCACACCTGGGAGTTCCAGGGGCCCGCGGGCTCCAGGTGAACCGGCGCGATCCGATGGCATCGTGCGCGGCCCGACACTGGCCGCAGAGGTGATGGCGATGGACGTCGACGAGAGCTTCGTCGAGGTCTGCGGCTGCCGCGTCCTGCTGCGCCGCGCCGGGGTCGGCCACCCGGTCCTCTTCCTGCACGGCGCGGGCGGCGTGCCGCAATGGGTGCCGTTCTTCGACCGGCTGGCGGAGCGGTTCCATCTCATCGTGCCCGACCACCCGAGCTTCGGGCGGTCCGAGACGCCCGCATGGCTCGACGAGACGGGGGATCTCGGCTTCTTCTATCTCGAATTCCTGAGGGCGCTCGACCTCGAGGACATTCATGTTGTCGGTCACTCGCTCGGAGGCTGGATGGCGCTCGAGGCGGCGGTGCGCTCGACGGAGCGGATCGGGACCCTGACCCTGATCGCCTCGGCCGGCATTCGCCTCGCGGGCCTGCCCGCGGCCAATATCTTCTTCATGGACCGCGCGCAGCTCGCCCACGCGCTCTATGCCGACCGCGGGCTCGCCGAGGCGATGCTGGCCGTCGAGCCGACGCCGGAGCAGATCGACGAGATGGTGACGAACAGCGTGGCGACCGCGCGGCTCGCCTGGCACCCGCGCCTGTTCAACCCCGCCCTGCGCAAGTGGCTGCGACGCATCGACAAGCCCACGCATATCGTGTGGGGCGAGGAAGACAGGATCATCCCGGCCGCCTACGCGGCCGAATTCGCGCGGCTTATCGACGGCGCAGCGACGACCATGGTGCCGGACGCCGGACACATGGTGCATGTCGAAGCGCCGGACAGGGTGGCTTCCGCGCTGGAAGATTTTATCCACGGCAATGCCTGATCGAGGAGACCGGTCATGCAAGTCATGATGTTCCACCTCATGCCCTATCCCGGCCTGCCCGACGAGGTCACGTCGGCCCACGACAGCTACTGGGTCACCCTGCCCAACAGCCAGTACGACCGCGATGTCGGCTACCGCACCTACAACCGCTACCTCGACGAGCTCGAACTCTGCGCCGAGCTGGGCTTCGACGCAGTCGCGGTGAATGAGCATCACCAGACGCCCTACGGGCTGATGCCCTCGCCGATCGTCACCGCTTCCGCGCTCGCCAGGCGCCTCGGCGAGCGCTGCAGGATCGCCATCTTCGGCAGCGGATTCTGCCTGCGCGAGCACCCGCTGACCTTGGCCGAAGAGCACGCGATGATCGACACGATCACCGGCGGACGGCTGATCTCCGGGTTCGTCCGAGGCGTGGGAGCCGAGTACACGTCCTTCGGCGTGAACCCGGTCCGCTCCCACGAACGACACATCGAGGCGCACGATCTCGTCGTCCGGGCGTGGTCCGAGCCTGGCCCCTTCGTCTTCGAAGGCAAGCATTACCACTTCGAATACGTCAACATCTGGCCGCGCCCCTACCAGCAGCCGCACCCACCGATCTGGTGTCCCTCCCAGGGTTCGTCCGAGACCATCGAGTGGGCGGCGCATCCGGACCGCAAGTACGTCTATTTGCAGAACTTCAACCCGTGGGCCGCCGCGGTGAAGTATCTCAACTACTACCGCGAGGTGGCGCGGCGGAGATACAGTTACGAGGCGGCATCGAGCCAGCTCGCCTGGGGCGCCCCGGTCTATGTCGCCGAGACCGACGAGCAGGCCATCGACGAAGCGCGCGAGCCTCTCGAATACCTGTTCAACAAGGCGTTCAAGATGCCGGGCGGCATGTTCTTCCCGCCCGGCTACACCTCGCCCGCCTCGATGCGCCAGATCGTCGCGGCCAAGAGCTCCATCATGTCCGCCGGCAGAACGGTCGAGAATCTCGCCAATGTCGGCCTCGCTGTGATCGGCAGCCCCGAGACGGTGCGCGAACGGCTGATCGAATGCCACGCGGAGCTCGGCTTCCACGCCTTCGTCGCGCTGCTCCACTTCGGCACCATGTCGGCGGAAAGGACCGAGAAAAACATCCGCCTCTTCGCAACCGAGGTGATGCCCGCGATCCAGGCGCTGGACGACCGGCACTACGCGGGCTTCGAACTGCCCCAGGCGGGCCAGTCCAGCTACGCGGCCGAGTAAGGCGGCGGGCGCGGGGCAGGCTCCGCAACCCGGTTCTCCGCCGCGCGCCGCGGTTCGACAGGGGCCGGATCCGTCATGGTGGGCTCACGCGCGCCCATCCGCCGTACGCCAATGTCGAAGGGCATCGTCCGGCCCGGACGCTCAGAACTTCGGCGTCGCGCCCGGCTTTAGCGACAGGCTGAGAGACAGGCCCCCCGCGCCGCAGCAGGGGCAGCTCGCCGCGATCAGGAATTGCTGCCGCTGCTCCTCGGTGATGTCGGCATCGGCGAGCATGGCGGCGATCTCGCGCTGGAAGGCGATGTGGGCGGATACCTCGCCGAACGAGATCGGTTCGGCGGCGTCGGTTCCGGGTGTCGCGTTCCGCGCCGCCGCGCCGGAAATGTCCGTGTCGTTCGTCATTCCGGTCTCTTCGCCAGCGATTGTCCGCCCCCGCCGAGTCTAGGACGGGCACCGGGTGCCCGCAATGGCGTGTCGAACACCGGTGATCTAACATTGAAGCCGCCTCGAGCAGCGTCCTTCGGAACCGATCTCCATGACCGCTGAACCGCCCCATCGCGCCGATCCCGTGATCACCGAAATCGTCCGTAACGGGGTCATGGCGGTGACCGAGGAAATGAAGACCAACCTCATGCGCACCGCCTACAACATGATCATCTACGAGGCGCTGGACTTCACCACCGGGCTGTTCAACACGCGCGGGGAGACGCTCTCGATCGGGCTGGGCCTTCCAATGTTCATCCGCGGGATGGCGGAGACGCTGAAGGCGAAGCTCGCGCATTTCGGCGACGATATCGAGCCCGGCGACATCCTGGTGACCAACGACGGCTACATCACCGGCAGCCACCTCAACCACGTCACCCTCAGCCTGCCCATCTTCCACGAGGGGAAGCTGACCGCGTTCTCGGTCTGCATGGCGCACTGGCTCGACATCGGCGGCGTGCTCGGCGGGATGACCACGGACATTTACTCCGAGGGGCTCCAGATCCCGCTGCTCAAGCTGCAGCGTCGGGGAGAGCTCAACCAGGACCTGATCGACATCATCGAGATGAACGTCCATCTGCCCGACCGGGCGATGGGCGACCTCAGGGCCCAGCTCACCGCCGTGCGCACCGGCGAGCGCCGCTTCACCGAACTGCTGGACCGTTACGGCCGCGACGCGGTGCTGGCCGGGATGGACGCGATCATGAACAAGTCCGAGCGGTCGGCGCGCGAGCGCACGAAGACCATCCCCGACGGGGTCTACGAAGCCGAATCCTATATGGACGACGACGGCGTCGATATCGGCAAGCGTATCCCCATCCGGGTCAAGGTGACCGTCCGGGACGATACGATGACAGTCGACCTGTCCGACGTCTCCGAGCAGGTGCGCGGCTTTTACAACTCCGGTCCCTCCGCCGGCTTCGGGGCCTGCCAGGTCGCCTACAAGTGCCTCACCTCCCCAACGGACTACCCCATCAACGACGGCAGCTTTCGCTCGCTGGACGTGATCAACCCGCCCGGCCGTGTGGTGAGCGCGGTGCGTCCGGCCCCGCTCCGGTTCTGGATGACGATACCCATGACGGTGGTCGACACCGTTTTCAAGGCTATCGCGCCCGCGATTCCCGACCGGGTGGCAGCGGGTCACTTCGCAGATCTGGGGCTCGCCCAGCTCTACGGCTACCTGCCGGACGAGAAGCGCATGATCATCACCTCGACGGGACCGATCGGCGGAGGCTGGGGTGCCAAGCAATCGGAAGATGGGGTAAGCGCAACGGTCTGCATCAACGACGGCGACACCCACAACAATCCCGTCGAGCTCATGGAAACGAAGTACCCCGTGGTTTACGAGCGATACGGGTTGATCTCCGATTCCGGCGGGCCGGGGCGCATGCGCGGCGGGCTCGGCACGGAGGCGTCGGTTCGCATGCAGAAGGCACTTTCCCTGTCCACCCGGATCGAGCGTATGCATTGCCGGCCCTGGGGGCTTGAGGGTGGCAAGGAAGGCCGCGGCAACCGGGTCGAGCTTACCGTCGACGGCGAGCACAAGACCGATCTGGTCAACGCCAAGGTGTTCACCGCGCGCATGGCGCCCGGCGACGTGTTCAAGGTGCTGGGCGGCGGCGGCGGCGGTTTCGGTCCGCCCTGGGAGCGGTCGCCCGAGCGGGTTCGCGCGGACGTGCGCCAGGGATACGTGTCGCTCGCCTGCGCACTGGAAGATTTCGGTGTCGCCCTGGACCCGGAGACGCTGGAAATCGATCTCGCCGAGACGGGCAGGCTGCGCAGGCGGCTCGCCGCCGCACAGGCGGTCTGACCGCGGCTTCGGGACATCGGTCAGCGAGAGGAAGGCAGGAATGGCCGAAACCGGGCGTTCGCGCATTCGACTTGCCGCGGATATCGGGGGCACGTTCACCGACATCGCGGCGTTCGACGCGGCAGCCGCTATGTTGTTCTTCGGCAAGACGCTCTCGACGCCCGAGCGCTTGGTCGAGGGGATCGAGAGCGGGGTCGCGAAAGCCGGCATCCGGTTCACCGACGCGGGGCTGTTCCTGCACGGATCGACGATCGCTATCAACACCATCCTCGAGCGCACCGGGGCCCGGACTGCGCTTATCACAACGGAAGGTTTCCGCGACGTCTACGAGATCGGCCGGATCAACCGGCCGGACTCCTACAACCTTTTCTTCCAGAAGCACGAGCCCCTGGTAGAGCGGGCGCTGCGTTTCGAGGTGGGCGAGCGCGTACTGGCGTCCGGCGAGATCGAACGCCCGCTCGACGACGAGGAGGTCGCGGCGCTCGGGCACAGGATCGACGGGCTCGGCATGGAGGCGGTGGCGATCCTGTTCCTGCACTGCTACCGCAACCCCGACCACGAACGCCGCGCCAAGACGATCCTGGAAGAAGCCCACCCGCATTTGTTCGTGTCCGCCTCGCACGAACTCTCCCAGGAATACCGGGAATTCGAGCGCACCTCGACCGTCGTGGCCAATGCCTATATCGGGCCGAAGGTGCGCGCCTATATCGGCGAGATCGACGACCACCTGAAGCGGGCGGGCTTCGCCGGATCGTTCCTCGTGGTGCAGTCGACTGGCGGCCTCTACGAGGCGGAAGAGGCGCGGCGCCATTGCGTGCGCATGCTGGAATCAGGCCCTGCGGCCGGCGTGATCGGCACCCGGGCGTTGTGCGCCGCGCTCGGGCTGGAGAACGCGATCGCGTTCGACATGGGCGGCACCACCGCGAAGGCCGGGGTGATCTACAAGGGCGAGGCGTTGACCACGGGGGCCGCGCTGCTCGGCGGCTACGAGAAGGCGCTCCCGGTGCAGATCGCGATGATGGACATCTTCGAGGTCTCCGCCGGCGGGGGTTCCATTGCCCGGGTCGACGAGGACGGCGCGCTCCATGTCGGCCCGCAGAGCGCCGGCGCCGCTCCAGGTCCCGCATGCTACGGCCTCGGGGGAACGGAGCCGACGGTGACGGACGCCAACCTGCTGCTCGGCCGCCTCGGGGCCCGGCGCTTCCTCGGGGGCGAGATGATCCTCGACGAGGAAACCGCAGAGACCGCGATGCGCACGCGAGTGGCCGAACCGCTCGGCATGGAAACCATCCGCGCCGCCGACGGGATCCTGCGGATCGCGACCACGGCGATGTCCTACGCGGTCAAGGGCGTCACCACCGAGCGGGGGCTCGACGTGGGCGACTTCGCCCTCGTCGCCTATGGCGGGGCGGGACCGCTCCATGCCTCGGCCGTCGCGCGTGAGCTCGGGATTTCCCGGGTGGTGATCCCGCGGGCGCCCGGATTGTTCTCGGCCTTCGGAATGCTGTTCTCCGATCTCCGCTACGACTTCGTCCGTACCTGGTTCACCGCACTCGAGTCCGCGCCGTTCGACGAGGTCGAGGCGGTCTACCGGGCGATGGAGGACGACGGACGGGCCGCCATCGCGGCGGCTTCCGTCGCGCCCGAGGAAGTCACCGTCAAACGCGCGGCCGACATGCGCTATGTGGGCCAGGAGCACGCGGTGACGGTCGATCTGCCGATGGACGTCTTCGAAAACCGGGACCGCGAAGCCATCAAGGGGTATTTCGATGCCATGCACGAGCTCCGTTACGGCACCAACGCGCCGGCCGAAAAGGCCGAAATCGTCAGCCTTCGAACGACGGTCACCGGGGTGATGCGCAAGCCCGCGTTCGAGACCGCGGAAGCCGGCGGACCCGAACCGTCCGGCGCGGCGCGGAGCGGAGAACGGGCGGTCTATTTCGACGAGGCCGGAGGTTTCGTGGCTACGCCCACCTATGCTCGGGAGGCGCTTCTGGCGGGCAACCGGATCCAGGGACCTGCCTTGGTTGAAGAGCGCGCTTCGACAACGGTTATCTTGCCCGGCGACACGCTTGAAGTCGACCGGTACGGCAATCTCGATATTGCGGTCTCTGGCGGCCGTTGAGAGAAAACCGCTGCGTCCCGGTCGACGCCGGTCGGTGTCCTGCCGCCGCCCGTAGTACAATCCATGGAGCTGCCCTTCGGGGCCGCACGCAGGAGGCATGCCGAAATAGGAACCCGACCGCATGACCGCATTGCATGAAGAGCGCACCGCCCGACTCAAATCCGCGATCGGGGAGGCGGGTCTCGACGGTGTCCTGGTCTACGGCAACGCGTGGCAGTGCGATTATCTGCGCTACGCCACCGATTTCCCGCCGCTCGAAGGGGACGCGCTCGCGATCGTGCTCGCCAACGGGGAAACCTGGATTTTCCTGGACAGTCCGACGGAGGCCGACCGCGCCCGCCGCGCCTGTCCCGATGCTTCGGTGGCGTGGTCGGAGGATATCGTCGGCACCGTGCTGCGACGGCTGGAAGCGATGGGGAACCGGATCGTCGCCACGGCGCCGGCAACGCTCATGCCGTACGGCATTGCCCGCTCCGATATTGCGAGGAACCTGACCGACGGCACCGACCTCATCGACCGTCTGCTGCTCAACAAGTCGCCCCTTGAGGTCGACGCGGTGCGGCGGGCCGCCGCGACGGCCGCCAGGGGCTATCGGGTGTTCATGGACGCGGTCCGGGTCGGCCGGGCCGAGTACGAGGTCAGCGCCGACGTGGAGGCGTTCTACCGCGCCGAGGGTTGCGCCGAGAACTTCATGATCATGGGCTCGGGCGGGCGCGAGGTGCGCGGGATGCACCCGCCGGGCGAAAGGCGGCTCCAGGCGGGCGATCTGGTGACCACCGAGCTCACCCCCTGCGTCGACGGCTACTACGCGCAGATCTGCCGCACGCTGGTGCTGGGCGAGCCCAGCGCCGCCCAGCTCAGCGCGTTCGATGTCTATGTCGAAGCCGTGCAGGCGGGTTACGCGGTCCTCCGTGCGGGGGTCACGGCGAGTGCGGTGGCGAAGGCTGAGAACGAGGTGTTCCGCAGGCACGGACTCGAAGAGTACACGACCAGCGAGTACACCCGGGTGCGCGGCCACGGATGCGGTCTCTTCGTCGACAACAAGCCGCACATCCTCGAAGACGTCGACACCGTGCTGGGCGCGGGCGCGACGCTGATCGTCCACCCCAACACCTACCATCCCGAGGTCGGCTACATGGTGCTCGGCGACACGGTCGCGGTGACCGAGGACGGGTACGAGGACTTCGGCAGCCTGCCGCTCGAATTGCTGTCGGTGCCGGCATGAGGCGTGGCCTGCTTGCCTGGTCGCGCGACGAGGTTCCGCCCGCCGCGCTCGACGCAAGGATCGCGCGATGCCAGGCCGCCATGGCGGAAGAGGGCATGGACGCGCTCGTCCTCTACACCAGCTTCCCACGCCCCGCGGCGGTCTCGTTCCTGACCCATTTCGTGCCCTACTGGAACCAGGGCGCGCTGGTCGTCCTCCCGGACGGCGCACCGACCCTGTTCGTCAGCCTCTCCAAACGGGTCGGCGGCTGGATCGAGGAAACCGCGTATATCGCGGAGGTGATCTGCACGCCGCGACTTGGGGCGACGATCGCCGGGTTCCTCAAGGAGCGGCTCGGGGCGCCCAAGGCGATCGGGGTACTGGAGCTTTCCCGACTGCCGGGCGGGATCGCCGCGCCGCTCGCCGAGGGCACTGCGCCGGCGGCGCCGACGGACGCCAGCGCCTTGTTCGCGGCGGTGCGTCATCCGGCGGACGAGGCCGAGCTCGCGCTGTCCTCGCACGCGGACGAGATGGCGGAGAGAGCCTTCGCCGGGATCGGAGCGAACGGGACCAGCGCACCGCTGGTCTCGTCCCTTGACGGGACATTGCGGCTTCACGGCGCGGAAGAGGTGCTGATCTCCATCGCACCCGATCTCGACCGCGATATCGGCTTGGTGCGCCCCGACGCGGATATCGCGCTGGGAGACAGGGCGGCCGTCCAGCTGTCGCTCGCCTACAAGGCGCACTGGATCAGGGTGACGCATACGCTCGCTCGCGACGGTATCGATGGCGAGAGCCACGGCGCCTTTCGGCAGGCGCTCGATGGGGTCCGATCGGCGGCCGGGCTTCGCGAAGCGCTGGAAGGCGCCGTTCCGGACGCGCGCCTGCGGTCATGGTCGGCCGAGGCGAACCGCGGATCGAACCCGCTCGCTCTCGTCGCCGGCGAAACGAATCCGCGGGCCGCGCCACCCTTGGGCTCCGTGGTCTCGGTGACCGCAAGCTACGACGGTCCCGAAGGCCCGCTCCTGCTGGGGGCGCCGTTCGTCTTCGGGTCCTGACCGGTCGTCCGGCGCCATTTCGGATCAGTTGTGCCCGGAGAGTTCCGCAAGGGTCGCTGCGAGCGTTCGCGCGGCCACCGCGTCGGCCAGCGCGGACCCGGTAAGTTCGATCAGGTCTTCGGCGATGCCGCGGCGCCCGGCATTCGCGAGGATGCGCTCGATCTTCGCCTTCAGCGCCTCGTCGTCGAGCGGCCGTCCGGGATCGCCCGTCGCCTCCACCACGCGACGCTCGTACGTCCGGCCCGCCGCCCGGATGACGACCGTTGCCGGAAACCGCGTCGGAAAATGCGCCATCAGCCCGGCTGAGTCGTCCTCGCGTACCGCGACCCTGCCCGCGAGCGACACGATCCCTTTGTCGAACGGCATATCGGCGCGCCCGACGTCGTACAGGGCCTCCGGGCGCAGCGCGGCCAGCGCGATCTGGTAGGCGGCGTTGACCAGGGTGGAGGTCCGGTCCCCGGCGACCGCCTGTCGCGCGATCATCGGGGCATAGGGCGGCGGCACCCGGACCTCGATCGACTCCGCCGTGGAGGGGTCGAGACCTTCGGCGAGCAGATCGCGCACCGCGTCGGTCGCGGCGATCGCCTGCTTGGCCGAGCAGAACGGCTTCAGGCTGAGCTCCTCATAGATGCAGGCGTCGCCCAGCCCATCGGTGAGTCGCGGCGCATCGAGGGCGATACCGTGCGTGTTCGCCAGCCAGTCCGGCCCGTCGAGCAGACCGGCGTCCCCGCCGAAACCGGCCCGCGCGGCACGCCCCGCCTGCGCGCCCTGCTCGGCGGCGAGCGCGATCAGCAGCCAGCGCGGCGATCGCGCCCTGTCGCGCCGGCCCACGGCACCGGACGCGAGACAGAGCGAGATGGCCAGCGCGTTCGTCATCCTCTCGGCATCGAGCCCGAACAGCCGGCCCAGCGCTGCCGCGACGCCGAAGGGCGCGCAGAAACGGGTCGGCCAGATGCCGCGATAGAGGATACGCGCGCCATCGATCGCGACGCCGAGGCGCGTCATCAGCTCGGTGCCGACCCACAGCGCATCGGCGAGATGCGTGGGGTCCGCGTCCGGCTCTCGCTCGATAGCGGTGAGCGCGGCCGGGACGACCACGGAAGACGGCGTCACGCAAGAGGCGCAATGGATGTCGTCGACTTCGCTTATCCGGGCCTCGGCGACACGCCGGCCGAGCGGGTGTTCGGACAGCACGTCGGTCAGCGCGGTCGCATCCTCCACGGTGCGGCCCACGATCATGGCCGTCAGGGCGTCGAGAAAGTGCCGGCGCTGGAGCTCCCGGGCCCTCGCGCCGTGCGATCCGATCGACGCGCCGGCGGCAAACGCGCCCAACTCTGAGAGGATGCTCATCGGAATCCAAAACCAATTCCCGACGGGGACTGGAAGGCGATTCTAAGGGATAGTCCGGGCAATCGGGAGGCTTATGGCGGTCGGGCTTGCGGAGTACCATCGACCGGCGGGACGGGAATGGAGGGGTTCCTCTTGGCATTTATGGCGGTCGATATCGGCGGGACGTTCACCGATCTGGTCGGATACGATCCGGTCGACAGCAGGTTCTTCCAGGCGAAGAGCCCGACCACGCCGGACGATTTCTCCCAGGGCATCGTCGACTGCATCGACCAAAGCGGCCTCGATCTCGCCGACGTGGATGTGCTGATCCACGGTACGACGGTGGCGATCAACACGCTGATCGAACGCACCGGTGCAAAGACCGCATTGCTGGTCACGCGGGGAACCCGCGACGTCTACATCATCGGTCGCGGCAACCGGCCACAGGCTTACAACCTCTTTTTCCACCGCCACCGCCCGTTGGTGTCGCGCCGCCTGACGTTCGAGCTGGGCGAGCGCATGCAGGCGGGCGGAGATGTGCTCCGGCCGCTGGACCCTGCCCAAGTCGAGGCCTGCGCCCGGACACTGGCGGAGGAAGGCGTGGAGGCGGTGGCGGTCTGCCTGCTGCACGCCTACGCCAACCCGACGCACGAAATCGAGGCGGGACGGATCCTCCGCCGTCTGCTGCCGGATTGCTTCGTCTCGCTGTCGCACGAGATCCTGCGGGCCTACCGGGAGTACGAGCGCATTTCGACGACGGTGGTGAACGCCTATGTCGGTCCCCGGGTGAGCGGCTATCTAGAGAACCTGGAGCGCAGGCTGAAGGGTATCGGGTACCAGGGAAGCATCGCGATCATGCAGTCCAATGGCGGCATCATGTCGCCCGGGACCGCACGCCGCCGCCCGGCGACGATGATGGAGTCCGGACCCGTGGGCGGCATCATCGCATCGGCGGAGGTCGGCCGTGCGCTCGGCTTTCCCAACGTCATCGCCTTCGACATGGGCGGCACGACCGCCAAGGCCTCGCTGGTCTGCGATAGCGAGCCCACCCACGCCGAAGGCTATTACGTCGGGGGCTATGCGAGCGGCGATCCCGTGATCCTGCCGGTCATCGACGTCGTCGAGGTCGGGGCGGGCGGCGGCAGCATCGCGTGGATCGACGACGTGGGTGCGCTCAAGGTCGGACCCCACAGCGCCGGGGCCGATCCGGGGCCGATCTGCTACCGGCGAGGCGGTGAGTTGCCGACCATCACCGACGCCAATGTCGCGCTCGGCCGGATCGGCTCAGACGAGTTCCTGGGCGGCCGGATGCAACTCGACGCCGACGCGGCGCGGCACGGGGTGGAGGATCGTCTCGGCAGGGATCTCGGCATGCCGGTTCCCGCTATCGCCGATGCAATCCTCAGGATCGCGGTGAACAAGATGTCCTTAGCGGTGCGCGAAGTGTCGGTCGCCAAGGGTTACGATCCGAGGGATTTCGCGCTGGTGGCATCCGGCGGCGCCGGGCCGCTGCATGCGGTCGCCATCGCCCGCGAGCTTCACATCCCGACCGTCATCGTGCCCCGATTCCCGGCTCATTTCTCCGCGCTCGGAATGCTCATGGCGGACGAGCGGCACGACATCGCGCGGACGTTTCTCGCGACGCTTGCGGACGTCGACGCGGCCGATCTGATCCGCATTCACGACGAGATGGTGTCGGATGCACGGGCCATGCTGCGGGACACGGAGGACGTCGCGTTCCTGTGCTCTCTCGACCTTCGTTATGTCGGACAAGAGTTCTCGATCGCCGTGCCCGTCGACCGGTCCATGCTTGCCGCGGCGCGGTTCGCCGACATCCGGGCGAGGTTCGACGCATTGCATGAGCGCCGCTACGCGCACCACGCGGCCGACGAACCGGTCGAGATGGTCAACATGCGGCTTGCGGCGGTGGGCCAACGGCCCAGCCTCGACCTTCCCGTGCTCGCCGCGCCCGAAGGGCAGGCCGAGGCGGCGCACCGGCCGATACTCCTGGACGACTGGGAAGCGCCGGTGGACTGCCCCGTCTACCGGCGGGATACCCTGCCCGCCGGCAGCGCATTCGACGGCCCTGCGCTGGTCCAGGAGCAAGCCTCGACGACGGTGCTTTTCGACGGCGACCGCTGCGAGGTCGCCGGGACCGGCGAGCTGATCGTTACCGTGGGGAAATCGCGATGAACCGGTCTCTCGATCCCGTGACCCTCGAGGTCGTCCGCAACGCCTTTCCGGCGATCGCCAACGAGATGGCGGTCGACCTGCAGCGGACCTCGTACAACATGATGATCTACGAGGTGCGGGATTTCTGCACCGCCATCGTCGACGTCGACGGGCGCCTGGTGAGCCAGAACGTGGGCGGCGTATCCCATTTCGTTTCGGATCTTGGGGTGATCGTCATCGACGCGGTGAAACGATACGGGCGCGACGGGTTTGCGCCGGGGGACGTGCTGATCACCAACCACCAGGCGGTCGCGGGCCAGCATCTCAACAACATCGTCGTCCACGTCCCATGGTTCTTCGAGGACAAGCTCGCCTTCTTCGCGATGGTGCGGGCGCACTGGATCGATGTGGGCGGCAGCAGCACCGGGTTCGGCGGCGGACCCAGGGTCGTCGATCCATGGCTGGAGGGGCTGCAGCTCAACCAGCTCAAGCTCTACGACGCCGGCACGCTCAACGAGCCGCTTCACCGGATGATCGAGGACAATATCCGCTTCCCCGAATCCTCGATGGGCGATTTGCGCGGCCAGATTGCAGCCTGCCGGCTGGCGGCGCGCCGGCTCGACGAGCTGTTCGGCAAATACGGATCGGCGACCGTGCATGCTGCCCTGGAGCGCGTCTTCGACGAGACCGAGGCCAAGTGCCGCGCCGTGGTCGCTGGCATCGCGGACGGCGTCTACGAGGCCGAGACGTTCTTCGACCACGATACGCAGAAGAAAGACGAGCGGCTCAGGCTCCATGCCCGGGTGACCGTGCGGGGCGAGGAGATGACCATCGACCTGTCGGGATGCCCCGGCGAACGCAAGGCTGCGATCAATGCCCGGACGTTTGCCGCGGCGTACGTCGCCTACAAGGCCTTGACCGCGCCGCTGGAGCCGGTGAACGAGGGATCGTTCCGGGCGCTCGACGTGATCATCCCCGAGGGCAATATCATGATGGCGCGCTACCCGGCGCCGATGGCGAGCTGGAGCCTGATCGTTCCCTCCGTGGTCGACACCATCGTGGCGGCGCTGGCGCCTGCCATGCGCGACCGGGTTCCCGCCGCCCATCACGGGCTGCTCGGCGGCTCGGTGGTGTTCTTCGGCCGCCACCCCGAGACCGGGCGCAATTTCGTCGTCCAGAGCATCGAAGGCGGCGGCTGGGGCGGAAGACCCGGCGAGGACGGCGAATCTGCCACCGTCTCGGTGTGCCAGGGGGACGTTCGCAACGCCGCCATCGAGGGGATCGAGCTCAAATGCCCGGTTCTGGTCGAGCAGCGCGCGCTCCGGACCGACTCCGGCGGTGCGGGCGAGTTCCGCGGCGGGCTCGGGATCGACATGAAGGTCGTCAACCTGGTCGACGGGCGCTGGAACTTCCAGGGCAGCCTGCGCCAGACCGCCCCGCCCTGGGGCCTGTGGGGCGGGGGAGAAGGCGGGACCCACACCTACCTGTTGCAGGAGCCTGGAGACAGCGGATTCCGCGAGATGGACATGCAGGGTTATGCGGTGCCTCCCAAGGCGGAGGTGGTCGTACGCACGGGCGGCGGCGGAGGCTGGGGGAATCCGATGAACCGCGATCCGGACAGCGTCGCGGCCGACGTTTCCGAAGGATACGTTTCGCCCGAAGCGGCCGAACGGGACTATGGCGTGGTGCTGGATGCCGAATCGCTGGCGGTCGATGGGGAAGCGACAGCGGCCCTGCGCCGCGCGCGACGGGGTTGAAGGTGCCGACTGGAAAGGCGTTCGCGCAGTGGGTAGTGTCTCGTCTTAGGGTAGGAAACAGGCGCATTTTTCATTTGGCGCGCCGCGCAGAAATCCCGCCATCGAAAGCGAAGGAGAGACTGGCATGACACGAATTCGGTTCCGCGCGTTCGCGGTAAGCGCATTGATCCTCGCCGCGTTCACCTGCGAAGCCGCGGCGCAGACCATGGTCATCGCGACCGACCGGCAGGGCAGTTTGATGAACCGGGTCGGCACCGCGATGGCGAAGACGATTACCGACAATTCGAAGCTGCGCGCGGTGGTGCGGCCGTTCGCCGGTCCCGACGCGTTCATGGCCGCGCTCGATTCCGGCGAGCTCAAGGTCGCGGTCCTCACGGCAAGCTCGACCTATACCGAATTCAGGGGCCTGACCAAGTTGAAGAAGCCCCGCAAGAACATCCGGATCCTGCGCTCGGGCCCCAACGTACTCAGGCTCGGCTTCATCGTTCACGCCGATTCCGACATCAAGCTCATCTCCCAGATCAAGGGCCGCAAGCTGACCTCCGATTTCGGCGGTCACGCCGTGCTCCCGCGTTCGATCGCGGCGGGCCTCTCCAATGGCGGTCTGACCTGGGACGACGTGGTCAAGGTTCCGGTGACCGGCGTCGTCGACGGCGTCAAGACGGTCGGCGCCGGCCGCGCGGAGTCCAGCTGGGCGGCGGTGGGCATGCCGGCGGTGCGCGAAATCCACGCGCAGAAGCCGGTCCGCTTCCTGTCGTTCGACGACGACCCGGCGAAGGTCGCGAAGATGCGGGAGATCATGTTCCCGGGCCTCAAGCTGGTAAGGTTTCCCAAGCCGGTTCCGCCGCTCGCGATCGCTCACCCGGTCAACGTGATCACCTACGACACTTACCTGCTCGCTCACAAAAGCCTCGACTCCGCGACCGCCGGTGCGATCGTCGAGGCGCTGTGGAAAGGGACCGACGCTCTCATCAAGTCGAGCCCGATCTTCGGAGGGTTCAAGCGGGAGAATTCGGTAACGACCCTTCCGATGGCGCCCTACCATCCCGCCGCGGTCGCCTTCTACAAGGGCAAGGGGCTGTGGACAGACGCAGCCATGAAGGCCAACGACAAGATTTCCGCGATGGCGAAGTAGGCCGGCGGTCCCGGCTATTCGGCCGCGGTCTCGGCAAGGCATGGCTGACAAGCCGCCGGCATCGAACGAGGCCGTCGATGCCCTGACCGGGACACGAAAATGGCGCCGGCTCACCGGCTGGCCCAACCACTTGAAGAACGTGCTTCTCGGCGCGATCACGCTGCTCTGCGCGGCGTGGTCGCTCGAGATCCAGCACTATGTCGGGATCGCGATCTTCAAGGAGCAGTTCCTCGCGCTGATTTTCGGTCTCGCGATGGCGGCCATTTTCCTCGGCCTGAAGCCGACAGCATCGACCCCTCACGACCGCGTCCCGCCGTATGACTGGTTGCTGGCGGCGATGAGTCTGGTCTGCGGCCTGTTCGTCGTCTTCGTCTACCGCGACATCGTCGAGACCATCGGGGAACTCAAGCCGGAGCGCATCGCGCTCGGCGCGATGGCGGTCTTTCTGGTGTTCGAGGCGACGCGGCGCGCCATGGGCTGGACGCTGGTTCTGCTCGGGGCGGTGTTCATCGCCTATTCGGCGCTTTCCCACTTGGCGCCGGGCCTGCTCAACGTCCCGAGCACCTCGCCGGAGCGGATCGCGATCTACCTCTATCTCGACAACAACGCGCTTTTGGGCATCCCGCTCGACGTGACGACCAGCATCATCGTCGCTTTCATCCTGTTCGGACGCGTGCTGTTCGCCGCCAATGGCGACCGGTTCCTCAACGATTTCGCCCTCGTCACGATGGGAAAATACCGCGGCGGCCCCGCCAAGGTCGCGGTCATGGCCTCCAGCCTGTTCGGGACGATTTCGGGCAGCGCCGTTTCCAATGTCGTGATGGACGGGCCGATCACCATCCCGATGATGCGCCGGGCCGGCTATTCGGGACCGACGGCGGCCGGGATCGAGGCGGTAGCGTCGACGGGGGGCCAGGTGATGCCGCCGGTCATGGGGATCGTGGCATTCCTGATGATCGACATTCTCCAGATCTCTTACGGAGAGGTCATCCTGGCCGCGCTGCTGCCGGCGATCATGTACTACATCGCGCTGTTCGTTCAGGTCGATCTCGAAGCCGCCAAGCAGAAGCTGAGGCCGGTCGAGCTGCCGGACGCGCCCAGCCTCGGGAACATCCTCGGCCGCGGCTGGATATTCGTCATTCCCATCTTCCTGCTCGTGTGGACGCTGGTCGTCGAGCACTGGCAGCCCGGGCGTTCCGCGATGCTGGCGGTCGGCGCGACCCTGGCCGTGTCCCTGCTCAACCCCTTCACCCGGCCGAGCCTGGAAAAGGTCTGGATCGCGGTCAGGGACACCGGGCAGACCGTTCTCGAACTGGTCATCGTCACGGCGCTGGCCGGAATGATCATCGGGGCGATCCAGATATCTACCCTGGGCTTCAATTTCTCGCTCCTCCTCACCCAGGCGGCCGGGGAGAGCGGCCTGCTCCTGCTCCTGATGACGGGTGTCGTCTGCATCATCCTCGGCATGGGAATGCCGTCGGGTGTCATCTATCTGATGCTCGCCCTCCTGATCGCGCCGGCCCTGGTTGAGACCGGAATTCCAAGGCTCGCTTCGCATTTGTTCATCTTTTATTTCGGCATGCTGTCGATGATCACCCCGCCGATCTGCATCGCGGTCTTCGCCGCCTGCGCGGTCGCCGGTACCAATTTCTGGCAGACCGGCTGGGCCGCCGTCCGTCTCGGCATCGCCGCCTATGTGGTTCCGTTCGTTTTCGTCTACCAGCCGGCGTTGATCTTCGACGGCACGTCCTGGGAGGTCGTGACCGTCGGACTCAAGACGGCGTTCGGCGTGGCCATTCTGGCGGTCGGCATGGCGGGCTACCTGTTTTCCCCGATGTCGCTCGCCGTGCAGGCGATCACCGCGATTTGCGGCATCGCGATAATGGTTTGCCCGTTCGATAACGCGGCGGCCTGGCCGGTGATCGGCGGAGCGGCGGTTGCGGTCGCGGCGATAGCCTGGCTTCAGAAACGGCAGGGTCGGGAAGAACGTGCCGTAGGCTGATACGGGAGCGGGCCGGCAGCCCTACAGCATGTAGAAGTCGAGCTTCGTCCGCAGGCTGTCGTTGAGGACCACAACCTTCTTCGAACGGATGCGCCACTCTTCCCCGAGGCGCACCAGTCCGAGCGCCTGGCGGGCGACGGTGCGGTACTCGCTCCGACGCTTGGGATCGTAGATGTTGGTGATGCACAGGCACCGAACATCCGCGCTTTCGGCGGTCGCGCTTTCGATCAGAATGTTGGAGATCGCGTGCGCGGTCCTTGGCAGCACCAGGTTGGCGGCCGATCTTCCGGAGCGGATGCGCCACACGCGCTCTTCCAGCCGCGCGCGGGAGTTCAGGTAGATCAGCGAGATCTCGCGGCGCGGATCGGCCGTCTGCTCGTGCTCGCTCTTCCAGGCCGGCACCCAGTACTCGACGTCCTCGGTGTACAGTGCGAGCCAGTCGTCCCAGCGCTGTTCGTCGAGGTAGAGGGCCTCGCGATGGAGCAGCGTCACGACCTCGGCATGGCCTGATTCGGCCATCATTCCGCCGCCGCGGCGCCTTGCTGCGGCAGCGAACGCCGCTCGCCCCGCAAGGCGGCCGCCAGCCGGTCTCTCCATTCCCGGATGGGGCCCTGAAGGATCGTCTCGTCGCCAAGACCGAGGGAGCCGAGGATCGAGGTCGTGGGATTCAGACCCAGCTCGCGCGCCTCTCCGATCGGGCCCCGGCTGACCGCGCTCATGCCGCGCATGTAGCCTTGGTTCCAGTCCACGATGCCGCCCCGGGTCGCATGCTGGATGTCCTCGAAGATCGAGGTGTCGTCCGGCGTCGCGAGGCCGCTCGGGTTGAAGAACTCCTCGTATTGGCGGATGCGCAGTTCGCGCGCCTCGTCGGATTCCCCCTTCGGCGCGACGCAATAGGTGACGATGTCCGTGCGGTCCGCGCTCAGAGGCCGGTTGACCCGGATTTGCAGCGAGGCGTTCTCCAGCAATTGCATGTTCGGGAAATAGAGCACGTTGCGGGTATGGAACATCCAGCTCAGCCGGGGCTCGCCGACCCGCTGTCTGAGGTTTTCCAGGTCCCTGTAGAGCGGCCGCGCCTCGATCTTGTCGCCGCCTCCGAACATGACGTTGTGGCCGTTGGGGAAACACATCGAGCCGCGGGTCACGTCCCGCTGGATCCGGCCCCGGTAGGGGGAGTCCGAGGCCCTGTCGTTGGCGGTACGAGCATTGAAGATCTTCACCAGTGTCTCATGGGTAGGCATGAAGTGGTAGAGATCGGCCGAGTTCTCGATCTGCAGCTTCCAGTTGCCCTCGTAGGTGTAGTGCACGGTACCGGGGATCGTCTCCAGCCCGTCGGGGCCCTGGTCGACGACCAGGTCGATGAACAGCCTGGTTTCGCCGAGATAGTCGTCGAGCGGCGGAACGTCGGGATTCAGGCTGCCGAACAGGAACCCGCGATAGCCGGAAAAGCGGGGGATGCGGCGCAGATCGTGCTCTTCGGCGTCGAATCCCGCCCCGTAAGCGCCATGATCGCGCCCGGTGACCGCGGTGTTGTTTCCCGCGCTGTCATAGGTCCAGCCGTGATAGGGACAGACATGGGTCCGCGCGTTGCCCGCCGCGGTATGGCAGATCAGCGAGCCGCGATGCCGGCAGGCGTTGATCAGCCCGTGCAGCGTCCCGTCCCCGTCGCGGCTGACAATGACGGGCTGGCGTCCGATCCAGGCGGTGAAGAAATCGTGCGGCTTCGGCGCCTGGCAGTCTAGCCCGATGAACACCCAGCCGCCCTCGAAGATGTGCTTAAGCTCGAGCTCGAAGATCTCCTCGGAGCGATAGACATCGGCGTGGACCTTGAACACACCGTCTTCCGGCCTGTCGATCACAAGCGCTTCGATGTCGCTGGCATCCATGTCCGATCCCCGATGGTTCCGCCGCGGCGGGGAGGCGACCGCTCACCTCCGGGCGAGCATACTTGAGTCGCGGGCCATTGTTGAAAGTCAAAGCGTCGTCTCCTTGCGACGGATGCCGGTTCGGCGTCAACCGGCTAGACTCGCGCGTCCGCCGGGCGCTCGGCGTCCGGCAGCGTGTTGGAGCGACAACGCCATGAAGTTCGGAGTATTCGACCACGTCGACCGGTCCGGCCTCGCGCTCGCCGACCAGTTCGACAGGCGGCTGGACTATGTCGCCGCTCTCGAGGATGCGGGTTTCTATTGCTACCACGTCGCCGAGCACCACGCGACGCCGCTCAACATGGTGCCGGTCCCGGGCGTCTGGCTCGGCGCCGTGGCCAGGGCCACCGCCACCATGCGGTTCGGGCCACTCTGCTATCTCCTGCCGCTCTACTCGCCGCTACGACTGATCGAGGAAATCGCGATGCTCGATCACCTGTCGCGCGGCCGGTTCGACGTCGGCGTCGGCCGCGGCGTGTCGCCGTTCGAGCTGAATTTCCACCAGGTGGACCCCGGCAACTCGCAGGCGATCTTCCTGGAGGCGCTGGACGCGGTGGTGCACGGGCTGACCCACGACGAGCTGAACCACGACGGTCCGTATTTCAGCTACAGCGGCGTCCCGATGGAGCTTCGCCCGCTGCAGGAGCCGCATCCGCCGATCTGGTACCCGACCTCGAATCCGGCGAGTGCCGCGGCGGTCGGCAAGGCGGGATACAATTTCGTGACGCTGGGCGCGATGGGCGCCGCCAAGGCGTGCATCGATGCGTTCGCGGACAATTTCTCCCGACCCTTCGGGCCTGCGCTGGATTTCCCGGGCGGCGCGGCGATCGGCATTTCGCGTCACGTGGTGGTGGGCGACACCGACGAGGACGCGATGCGGATCGCGCGGCCGGCATACGCGACCTGGCACGCGAGCCTCACCAAGCTGTTCCGGGACCACGGCGTGGCCGGTCCGACATTCGCGCGCGGCACGCTCGAAACCATAGAGGGCGCGATGGAGGCGGGTACCGACATTGTGGGAAACCCCGACACCGTGTGTGCGGAAATCGAACGCCAGGTCGAGGCGCTCGGTGTCAACTACATGATCTGCCAGTTCTATTTCGGCGACATGGACCACGCCGACGCGATGCGCTCGGTCGAGCTCTTCAGAACGGGGGTGATGTCCCGCATCGGCTAGGTGGGGCCTATTCCCGCCGGGCGGGCTCGCCGGTCTCGATGTCCATGGGCACGCTCATCGGGCCCAGATCGCGCATCGCCTCGAACCCGTTCTCCCAGCGGTCGGAGTAGAGCTCGACGGTGTGGCCGTCGGGGTCCTGGACGTAGATGCTGTGCGTCACATTGTGCGGGGTCGTGCGAGGCTCCATCCCCATGCCGCGCAGCGCATGGTAGGCGTCTTGGACCTGCCGGAAGTCCTCCAGCAATCAGACCCGGACCTTCCTCGTCCGGGCGTTCCGCCGTCGGCGCAGGGTGCAGGAAAATATCCCGCCGCCCCGGCTCCAGGCCGAGCGCGCACACCCCCGTTTCCGGGTCTTCCGACGTGACCTGCATGTTCAGCACCGCGGTATAGAAGTCCCGCGACCGCGCGATATCGCTCACCCTGAGCGCGATGTGTCCCAGCTTCCTGGTCCGTACCATGATGCGCTCCGCCAATTGCGCCGTCAGGAGTCGGTGTCGCAGTAGAGTTCGACGCGGTTGTCGTCCGGGTCCGGGAACAGGATACCGCTGTCCTGCGCGAAGTGGGGTGCATGGCCCGGGATTGCCGGACGGCATGGCGTAGCGCTCGTATCTTCCCCACCTTGTGTCCCGGCCGCAAAGCCGGAGCGACCGTAATCTTCGGCCTCGCGGCGGGTCGCAATGGTCTGACGAAATGTCCGATTCTTCCGCCATCTCGAAGGGTCGTGGATTGCTTCGGTTCAGCGGGCACCTGAGCGATGAGCGCAGCCCGCGTGATCAAATCGAACGCGGGATTTTTCAATGCCGGGACCCGGGCGGGCGACACATGGCGCAGAACCGACAATTCGGCGTGCGGAGACAAACTTCAGGCGGCCACGGGCCGCACCCGGAGCTTTCGGCATGGCGGACGTGCTGGCATGGCATGAGGGGCGGTTCGTCCAGCTCGCAACTCGAGAAGGAAGGCGGTTGTTCACGTCTCCGTCCAGACCGTCTCGGAGGTTCCGCATGCACTGCACTCCCGGAAATACCTTGCTCCCTCCTTGCGTATTTTCACCTTCTGATCGGCCCGCGTTCTCCGGGCTCCGCAGGCAGCGCACTCCACCGGCATCTTGGTATTCTCACCGCACACGCCGCACCGCCAGTGGTATCCGTATTTGCCCCATCGCGCCGAGAGCTCGCTTGCGCCGCAATGCTTGCAAACCGGACGGTGGTCGGGCTCGGCACGAACCGAAACTGGGCTGGACGGGTTCTTCGAACCATCGGCGGGACCCGAGCGAGAAATCGACCGCGGAGCGGTTGAACGCGATCTGTGTCGCGCCGCAAGGAACTCGGCCACAGCGGCGGTTTCCGAGGCCTCCATGCTCCAGAGGCCGTATTCGCCGGTCGGCTTGACTCGCAGAAGGCGCGAGCCCGCGCGATGCCGTTCCAACTCCGAGGCAATCCTGTCGGGGACGGAATCGGCCTTGGCGACGAATACCCGAAACGGTTTCCGAGGTTCCTTCCAACCATCGAGCCGCTGAATTTTCCCCTGGTCGGATATGGCGATCACCAGTTGGACCGGAAGCGCCCCGAAGCCGCGCCGGTCCGTCCCGTTCAGCACCTTGGCAAGCGTGCGCGTTCCGAACGGCATCCTGCCAAGCAGCTCTTCCCGATTCCGGCGCAGAAGGGTTCGCAGGAACTGCGATTGCCGTTCCGCCTGTCGGATCGGCGAGGCCATCCCCTTCTCCCGACCCTGGTGCACACGAGACCATTCATCGCCTCCGGAGCCATCGGGCCGGATGCGCACCTCCCCGGTAACCGACTTGGTCTCGACGATGAACATTCCCCAGCGGTGCACGATCAGGTGATCGATCTGGCACACACCGACTCTGCCGTCGTGTTCGGGCTGCTCCCGGTCCTCGATCCGCAGGTCGTGCAGCAGATGCACGTCCGGCTCATCCTTGAACCTGCGGTGCAGGTAGTGAGCCGTCTGGCTCTCCGCGACGGCGCCCGCTCTGTGGCGGGGATCTCCCTGCGATGTCGTCTGCTTGCCGGGTCTCACGTTCATCCCGATCGCTTGAGGCCTGAGGAAAGACGCGGTCGCGCATATACACCGAGCGCGGCCGGACTGACCACCTGTCGGGCTGAACTTGCCGTTCGTCGTGCCATGCTTCGTCAGAGCCTCGCCGGAAGGCGGACAGCATCGTGGTCGACATTGAGCGGGCGCAGGCTTTCAGCGGCGATTTTGGGCTGATCCGCTCGGATTAA
>JAPPMY010000294.1 GCA_028818855.1 Rhodospirillales bacterium
GAGCAGCCGCGCGGCCGCCGCCGCCACCCGCCGCCGCTGCCGGCGCCTCTTCGGCGAGAGCGCCCGCCGCCGCGCCTGCGCCCACCAGGGCCGGGTCCCTGCGGGTCTCCTGCATTTTCGGCGCCTGCCGTTCCGGCACGGGCGACTCCTCCCCGTCCGGCCCGGCGATCCTCAGCTCGACGTGGCTCAGTAGCTGGGTGGTCTGCTCGCGCAGGCTGGCCAGCATCGCCTCGAACATCTCGAAGGCCTCACTCCTGTACTCGTTGAGCGGGTCGCGCTGACCGTAGGCCCTGAGGCCGATCCCCTGGCGCAGATGGTCGAGGGTCAGCAGGTGGTCCTTCCAGCTCTGATCCAGGATTTGCAGGAGCAGGCTCTTCTCTGCGAGACGCCACACCTCCGGCCCGTAGGTGGCGAGCTTGGCGGCGGAGTGGACATCCGCTTCCTTGAGGATGCGGTCGCGGATCTCCTCGTCGGCGATGCCCTCCTCCTTGGCCCACTCCTTGACGGGCAAGTCGATGCCGAGCAGCCGGCGGCACGACTCGTGCATGCCGTCCAGGTCCCACTGCTCGGGATAGGCCTTCTCCGGGATGTGATCGTCGACGATGGCATCGACCACCTCATGGCGCATGTCGACGACCGTCTCCGAGACATCGTCGGTGCGCATCAGGTCCTTGCGCTGCTCGTAGACCACCGAGCGCTGGTCGTTCATCACGTCGTCGAACTTGAAAAGGTTCTTGCGGATCTCGTAGTTGCGGGCCTCCACCTTCTGCTGCGCCTTTTCGAGCGCCTTGTTGATCCACGGATGGACGATCGCCTCGCCGTCCTTCAGCCCGAGCTTGGAGAGCATCGAGTCCATCTTGTCGGAGCCGAAGATGCGCATGAGGTCGTCTTCCAGAGAGAGGAAGAAGAGCGAGGCGCCGGGATCGCCCTGCCGGCCTGAGCGCCCGCGCAGCTGGTTGTCGATGCGGCGCGCCTCGTGGCGCTCGCTGCCGACCACGAGCAGACCGCCGGCGGCCAGCACCTTCTCGCGCTCGGAGGCGACCTCGGAGCGGATCTTGGTCGCGAGCGCTTCCTTGGCGGCCTCGCCGTCGTCTTCGCCCTGTTCGTCGGCGATGCGGAACTCGATGTTGCCGCCGAGCTGAATGTCGGTGCCGCGGCCCGCCATGTTGGTCGCGATGGTCAGCGCGCCGACACGGCCCGCCTGCGCGATGATGTGCGCCTCCTGCTCGTGGTAGCGGGCGTTGAGCACGTTGTGCGCGATCGATTCCTTCTTCAGCCGCGTGGACAGCAGCTCCGACTTCTCGATGCTGGTGGTGCCGACCAGCACCGGCTGCCCCCGCTTCTGGCAGTCACGCAGAAGCTCGCTGATCGCGTTCCACTTCTCGTCCGCCGTGCGGTAGACCTCGTCGTCACGGTCCTCGCGGATGCAGGGCTCGTTGGTCGGGATCTGGATCACGTCGAGGCCGTAGATGTCGCCCAGCTCGGCGGCCTCGGTCGCCGCGGTGCCGGTCATGCCGGCGAGCTTCGGGTACATGCGGAAGTAGTTCTGGAAGGTGATCGAGGCGAGCGTCTGGTTCTCCTGCTGGACCCGCACGTGCTCCTTGGCTTCGAGCGCCTGGTGCAGCCCTTCCGAGAAGCGCCGCCCCGGCATCATGCGGCCGGTGAACTCGTCGATGATGACGACGCGCCCGTCCTTCACGATGTAGTCGGTATCGCGCTCGAACATCTTGTGGGCGCGGACCGCCTGGTTCAGGTGATGCACCACCGAGACGTTCTCGATGTCGTAGAGGTTCGGGCTCTTCAGCAGCTCGTGCCTGGCGAGCACGGCCTCGACGCGCTCCGCCCCTTCGTCCGTCAGCGTCGCGGTGCGCGCCTTCTCGTCGACCTCGAAGTCGCCCTCCTCGAGTTCGGGGATCACGCGGTCGACCTTCTGGTACATCTCGGAGCTGTCTTCGGAGGGCCCCGAGATGATCAGCGGCGTGCGCGCCTCGTCGATCAGAATGCTGTCGACCTCGTCGACGATCGCGAAGTTGAAGGGACGCTGGACCATGGTCTCCAGCGTGAACTTCATGTTGTCGCGCAGGTAGTCGAAGCCGAACTCGTTGTTGGTGCCGTA
>JAPPMY010000175.1 GCA_028818855.1 Rhodospirillales bacterium
TCGACATGAGCCTCGGGCCGAGGCGCTCGCGCCCCTTCGCCGAGCTGATGGCGGGACTCGCCGCGGCCGGGTTCCGGCCCGAGGGTCTGCCATGCCGCTTCTCGCTCCTGATCGAGGGCGGCGGGCTGCACCGCCTGGATGCGGCGGTCTCCCGTGTGGCGTCGTCCTTCCTCGCCTTCTCGTCGTCGGACAGCCTTCTCGCCCGCAACGCCTTCAGAGACCTCGCAGCGCTCGGCGGCGACGCCCATGCCATCGTGCGGCTGCGGCTCGGGCTCCTCACCTGGGTCGGGGCGGAAGAGGGCGAAACGGCGCTGGCCGCTCGCGTCGGCCGCCTGCAGCAGGTGGCCGAAGGCTGGGGCGAGGCGGTGTTCACTCCGCTCACGGGCGATCCGCTGGAGAGCGTTGCCGTCTCCGTCCCCGGCTTCTGCTGCGGCGCCACCGCCGAGCCGGCGCTGGCTCCCCTCGCCGAGGCCCTGCGCCTGTTCCCGGTCGGCCGCCCGGCGCCCCTCTCGCGTCTCTCGACCGGGGCGGGCGCCGCGCATCTGTTCCGCTCGGCGGACGGCAAGCCGCTGCCGCTGGCGGCCGACGAGGGCGGCGACTACGGCTTCGAGCTGATCTACGGCCTGCCCGGCCAGGGCAAGTCGGTGCTGATGAACGCCCTCGGCCTCGCGTTCTGCCTGCAGGGAGGGCAGGCGCGCCTGCCGCTCGCGGCGGTGATCGACATCGGCCCGTCCTCTTCCGGTCTGGTCTCCCTGGTCCGCGAGGCGCTTCCGGCGGAGCGCCGCCACGAGGCCGGCTGGTTCCCGCTCCGCATGACGTCCGAACACGCCATCAACCCTTGCGACACCCAGCTCGGCTGCCGCGGTCCGCTGCCTGCCGAGCGCACCTTCCTGACGAACCTGCTCGGCCTGATGGTGACGCCCGCCGGGGACGCAGGGGTGCCGGATG
This sequence comes from Rhodospirillales bacterium, assembly GCA_028818855.1. Taxonomy (GTDB): domain Bacteria; phylum Pseudomonadota; class Alphaproteobacteria; order UBA828; family UBA828; genus WTGU01. Next base: position 949 of record JAPPMY010000175.1, read on the forward strand.
GCATGCGGGAGCTGCTGGGGCCGGCGCTGACCGGAGCCTACGCCATGCGCTCGGACAAGGTGCCGGGGGCCGAGCCCCACGCCTACACGGAAGGCCGCGACGAAGACGTGGACGCGGCGATCGCCGAGGCCTGGCTGGCGCTGCCGCCGGAGCCGCTCTGGTGGGACGTGGTGGACCTCCTGTTCAGAGTGGGGGAGATCGAAGCGGCGGCGCGGGCGCAGCGCTACGCGGTGCCGGTGCTGACCGATTTGCTGGCCGCGGTACGCGAGCCCGCGGTGCAGGGGCTGGTGGGCGATGCGCGGTACGGCTCGGGCGGCGAGACCGTCACCCAGGCCTTCATCCGCATCCTGACCACGCTCTCGGGCGACTGGCCGGTGATGTTCGCGCCCACCGCCTTCGACGTCGGCGGCGCCAGGCTCGCGGCCATCGACCTCGCGGAGGTGGCGCCGCAGGGCTCGGCGGAGGCCGACCGCCAGGCGGCCGCCTTCTACCTGCTGGCGCGCCACGCGCTGACGCGCCACTGGTGGATCGGCGAGGACGCGCTCGGCGCGATCCCGGAGCCCTACCGCGCCTGGCATGCCGCGAGGCTGCACGACATCCGCGAGTCTCCGAAGCGGCTCTGCTATGACGAGTTCCACCGCACCGCCGGAGCGCCGGCCGTCCGTGCCCAGGTCGAGCGCGACGTGCGCGAGGCCAGAAAGCTCAGGGTGCGGCTCGCACTCGCCTCCCAGCGCCTGGAGGATTTCGGGGGGGCGCTCGCCGAGCTCGCCAACCGCTACTGGATCCTCGGCGCCGGCGGCAAGTCGCGCGAGGAAGAGACGCTGGCCGAGCTGTTCTCGCTGAGCGAGACGTTGTCCGATGCCGTCCGCTACCGGCTCACCGGACCCGGCCGCGACGGCGCGCCGGTGCTGCTGATCGCGAGCGGCCAGGGCGGGCGCTTCGAACAGCTGGTGGTCAACACGCCGGGCCCGGTCGAGCTCTGGGCGCTCACCACCAGCCCGGCGGACGCGGCGCTCAGGCGCCGCCTCTACGCGCGGCTCGCGCCGGCCGATGCCCGCCGCGCGCTCGCCCGCGCGTTCCCTGAAGGGAGCGCCAGGGGCCGGATCGAGAGAGAACTCGCGCGACACGACGCGCCGG
>JAPPMY010000039.1 GCA_028818855.1 Rhodospirillales bacterium
CGCGGGCTTCCGTGTAGGCCCTGAGCGCGGCGGCGTTGCCGGCCTCGGCCGCCCACTGCTCGCCCGCGCCGTGGACGGCGTTCAGGACCATCTGCTGGCGCATGATGTCCCCCGCCGAGCGCGACGCGCCGATCAGGAAGCCGTGGGCGGCCGGAAGGGCGGCCAGGAGTTCGGCGCGCGCCAGCGCGTCGGTCCTGGCGTCCGGGAAGAGGCGGCGCCCGAACACCGTGCCGGCGCGCCGGATCTCCGCGGCCCAGAGGGCGTCGAGACGGGTGGCGGCCTCCCGGCAGGTGACGACCTGCCGGTCGACCGGGGTGGCGCCGGTCCCCGTCACGGCCTGCCTCGTGGCGAACTCGACCATGCGCGCGGGCGAGGCCCCGGCGGAGGGCGTGCCCGAGGCGGTGACGAGCGACCAGAGGTCGGTCGATTCGCGGAAGTCGTCCGCCGAGACATGCCCAAGAAGGAGCGCGTGGAACACGCACTGCCTGGCGTAGTTCCGGACGTTCCGCGCGAAGACCGCGTCGGTGATCTCGAGCCGCGTCGCCTTCGCGGCGAGGCGCGCCCCGAAGATCATGCCGTGGCGCCGGTAGGCGAGGTCGTTCGGGAGCGTGAAGGCCTGCTCGGTGAGGCGCGTCAGCCCGTCGCCGATCTCGGAGGTGAGCGAGGCGAAGAGCGCGAGGCCCACGGGGACGTTCGCCACCACGGCCGGGGCCAGCGCCGGGTCGAGCCGGTCGACGACGCGGACGGTCGCCTTCGGCACGATCATCGCGCCCCAGACGGCGGCGAACATCAGCACCCATTTCGCATTGTCCTTCCAGGAGCCTCCGAAGGCCGTCCGCATGAGGATCCAGGCGAGCCCGGCCATGCCGGCGAGCTGCGCGAGGTTGACGTAGGCGCCGCCCGAGGTGATGGCCGCAACCGCGTTCAGGAGATCGACGAGATAGGTCCCGCCGCCGAGGGTGAAGATCTCGAACATGGCCCGGGGGAGCTACCGCGATCCGGCCCCGGCCCCGCCCCTGGCGAAAGCCAGCGCCGCGCGGAGATCGGCCGAGAGCGCACCCGCGAGTTCCGTCTCGATCAGGCGGAGCTTCTCGACCACGGCGAGGGCGGTGTTCAGTCTTTGCAATCCCTGGTGACGGTGGCGCGCGAGCGCCACCCGGTTGGCGCGGAGCCCGTCCCGCCAGCGTTCGAGCTGCTCGCCGTCGGCGACGTCGAGCGTGCCGGCCCTCTCCTCGACCGTCCGGTGGAGGTCGGAGATCCAGACCTGCATGACGTCGAGCGCCACGGCCTCGGCGAGCGCGTCCATCTCCTGGTCGATGACCGCGCCCCGGTAGGCGGCGGCGGTGTTGGCGACCCGGTAGACCGGGAGCGTCGTGAGGTTCACGAGCCCGAGCGCCGCCGCGGGCGGCGCGGTGTCGGTGCGGACGGCATCGACGAGGTCGCGGAGGAGTTCCGCGACGCGTGCGCGGAAGCCCCGGTTCGCCGGGATCGTCACGGTCCCGAGCGTGGGGTTGAGGCAGCGGTTCGCCGTGTCGCAGCGGTAGACGGGGAGCTGCCCGCCCCCTTCCATCAGCACCTCGGTCACGCGCCGGTCGAGCGCCAGCGGCTCCAGGACCCGGACCCTCGGGCCACGCGCGTCGGAATCCGATGTCGGCGCGGTCACGATCAGCGTGCCGGTGACCGCCATGGCGAACTCGGCGAGTTCCCGGTCGCCGGAGAGGAAGGCGGAGCCCCGGATCGCCTTCCAGGCGTAGTTGACGTTGACCGGCACCTGGTCCGCCATCGCCCCCGAGGCGCCGGCGAGCGTCGAGTTCCGCCTGCCGCCGGCCCCGCAGCCGTGCCTGGCGGCGGCGTAGTCCGAGAAGATCCCCTGGCTCGTGCCGATGGCGGCACAGATGGATGCGCTCGCCCGGTCGTTCTTCGACCAGGCGGCGCCGACGAGGGCCTGGGCGGTCTCGCAGGAGTTGAGGTTCTGCGCGTTGACCCATTGCGCGAGCGCCCGGAGCTTGGCCATGGTCTCGGCGATCACCGGCGAGATGGTCTCGAGCGCCAGCTCGAAGGCGAA
>JAPPMY010000250.1:0-522 GCA_028818855.1 Rhodospirillales bacterium
GTCCTCCAGCAGCTTCGCCTTGCCGAACACCTCGGAGGCGGAGCGCTTCTTGGACTTGCCCCTGTTGCGGGCCAACAGCCTCCCGGCCATGTCGCACCAGACCAGGCCGGCCGGGATCGCCGCCACGACCGAGCCGGCGACCAGAAGGCTTCCCGGCGCGTCGAGCGCCAGCAGCCCGTCAACGAAACGCCCGATGCCCATCGCCGCCGCGGGACGCACGACCTCCATCCAGATCATGCCGCCGCAGAGCAGGAGCGTGCCGCTATAGACCCCCATGCTGAGCGCCGCGTGGCGGCCGCCCCGGTCGAGCGTCATGTACACCGCGATCGCCGCCGTCACCGCGGCCGCGAGGACGGAGAGGCGGATTTCCCGGGCGGCGCCCTCCTCGATCAGCCAGCCGATCCAGAGACCGGCCGCCGCAGGCGGCAGCGCCGCGCCCGCGGCGGCCAACGCGAATTTCTTCATCAGTCCATCCTCGCATTGCGGACGCTCGGCCGGTCCGCCATCGTGAAGTTCGGGCGC
>JAPPMY010000250.1:532-2061 GCA_028818855.1 Rhodospirillales bacterium
TCCGGTACCCTGCGCGCCGATCCAGCCGAGCACGGCGTCGGGCAGGATGTCGATTAGCTTGAAGCAGGCGTTGAGGATGCCGTAGGCGACGAAAACGTAGATCGCCAGCATGGCGAGGAAGCTCACCAGCCCCAGCCCGCCCGAGGAAACCGAATCCGCCATCTTCACAAGCCAGGTCTCGTTGAACAGGCCCATGGCGACGACGAACACGAAGTATCCCAGCACCAGGCCGAACAGCATCAGCACGGGACGCAGCAGGAGGCCCGGCAAGAACAGCCAGCCCTGGCGCGCGCCCTCCACCATCAGACGGTTCCCCTCGCCCCGGGTGACGTGCGCGGCCAGGAACACCGTCACCGCGAGCACCGCCTCGACCACGGCGAGCAGCCAGGCGAGGATGCCGAACAGGAAGCGGATGAAGGGAATCGCCGGCAGGAAATAAGCCAGCACCGCGCCGGCGACCAGGAGCAACCCGATCGCCATGGTCACGAACCCGTCCATCACGTCCCAGCCCGCCTCGAAGAAGTCGAGGCCCTTGCCGAACAGCGGAATCACCTCGAGAACGTTCACGCCCACGGCGGTCGACGCGAGCGCCCCGATCGCCGCCAGCCCGGCGTCGAGCAGCGCGTGCCCCGTCGCGGTGAGGTCCAGCAGCGGGTTGTCGCTGTCGGCCGCGAGCACCGCCTCGAAATCGATGAAATGCAGGATCCGGTCGAGCGCCGAGTCGCCGCGCCCCGCGACCGTTGCGCGCGGTCCGGTCCCGCTCCCCGACAGCGCGACCGGGATCGCCTGCCACGAGCCGGACTGTCCGAGGGAGGCGAGCGTCGCCTGAACCGCGGCCCACGCGTCCTTCGACCATTTCTCCACTTCCGGCGAGGGGAGCGAGGCCCGCGGCACGTTGCGCGCCGCCGACTGCATCTTCGCGGTCTCTCCCGCCAGCGTCACCACGAAGCTCGCCGCGCCCAGCCAGCCGAGCTCCCTGGCATCCTCGGCGACCGCCTCCCGGAGCGCCTGGTTGCCGGCCTCGTCCGCCTCCTTGATCCTGATCTCCAGGATCGCGCGGTACGTCCCCGCCGCGCCGATCCTGTCCAGCTCCCTGGCGACGTCCGGCAGCGCCCCGCCATACGCCGCCGAGCCGGGAACGAAGAGCTCCCCGATGCGGCGCGCCAGCTCCAGGAGCTGCTGCGCATGCACCGTGCCCCAGGCCGATCTGTGGCCCCTCGCCGCGATCCCCCGCGCGCCGTCCTCCTCGAGCCCTGCGAAGCGGACCGCGCCGCACATGTCGCGCGGCATCCCGTTGCCGGTCCCGTCATAGTGGCGGATTTCGGCCGACGGAGCCCCCTTCTTCGCCTTCGCGCGTGCCCAGCGGCGCTTGTCCACCGCGGGCGCCGATGCGTCGGGCTTCTCCATCCAGCCCTGCTGGCCCCGCACCTCGAGCCCCTCGCGCACCCTCACATAGGGGGCGTCGCCGGCGCGTGCCGCCTGCTCGTTCGCGACGTACATGCAGATTTCCGAAAGCAGGGTGATCGACA
>JAPPMY010000133.1 GCA_028818855.1 Rhodospirillales bacterium
CGGCGCGATCGGCGCCTGGGTCGAGGCCGAGGCCGCGCGCATGGCCGGGCGCGACATGGCGAGCGCGTTCTACCCCACCGGGATCGAGGCCGATCCCGAGCGGCTCAGCGTGGAGATCGCGGGCGAGCTGGTGACCTGGATCGGCCGCGAGGAGTCCTCGCGCGAGGACCGGCGCTACCGGCTCGCCTTCCGCGTCGATGCGGGACGGATCGGCCTCCTGCGATTCGAACAGATGGAGAGTGCCAAATGACACATACCCTCCGAAGGCACGGCCTGGCTGCGCTGGCTGCCGCACACCTCGTCTTCATGGGCGCGCTCGCCGCGCCGGCGATGGCGATGCAGATCCTCGACGCGGCCGATCATGCCGAGCTCGTCGCGGAAATCTCCGCGACGGGCGTCAACCGCATCGTGCTCGCGGGCGATCGCATCGCGAAGGTGGTGCGCACGCCGGCCGGCTTCGCGGTCGAGCACGACGCGCGCTCGGGCGACCTCTATCTGCGCCCCTCGGCGCCGGCCGCTTCCGCAGATGCGGCCGGCGAGCCGATCACACTGTTCATCGGCACGGAGAAGGGCTTCACCTACCGGCTGACGCTGACCCCGGCGGCGCGCGACTCGGCGCAGATCCTGATCCGCAACGCGCGGGCGGCCGACGGGACCGCTGCCGCTGCGCGCTCTGCGGTCGATACGCATATTGCGGCGCTTGTGCGGCTGGTGCGCGCCGTGGCGCGCCGCGAGCCGTTGCCCGGCCACGCCATCGAGGCAGGCGTCGGTCGTTCGGTTGACGGATTGACGTTTGTCGAGACCTGGCGGGGCCTGCGCTTCGCGGCGCTCGTCTTCGAGGCCGCGCGTCCGGCATCGGAGGATGCGGACGGGGTCTGGCCCGGACACCGATCCGGGCTCGCGGGCCTCGCCGGGACCATCGAGGCGCTTCCCGGTGCAGGCCGTGTCGCCGCGCTCTGGCTTGCGGCGCCCGGCACGGGCCCCTCGGGCGGGCGGCTGGGCGTGGCGGTGACCGAAACCGCTCCTGCGGGGGCTCTGCGATGAACGCCCGCAGCGACGGGCGCCCGGTCCGCGATCCGGGCGATGCCGATGCCGTGCGGCGGCGCCAGCTGCTGCTGTTCTCAGGTGTTGCGGCGGTGCTGCTGGTCGCGGTGGCCGCCTGGCTCGGCATGGGCGGCGGCAAGGGACAGGCGCCCGAGGGCGGGATCGAGGCGGAGATCGCCGGGCCGGACGCGGCCGAGAAAGTCTGGACGCGGCGCTCGGAGGCCAGGCTCGGCGGCATCGAGACCCAGATCCGTGAGCTCCGCCAGGAGGCGCGGCGGCTTGGCGCCGACAACGACCGGCTGCGCGCGAAGCTGGAGGGCGACGCGGCCGACGCGCGCGACGTCATCGACCGCCAGGCGGCCGTCATCGACGAGCTCAGGCGCGGCATGCAACCGCCCGTGCAGGCGGGTGTGTCGCCGGGAACCGTGCCGGGCTCCGGAGACTACTTCCGGGCGCAGGGGAGCGCGCCGTCGCCAGGCGGCGATTCGCAATCCGCCGCGCCGCTGCCGGGGCGCATGATCGAGACCTTCGAGCTGGAGGGCTCGCCGCAATCGTCCCTACCGGACTCCCGCAGCGGACCGGAGCTGGTTGCCGATGCCGTCGCCAAGCCGGTCTCGGTGTGGCTCCCGGCGGGCGCGCATGCCGAGGCGGTGGTGCTGGCCGGCGTCGACGCCTCGGCCGGAGTCTCCTCGCAAGGCGATCCGCGTCCGGTGCTGCTGCGCATCATGGGCCCCGCCTGGACGGCGGCCGAGGACGGCGCGGCCATGCGGGTCGACGTCGACGGCTGCACCGTCACCGGGGCGGCCCACGGCGACCTCTCCTCGGAGAAGGTCTACGTCCGTTTCCGGACCATGACCTGTGCGGGACCGGAGCCCGGCACCGTGATCGAAACCGATGTCGCGGGGTTCGTCGCCGGCTCCGGCAAGACCGGGGTGCGCGGCCCGGTGGTGAGCCGCGAGGGCGCGCTGGTCGAGAAGGCGTTCCTCGCCGGGATGA
>JAPPMY010000008.1 GCA_028818855.1 Rhodospirillales bacterium
TGATCGAGCTCCACGGCAACGGCAGCTATGCGAAATGCGTCGCCTGCGAGACCCGCTACGAGCTTGCTCCGATCAAGGAGGCGTTCGAGAGGGACTCCGTGCCGCCCGCCTGCACGCTCTGCGGAGCGCCGGTCAAGACGGCGACGATCTCCTTCGGCCAGGCGATGCCGGAGGACGAGATGGAGCGCGCGAAGCACGAGACGCTGGCTTGCGACCTCTTCCTCGCCATCGGCTCGTCGCTCGTGGTTTACCCCGCCGCCGGGCTGCCAATACTCGCCAAGGAGTCCGGCTCCACCCTCGTCATCCTGAACCGCGAGCCAACCGACCTCGACGGCATCGCCGACCTCGTCATAAACCGCGAAATCGGCCCGACCCTGGGCGCGGCCGCGAACGTGAACTGAGGAAGGGCGGCTCCCTATCGCACAGTATGCGGTGGATCAGCTAGGCCCTTCGATCGCGCGCGGGCTTGGTGCCGGCCTAGGTTTTTCGCCGCGAATGCCCGGACAGCACGACTTGGGCGCGCAGACGACCGATGCCTTCAATCTCATTCGTGACCACATCGCCGACCTTGAGATAACCCCCGGCGAGCGCGATGTCGTCGCGTTCGCTCTGGGCGCCGCGCCCGCCCAGCTCGGGATCGGTTCCCCACGCGGTTCCGCCCGGCGTGCCCGTCGAAATCACCGAACCCGGTTTTAGGGTGACGAAGCCCGAAAAGAAATGGACCAGCTCCCGGACGTTCCAGATCATCATCGCGGTGGTGTTGTTCTGGCGCAGCTCGTCGTTGACCCAGGTGCGGAGCGCCAGCTTCTGCGGGTTGCCAAGCTCGTCCCTCGTGACGATACAGGGGCCGAGCGGGGCCGAGGTGTCGAAGTTCTTGCCCGGACCCAGCGCGTACTGCGAGGTGCCGTCGGGCCGCATCTTGACCTGCCGGTCCCGGGCCGTGACGTCGTTCATGACGGTGAAGCCGAATATGTGCTTCATTGCATCCCGCTTGGCGATGTGGCGCCCGCCCTTGCCGATGACGATCGCAAGCTCGGTCTCGTAGTCCAGCTTCCTGGTGATCTTCGGCTCGTAGACGATGTCGTCGTATGGGCCGTTGGCGCATTGCTGGAGCTTGATGAAGAACTCGGGCTCCTTGCCCTCGACCGCCGGCTTCTCGTCCCGATGATCCCAGTAGTTCTCTCCCGAACAGAGGATGACCGCGGGCTCGACGGGCGCGAACAGCGTGGCCCGGGCCAGGCTGCGGCGGCCCTTGCCGCTGCCGCGGCTCTCGCGGACCGCCCTGCGCGCGAGGCGCAGGCCCCGATCCCCGGATTCGATGAAGGAGATCGTGTCGGCGAGCGCGGCGCGGTCCCGCGCGGCGAGCTTGCGCTGGCCGCCCAGCGCATCGATCGGGTCGACCAGCGCCGTGTCATCCTCGACCGCGAGCCGTCGCGCCGTCCCCTTCCTGTAGTTGTAGATGCGCATGGGTGCCTCCCTGATTGGCTCGGGTCGATGCCGAGACCGGGGCCGGTCTCCGCCTTCCTCTGGTCGCGAGCGACCGGATAGCGCTACTTGATCGAGCGGGGCGGCCGCTCTGGCCGTATCCCGGTCTTATCCCGATTTTGTGGTCATTGCGACCCGGCTTCGGGATGCGTACAGGGGGGCGTCTCGCTCCGCGCGATCAGGCGCGGTCAATCAGGTGGATGAAGGAGCCGGAGACGGTGCCGGCGGTCATGCCGGTGTGGCCGAGGGGCGCGCCGGTTGCGTCGCTGGCTGCGAAGAGCGGCCGGTCGGTCTCCTCGGAAACCACGCTGCAATAGTGGAACTCGTGGCCGCAGAAGGCCGTCCCCGCCCTGCCGAGGGGGCCGTCGGCGGCGAGGCGGGCGCGGCGGTAGCCGAGCGCGAGACGGCGCTCCTGAAAGCTGGTCTCCAGCGGCAGCAGGCCCGCCATGGCGTGGCGGCGGCCCTCGGCATCGGTGAGCCCCCGGCCCAGCACCATGTAGCCGCCGCATTCGCCGAAGAGGACCGCGCCGCGGGCCGCCGCAGCCCGCAGCCCGGCGAGGAAGCAACCTGCGCCCGCGATGCGGCCCGCGTGCAGCTCGGGATAGCCGCCCGGCAGGTAGACCGCGTCCGCTGACGCATCCGGCGCCTCGTCCGCAAGGGGCGAGAACGGCAGGATCACCGCGCCCGCGGCGCGCCAGTCCTCCAGCAGCGCGTCGTAGCAGAAGCCGAAGGCCGCATCGCGGGCGAGGGCGACCCGCTGGCCGAGAGGGGGGATCGCAGCACCGGGCGCCGCCGGCCCCGCCTGCAGGGGGCGGGCGAGAGCGGCGAGGGCCTCGGTATCGACGGAGCGCGCGACGAGGGCCGCGGCGTCCTCCAGCCACGGCCCCTCGCTCTCGCAGGCCTGCACGAGGCCAAGATGGCGCGAGGGCAGCCTCAGCGCGTCCGACCGGGGCACGGCGCCGAGCACCGCGATGGAACGCGCGTCGAGGGCGTCCCGCAGCAGCGTCTCGTGGGCGGCACTTGCCACCCGGTTGAGGATGACCCCCGCCACCGTCACGTCCGACCGGTGAGCCGCGAAACCCTCGGCGAGCGCCGCCACCGAGGCGCCCTGCCCCCGCGCATCCACCACCAGCACTACCGGGAGCCCCAGCCGGGCCGCGAGGTCGGCGGTGGACCCGGTGCCGTCGCGGGCGCCGTCGAAGAGGCCCATCGCGCCCTCGCCGATGACGAGGTCTGCGCCCTGGCAGAGCGCCGCCGCCCGGCGCGCCAGCGTCCCGGCCCGCATCCCCCAGGGGTCGAGGTTGACGCAGTCGCGGCCCGTGGCCAGGCGGTGATAGCCGGGGTCGATGTAGTCGGGCCCCGCCTTGAAGGCGCGGACGGCGAGCCCCTGCGCGTGGAAGTGCGCGAGCAGGCCGGCGCACAGCACGGTCTTGCCGCTGCCGGAGGCCGGCGCGGCGAGGATGAGTCCGGCGGTCAAGGCTGCTCAGCCCGTCAGCGCGCGCTCGATGTCGATGGCGAGCTTGGTCGGCCCCTCTCGCGGCTCGAAGGACTGGATGAACGTGCCGTCCGGCCCCATGAGGTAGAAGAACGACGCGTGGTCCACCATGTAGTCGGTGTCCTCCGGCCCTTCCGCATGGGAGCGCCGGTATATGCCGAAGGATTCGAGCGCGCTCGCCACCGCTTCCTCCGAGCCGGTCAGGCCGATCAGGTTTGGTAGCTGCGCGACATAGGCCGAGAGCTTCTCCACCGTGTCGCGCTGCGGGTCGACGGTGATGAAGAGGGGCTGGACGACGGTCTCCTGCGCCTCCAGGTCCTCGACCACCTGCGACATGGTGAGCATGGCGGACGGGCAGACGTCGGGGCACCAGGTGAAGCCGAAGTAGACGAGCGTGTGCGTGCCCAGGAAGTCCTGGTTGGTGCGCGGCGTGCCGGTGTGGTCGATCAGCGCGAACTCGCCCTTGATCTGCTCCGGCGCCAGCGCCATGCGGGAGACGTGGCTCTGGTTGATGGGGCCGAACAGCGAGCCGTCGGTCTGGGTGTAAATGAGGATCGCGCCGATGATCAGGATCCAGAGCAGCGGGTTGTTGCGCCTGAGCGGGTTCTTCGGGCCGCCGGGCTGATGACCGCCACCGGGCTGCTGGCCGCCGCCGGACGGCGGACCCATGCCGAACTTGCCGAGTTCCTTCCACATGAGCGGGCTTGCGCGTGGCCTTGGGGGGATTGGGCAGCGTCAGACTAGCGCCGCGGCGGCCTGCGCGGCAAAAGGATTCGATCCTCTCACCCCGCGGCGCGGCGCCAGTGCCGGGCGAGGGTCTCGGCCGCCTCCGCCCGCGCCTCGATGGAGGCGGCCGGGTCCAGCGCCTGGCGGAGCCGCACCACGTCGCCCACGACCACGAGGCAGGGCGCCTCGATCCCGGCCCGCGCGGCCGCCTCCGCCGCCCCGGCCAGCGGGGCTTCGACCACGCGCTCGGCCCCGATGGTGGCGTGGCTGATGAGCGCCACCGGCGTTTCGGCCGGAAGCCCGTTCCGCACGAGGCGGCGGGCGATGGCGTCGAGCTGGCGGAGCGCCATGTAGAAGATCAGCACCGGCGCGCCCTGGGCGATGGCCTGCCAGTCCAGCCCGTCCGGCACGCCGCCCGCCGCATCGTGGCCGGTGAGCAGCGTCACCGCCGAGTTGGTGGTGCGGTGGGTCATCGGGATGCCGGCCGCGGCCAGGCCACCGGCTGCGGCGGTGACGCCCGGCACGAGGCGGAAGGGAATGCGGGCCGCGGCGAGCGCCAGCGCCTCCTCGCCGCCTCGGCCGAAGACGAAGGGATCGCCCCCCTTCAGCCGCAGCACGCGGAGCTTCTGGCGGGCGAGGCGGATCAGGCGGCCGCAGATGTCGGGCTGGCTGGCGGACGGCTTGCCGCCCCGCTTGCCGGCGTACTCGAGCGCGGCACCCGGCCGGGCGAGCGCCAGGATCTCCGGCGAGACCAGGGCGTCGTAGACGACGCAATCGGCCCGGGCCAGCGCGTTCGCCGCGTGCAGCGTGAGCAGGCCGGGATCGCCGGGGCCCGCGCCCACGAGCCAGACGGAGCCGGGCTCGATCGCGGGCAGGGCGGGAAGGCGCGGGCGTGGGGAGGCGTCGTCCATCGGCGCACTCTACACCGGCCGGCGGCCTGCGCGGTATAACCGGCGGGATGACGGCGCGCGCGGGAAGAGCAGGCGAGCTGCGGCGGGGCTGGACCACCGGCGCCTGCGCCGCCGCCGCGACGCGGGCGGCTTACACGGCGCTGGTCACCGGGCGCTTCCCCGACCCGGTTTCGGTGACGCTGCCGGGCGGAGAGGAGCCCTCGTTTCCGCTGGTGCTGGCCGAGCGCGGCGCGGGCCACGGGCGCGCCGCGGTGCGCAAGGACGCGGGCGACGACCCGGACGTGACCCACGGCGCGCTGGTCGAAGCCTGGGTGCGGCCCGCGCCGTCGGGCGCAGGCATCGTCTTCCGCGCGGGCGAAGGCGTCGGCATCGTGACCAGGCCGGGCCTCAGCCTCGCCGTGGGCGAGCCCGCGATCAACCCGGCGCCCCGCAGGATGATCGAAGTGATGCTGGAGGCGCTCGCGCCCGCGCTCGGCGGGCCGGCCGACGTCTCCGTCGCCATCGCCATACCGGAGGGCCGCCGGCTCGCCGGGCGCACGATGAACGGGCGGCTCGGCATCGTGGGCGGCCTCTCGGTGCTGGGCACGTCCGGCATCGTGAAGCCCTACTCCTGCGCGGCCTGGATCGCCTCGATCCGCCAGGGGATCGACGTGGCGGCGGCCACCGGCGCCAGCCACCTCGCGGCGGCGACGGGCCGCGTGTCGGAGGAGGCGGCGCGGGCGCTCTACCGTCTCGATGAGAGCGCGCTGATCGACATGGGCGACTTCGCGGGCGCCACGCTGAAGCTGATCCGCCGCAAGCCGGTGCCCCGGCTCACCATCGCCGGCGGCTTCGGCAAGATCTCGAAGCTTGCCGACGGCCACATGGACCTGCATTCCCGGCGCAGCACGGTCGATCGCGCCGGACTCGTCCGCCGGCTCGCCGGACTGGGCGCGTCGGAGGCGACGCTCGCGCAGGCCGACGCTGCCGGATCGGCGGCGGCGATCCTCGAGATTGCGGGCGCGGCGGGATTGCCCCTTGCCGATGCCGTTGCCGCAGAGGCCCGCGCGGTGGCCGAGGCCGCGCTTGCCGGCGCCGGGCCTCTGCCCCGCGTGGACGTGCTCATCGTCGACCGCACGGGCTGCATCGTTGGCCGCGCCGGCCCCTGAGCAGACGCCGCGGCTGCTGATCCTGGGCGGCACGGCCGAGGGCCGCGCGCTCGCAGTAGCGGCCGGGGCGCGCTTCGGCGCCGCGCTCACGGTGATTTCGGCGCTGGCGGGCCGCACGCGCGCGCCGGTGCTGCCCGCCGGCGCGGTCCGCATCGGCGGCTTCGGCGGGGCGGCGGGCCTCGCGTCTTACCTGCGGGACGAGCGGATCGGCCTCCTGATCGATGCCACCCACCCCTTCGCCACGCAGATATCGGCGCAAGCGCGCGAGGCGGCGGCGCAGGCGGGGGCCGAGCGCCTCGCGCTGGTGCGCCCGCCCTGGCGCAAGGGTGCCGGCGATCGCTGGATCGAAGTGGAGACAGTGGAGGACGCCGCAGCCGCGATCCCGGCCGAAGCGAAGCGGGTGTTCCTCACCGTGGGCGTCCGCTCGCTCACGCCCTTCGCCGGGCGCCGAGACTGCTGGTTCCTGGTGCGCCTGGTGGACGCGCCGGACGCGCCGCTCCCCCTCGCGCGGCATCGGCTGATCTGCGCCCGCGGGCCCTTCACGGAGGCGGACGAGCGCGCGCTCTTCGCGGAGCACGGCGTCGATTGCCTGGTCACCCGCGCGAGCGGCGGCGATGCGACCGTGGCGAAGCTCGCGGCGGCGCGGGCGCTCGGGCTGCCGGTGGTGATGGTGCGCCGCCCGCCGCCGCAACCCGGCGCACGAGCGGCCTCGGTGGAGGATGCGCTCGCCTGGATCAAAGAGCGCCTCGGCTAACGCTTCGGCCGCAGCACGTGGTGGTGCGCGGGGTCGTAGAGACGGCTCTCGTCGAAGCCGGAGGCATCGAGCGCGCGGCCGACGAGGATCAGCGCGGTCCGCGTCAGCCCGAGCGCCTTCACCTTGTCACGGATGGTGCCGAGGGTGCCGCGCAGGATCCGCTCGTCCGGCCAGCTCACGCGGTAGGCGACGATCGCTGGGCAGTCCGCCCCGCGATGGGGGATGAGCGCCCGGGTCACGGCCGCGAGGTTGTTGATGGAGAGATGGATGGCGAGCGTGCCGCCGGCTGCGGCGAGCGTTTCCAGCCGCTCGTCGTCCGGCATGGATGAGGCGCGCACGGCGGTCCGCGTCAGGATCACGGTCTGGGCGATGCCGGGGAGCGTGAGTTCCTGCTTGAGAGCCGCGGCGGCGGCGGCATAGGCCGGCACGCCCGGCGTCACGTCATAGGGGATGCCGAGACGGTCGAGGCGGCGCATCTGCTCGGCGATGGCGCCGTAGAGGGAAGGATCGCCGGAATGGAGCCGCGCGACCTCGTGGCCTGCCGCTGCCGCCTGCTCCATCTCGGCCATGATCGCGTCGAGGTCGAGTGGCGCGGTATCGACGATGCGCGCACCCTCCGGCGCTTCCGCCAGGATCATCGGCGGCACCAGCGAGCCCGCGTAGAGCACCACCGGCGAGCGGCGCAGCAGGGCGAGCCCGCGCACCGTGATCAGGTCGGGCGCGCCGGGGCCCGCGCCTATGAAGTGGACCGTCACGCGCTCTCCACCGCGCGCGGCGCCACGCCGGCGGGCGCATAGCCGCGCGGCGTGTAGAGCCACGCCCGGCCGCCCCGCTCCATGCGCCGGGTCCGGCTGTTGCCGACGACGACGACGGTGAGCATGTCGATGGCGTCCTCGTCGAGGCCGTCGAGGGTGGTGACCGTGACCTGCTCGCCGGCGCGCCCGAGGTTGCGGGCGACGACCACCGGGCAGTCGGGCGGACGGTGGGCCGAGAGGATCGTCCGCGCCTCGCTCAACTGGATGCGCCGCCGCCCCGACGCGGGGTTGTAGAGCGCCACCACGAAGTCGGCCTCGGCGGCGGCCCGGAGCCTCTGGGCGATCGCGGGCCAGGGCGTCATCAGGTCGGAGAGCGAGATCGCGCAGAAATCGTGGCCGATGGGCGCGCCCGCGCGGGCGGCGGCGGCCTGAAGCGCGCTGATGCCGGGCTCCACCGCAAGCGCGATGCCGCGCCAGCCGGGATCAACGGCCTCGCCATCCAGCAACTCGAAGAGGAGCGCGGCCATGCCGTAGACGCCGGCATCGCCGGAGGAGACCAGGGCGACGCGGCGGCCTTCAGCGGCGAGCGTGAGGGCTGCGCGGCAGCGCTCCTCTTCCGCGCCGATGGGGTAGGCGTGGCGCGCACAGCCGGGGGGGAGCGGACCCAGCAGGTCGAGATAGCGGCCGTAGCCGACGAGGTCGGTGGCGTTCGCGATGGCGGCGTCGGCGCCCGGTGTCCGCCACGCCCGCGCGCCGGGGCCGATGCCCACCACCGTGACGCGCCCGCGCCCGCGGCCGACGCGCGCGGGCTCGATGATCGCGTGCGCCCTGGCGACAGCGCAGGTGCCCCTTTCGCTTCTTGCCTTCGGCATGGCGAGCACGCCGTCCGCGCCGGCGCAGGCGAGCGCGGCGGCTTCCGCCACGCCGTGGCAGCCGACCGCGCGGAACACCACCTCCGACGGCGCGGTGAGCCTCGGCGTCTCGCGCTCCAGGGCCTGGGCGTCGAAGAGGCGGAACGGCACGCCGAGCCAGTCGGCGACCGCGTTCACCGCCGGCTCGTCGGCCTTGAGGTCGAGAGAGGCGACGCAGGCCACGGCCTCCGGCGCGAGCCCGCCGGCCACGAGCACGCGTTTGGCCAGCACGACGAGTTCGTCGGGCGCGCAGCCGCGCTCGCAGCCGATACCGAGGGCCAATACGGCGGGATGCAGCGTGACGTCGGCCACGTCGTCCCCAGGCACGACGCGCCGCTCGGTGATGTGCACCGTGAGGCGGCCCCAGTCCCCGAAGGGCGCGCCGCCTGCGGTGAGCCAGTCGGCGGACGTCGCCTCGGCGATGAGCTGCACCGGCTCGCCGGCGAGCAGCGCGGCGGTGACCTCTTTCACCCGCGCGCCTTCGCCGAGGCGCCAGCCGGGGGGCGGCGCGTCGAGGGCGAAGCCCAGCGCCGTGTCGCCTGCCGTGGTGACGGCGGCGTGGGCGCCGAGCGCATCGGCGATGGTGCGAGCGAGCCGGTTGGCGCCGTGGTGGCCGCCCAGCAGGGGCACGACGCTCGCGCCGTCCTCGGAGACGGCGAGCACCGGGGGCTCCGCGCTCTTGTCCGCGAGGTGGGGGGCGAGCAGGCGGATGAGGATGCCGGAGGCGCAGACGCCGACGATTGGCGTGCCGGCGCGGAAGACGGCGGGGAGGTGGGACGCGAGGCGCTCGTAGGCGATATCGGCGGCGCCTTCGAGCGACGCGGGGCCGTGGACCGCCGCGCCCGGCAGCACGCGGGCGATGCGCCGCGCGAGAGGCGCCTGGCGCGCGTCGAGGATCACCACGGCGGCGCCGGTCAACGCCATGCCGCGCCCCGCTTGTGGACGATGATCATGGAGAAGTAGGGGGCGGGCGGCTCGACTGCGGAGAGCGGCAGGACCCGCTGCTTCGCCATGGAGGCGCGCTCGACGTAGTGCGCGCGCTCCAGCAGGCCGAGGGCCGACACCACGCGTCTCACCTTCTCCAGGTGGCGGCCCACCTTGACGATGGCCGCCGCCTCGCAGTTGGCGAGCTGGGCCGTGAGCCGCTGGGAATCGAGGGGCGCCGGGATCACCGCGAGCACGTCGTTGCGCGCGGCCAGCGGCAGGCCGAGCGCTGCGGCGCAGGCCATGGGGGACGAGACGCCGGGAATGACCTCGACCCGATGGCGGTGGGCCAGGCGCTCGAAGAGGTAGAGGAAGGAGCCGTAGACGAAGGGGTCGCCCTCGCAGAGCACGGCGACGTCGCGGCCGTCCTCCAGCCGCGCGCCGAGGGTCGAGGCCGCCGCGTCGTAGACGTCCGCCGCCGGGAAGCTCCCGGGTTCCAACGGCATGCGGATGGCGATCTCCTCCTGCCCGCCGGGGAGGTGGGGGGCGGCGATGCTGCGGGCGAGGCTCGCGCCCTCCGGCGGCGCGGGGTAGGCGACCACGGCGGCGCGGCGGAGCGCCTTCAGCGCCTTCAGCGTGATGAGGTCGGGATCGCCGGGCCCGACGCCGATGCCGCTGAGCAGGCCGGCGGTCATGGTTCTCGCGCGCGGGTGCCGCGTGCCTCCCCCTTGATGAGCGCGAGCTGGGTGACCGGCATGAGCGGACGCCACGCGAGGTGGCTGCCCACTGGTCTCGCGCGCGAGACCGCAAGGCGCGTGAGCGTGCCCTCGTGGCGCACGGCCCACTCGGCGAGGACCGCTTCGCCGGCGAGGGTGACGGCGTTGGCCACCAGCACGCCGCCGGCTGCGAGCCGCGCCCAGCAGGTCTCGATCAGGCCGGGCAGCGCGAGCCCGCCGCCGACGAAGACGGCATCGGGCACCGGCAGACGCTCCAGCGCTTCCGGTGCGGCGCCCTGCTGCACCTGGAGGCGCGGCACGCCGAGCGCCGCGGCATTGCGGGCGATCCGCGCGCAGCGCTCTCCATCGCGCTCGACGGCGATGGCGTTCGCGGTCCGCTCGCTCAGCAGCCACTCGATCGCGACCGAGCCCGCGCCCGCGCCCACGTCCCAGAGCAGGGCGTGCGGCCGCGGGTCGAGCGCGCTCAGCGTCTGCACCCGGATCTCGCGCTTGGTGAGCTGGCCGTCGTTCTCGAAGGCGCGGTCCGGCAGGCCGGGCGCGCCACGAAAGCGCTTCACCCGGCCCTCGGCGCGGCACTCGACGGCGATGGTGTTGAGGTCCGCCACCCTGGCCTCGGACCAGCCGTCGGCGCGCGCGCTCACGCGGGCCTCGTCGCTGCCGCCCATGTGGGCAAGCACGGTGAGCCGGCTGGCGCCGTAGCCGACGGCGGTGAGCTGGGCCGCCACCTGCGCCGGCGTCGCGCCGTCGTGGGAGAGGACGAGGAGGCGCTGGCCGGGTGCGAGGTGGGCGCGGATCGTCTCCAGCGCCCGGCCGTGGAGCGTCACGCCCACCACCTCCTCCGCGCTCCAGCCGAGCCGGGCGCGGGCGAGGGTGAAGGCCGACGGCGCCGGGATCGTCAGCATCCCGGCTTCCGGGAAGGCGCGGCGGAGCGTCGTGCCGATGCCGAAGCAGAAGGGATCGCCGGTCGCCAGCACGACGACGCGCCGGCCCTGGGCGGCGCGGATGTCGTCCATGGTGTCTGCCAGCGGGCTGCGCCAGGTCATGCGACGCGCGTGGCCGTCCGGGATCATCGCGAGGTGCCGCGCGCCGCCGATGAGCACCTCCGCCTGCTCGATCAGCGCGCGGGCGGCGGGGGCGAGCGCGTCCGGCCCCTCCTCGCCGATGCCGATGACGGTGAGCCAGCCGCTCACGGGGCGCCCCCGGCTTCGGGCGGCGCGGCCAGCGCGTTGACCGCCGCGGCGGCGACCGCGCTGCCGCCTCGCCGGCCCAGCAGGGTGAGGAAGGGGACGCCGTGATCCCCGCCAGCGAGCGCCGCCTTGCTCTCGCTTGCGCCGACGAAGCCCGGCGGCGTGGCTACGATCGCGGCAGGCCGGGGGGCGCCGCCCGCCAGCAGCTCCAGCAGGCGAAAGAGCGCGGTGGGCGCGTTGCCGATGACGCAGAGCGCGCCCGCAAGCTGCGGCCGCCAGAGGTCGACGGCCGCCGCCGAGCGCGTGGTCCGCGCCGATGCCGCGCGCCGGGCGAGGCCGGGTGCTCCGAGCGTGCAGATCACCTCGTTGCCGGCCGCGAGCCGCGGGCGCGAGATGCCGGACGCCACCATCCGGCAGTCGGCGAGGATGGGGGCGCCTGCGGCAAGCGCGGCGCGGGCCTTCTCCGCCACGTCCGGCGAGTAGGCGAGGTCCGCCACCAGATCGGGCATGCCGGACGCGTGCACCATGCGGTAGGCGACGTCCACGAGGCCCGGCGGCAGGCCGGCGACATCGGTCTCGCGGCGGATGATGGCGAAGGAGCGCCGCGTGATCCCCTCCGGATCGCGCAGGTAGTCAGCCGTCGTGGTGGCCGCCATGTCCGTCCGGTCCGTGATGGTGGTGGTGATGGTGGCCGTGGGCGTGGTCCGCATCGGTACCGATGCCCTCGACATGGTGGTGGTGGCCCACCTGCGGCGCGCCGAGGTCGGCCTCGTGGCCGATGATCTGCTCGCGGTACTTGCAGAGCCGGCAGTTCATGCGGTTCTCGCCCTGCGGGATCTCGGCGATGCGGGCGAGGAAGGCGTCGACCACCAGCGGGTGGTCGTTGAGGTAGGCGGCCTTGCGGAAGGCGATGGCGGGGTGCGCGCGGGCGGCGGCGTCGACGGCGTCGTAGATGCGCCGCACCAGCACGCCGGTAAAGAGGAAATAGGGGAAGACCACGACGCGGCGGAAGCCGAAGCCCGCGATCCGCTCCAGCGCCGGGGCGACGAGGGGGGTGGTGACGCCGCTGTAGCACGTTTCCGCCCAGCCGAAGCCGAGACCCTCCCACAGCATGCGGGCGACCTTGGTGACGTTGCTGTTGGCGTCGGGGTCCGACGTGCCGCGCCCGACCACGACGAGGAGGCTGTCGGCCGGCGGCGCGTCGCCGGGCTGCTGCGCCGCTTCGATGCGCGCCGCCGCGGCCCGCAGCAGCAGGGGGTCCACCGCGAGATCGCGCCCGTAGCGGACCGGGAGGTCGGGATTGGCGGCGGCGAAGTCGTTGAGCACCGAGGGGATGTCGTTCTTCGCGTGGCCGGCGGCGAACAGCATGCCGGGGACGGCGTCGATGGCCTGCGCGCCGTCCTCCCGCAGCGCCGCCAGCGTGCTGCGGATGGTGGGCCGCGCGAACTCGAGGAAGCCGTGACGCACGCGGCGCTTCGGCAGGCGGGCTGCGACCACGCGGGCCAGGTGCTCGAACTCGGCGACTGCCGCGTCGTCGCGGCTGCCGTGGCCGCAGAGAAGCACGGCGGGATCGCTCATCGCCCCGCTCCATTCCGTCCATTGACCGGGCTGCGCGCCCTTTTCATTGTGGGCCGATGCTCCTCTTCGCCGCGCCCGACTGGCCCATCGGCCAGGCGGTGCCGTTCATCCTCCTCGCCGCGCTCGCGCTGGATGCGGTCCTTGGCGACCCGCGCTGGCTGCCGCACCCGGTTCGCTGGATGGGCTGGCTCACCGGCCTTCTGGACCGCGGGCTGAATCGGGAGCGCCAGGGCGAGGGCGTCCGCACGTTCCTCGGGCTGATCGCGCTGGTGGCGGTCGTGGGCGCGAGCGCAGCCGCCGGCTGGGCCGTCGCGCATCACGTAGCGACCCTCGCCTGGGGCTGGCTCGCCGAGCTTGCGCTGGTGGCCATGCTGCTCGCCCAGCGCACCATGTGCGATCACATGGTCCGCGTGGCCCGCGCGCTGGATAGCGGCGCGGCGCCTGCGCGCGATGCGGTGCGCCACATCGTGGGCCGGGACGTGCGCGCCCTCGACGAGCACGCCATCGCCCGGGCAGCGATCGAGAGCGGCGCGGAAAACTATTCCGACGGCGTGGTGGCGCCCGCCTTCTGGTACCTGCTGCTCGGCCTGCCGGGGCTCTTCGCCTACAAGGCGATCAACACCATGGACAGCATGATCGGCCACCGCTCGCCCCGGCACCGGGCCTTCGGGTGGGCGGCGGCGCGCATCGACGATGCGGTGAACTGGGTGCCGGCGCGCATCGCGGGCGGGCTGATCGCGGGGGCCGCTCTCCTGGTGCCCGGCGGGGCGCCGGGGCGGGCGTGGCGGACCATGCTGCGCGATGCGCCGAAGCACAGCTCGCCCAACGCCGGCTGGCCGGAGGCCGCGATGGCGGGCGCGCTGGGTCTCGCCCTGCTGGGCCCCCGCCGCTACGAGGACGAGGCTGCGGGCGACGAAGCCTGGCTCGGCGACGGCCGCAGGGAGGCGACGCCAGATGATCTGCGCCGCGCGGTCCGGGTGTTCGCCGCGGCCTGCGCGCTGGTGGCGGCGCTCACGGCCGCCATCGCCGCAGGCACGGCGCTCGGCGGGTCGTAGCCGGGGCTCAGCGCGCACGAGCCACCTCTTGCAGGCGGTCGAGGTCGAGATGGGCCTCGAGATGGGCGGCGAGCGCATCCAGGGTCTCCTCCACCAGGGCGTCGTAGGCGATGCCGGCCGTCTCCCGCCGGCGCAGCCGGCCGAGGAAGGCGCGGCGGAAGCCGTCGGCGGCGAAGAGGCCGTGCAGGTAGCAGCCCATGACCCGGCCTCCCTGCGCGCAAGCGCCGTCCGGCCCGCTTTCGAGCGTCAGCAGCGGGCGGGCGGTGTCGGACCCCGTGGTCCGGCCCATGTGCATCTCGTAGCCCGCGACCGCCTCGCCGCCGTCGCAGGCATGGCCCTGCGTGCGGACGAGGCGCTTGTCCCCGCCCATCACCGTCTCGACGTCGAGCAGGCCGAGCCCCGGCGTCTCTCCCGGCGCACCCTCAATGCCGGCCGGGTCGGCGACGCGGCGGCCCAGCATCTGGTAGCCGCCGCAGAGGCCCACCACCCAGCCGCCGCGGCGGACGTGCGCGGCGATGTCGAGCGCCCAGCCCTGCGCGTGCAGCGCTTCCAGGTCGGCGCGGGTGGCCTTGCTGCCGGGCAGCAGCACGAGGTCGGCGTCCCCCGGCAGCGCGCGGCCCGGCGGCACCAGGTCGAGCACGGTGTCCGGCTCGGCGCGGAGGGGGTCGAGATCGTCGGTGTTGGAGATGCGGGGCAGGCGGGGGACGGCGATCCTGATGGCGCGGCCGGTCGAGGCCGCGGGCCCGACCGGCGTGGAATCCAGGCCGACGCTGTCCTCCGCGGGGAGCAGCCGTGCGCCCTCGAACCAGGGCACGAGACCGAGGGCGGCCCACCCGGTCTTCTCCTCGATGACCGCGTTGGCATCGTCGAAGAGCGTGGCATCGCCCCTGAACTTGTTGATGACGAACCCCCTGGTGAGCGCGCGCTCCGGCGGAGGCAGCAGCGCCCAGGTGCCGACCAGGCTCGCGATCACGCCGCCGCGGTCCACGTCCCCCACCAGCGCCACGGGCACGCCTGCGGCTAACGCAAAGCCCATGTTGGCGATGTCGTTCTCCCGCAGGTTGACCTCCGCCGGGCTGCCGGCGCCTTCCACCAGAATCAGGTCGGCGCCCCGCCCCAATCGCTCGAAGCTCTCCAGCACGCGGGGCATGAGGCCGGCCTTGAGCGCGTGGTAGCCGCGCGCATCCGCCGTGCCGGCGACCGCGCCCTGCACCACCACCTGCGCGCCGTGCTCGCTCTCCGGCTTGAGCAGCACGGGGTTCATGTCGACGTGAGGCTCGATCCCGGCGGCGCGGGCCTGCAGCGCCTGGGCGCGGCCGATCTCGCGCCCGTCGCCCGCGACGGCGGCGTTGTTGGACATGTTCTGCGGCTTGAAGGGGCGCACCCGCAGGCCCCGCGCGGCATAGGCGCGGCAGAGCCCGGCCACCAGCAGGGACTTGCCGACGTTGGAGCCGGTGCCCTGGACCATCAGGGCCGGCGGAGGGCGGGGGGCGCTCGCCATCAGAACTCGATGCCCACCTGCGCCTTCACGCCGGCGCGGAAGGGATGCTTGATCTCGGTCATCTCGGTGACGAGGTCGGCCGCCTCGATCAGCGCGGGCTTGGCGTTGCGGCCGGTGACCACCACGTGCTGGCCGGGGTCGCGCGCCGCGAGGCCCGCGAGCACGTCGTCCAGGTCGAGGTAATCGTAGCGCAGCACGATGTTCAACTCGTCCAGCACCACGAGGCGGTAGGAGGGATCGGCGAGGAACGCTTGGGCCGATTCCCACGCCTTCCTCGCGGCGGCGATGTCGCGCTGGCGGTCCTGCGTGTCCCAGGTGAAGCCCTCGCCCATGACGCGGACGGTGACGAGGTCGGGGAAGCGCTCCAGCACCGCGCGCTCGCCGGTCGCCCACTTGCCCTTCACGAACTGCACCACGCCCACCTTCATGCCGTTGCCGATGGCGCGCGCCGCGAGGCCGAAGGCGGCGGTGGACTTGCCCTTGCCCTTGCCGGTGTGGACGATGAGGAGGCCCTTCTCGATGGTCTTGGTGGCCAGCATGCGCTCGCGCGCGGCCTTGCGCTTGCGCATCTTCTCGGCGTGGCGCCGGTCCAGCTCGGCCTCGGTCTCGGTCTCGCGTGCCATCAGAGTGCCTCCTGCCTGCCGTCGCGGAGCGCGGCGAGGAGGGCATGCGCGTGGTTCGCGCGGGGCCGCCAGAGGCTCCGTTCCTGCGCCTCCAGCAGCCGCTCGGCAAGCTCGCGCAGCGCGGCCGGGTTCGCGTCCTCCATGAAGGCCCGCACGTCGTCGTCCGCCACGTAGGCGTCGAACACGGCGTCGAAGTGGTGGTCCTTCACGGCGCCGGTGGTGGCGGCGAAGGCGAAGAGGTAGTCCACCGTCGCCGCGATCTCGAAGGCGCCCTTGTAGCCGTGGCGCATGACGCCGGCGATCCACTTGGGGTTGGTCACGCGCGCGCGGACCACGCGGCCGAGCTCGTCGGCGAGCGTGCGGATGCGGGGGGCATCGGGCACCGAGTGGTCGTTGTGGTAGAGCGCGGGCGCGCGGCCTGCGTGAACCGTCACCGCCGCAGCCAGCCCGCCCTCGAACTGGTAATAGTCGTCGCTGTCGAGGAGATCGTGCTCGCGGTTGTCCTGGTTCTGCACCACGGCCTCGACCGCGCCAAGGCGGCGCTCGAAGAGGGCGTGTTCGGCAGCGCCGCCTTCGCCCGCGCCATAGGCCCAGCCGCCCCAGGCGACGTAAGCCCGGGCGAAGTCGCCCGAATCCGCCCAGCCGCGCTCGTCGATCAGCGCCTGCAGGCCGGCACCGTAGGCGCCGGGCTTGGAGCCGAAGACCCGGTAGGACGCCATGCGCCGCGCGCGGGCCTCTGACGTGCCGTTGCCGGCGAGCTGGGCCGCGTCGGCGGCGACCTTGGCGGCGAGCGGGTTGTCGTCCGGGCCTTCGTCGAGGGCGGCGACCGCGCGCACGGCGGAATCGAAGAGGTCGATCAGGCCGGGGAAGGCGTCGCGGAAGAAGCCGGAGACGCGGAGCGTCACGTCCACGCGGGGCCGGTCCAGGAGGTCGAGCGGCATGATCTCGAAGCCGGTGACGCGGCCGGAGGGCCCCTCCCAGCGCGGGCGCGCGCCGATGAGGGCGAGAGCCTGAGCGATGTCGTCCCCGCCCGTGCGCATGTTGGAGGTGCCCCAGGCGCTGAGCGCCATCGCGCGCGGCCAATCGCCGTGGGTCTGGGCGTAGTGCTCCACCAGGAGCTGGGCCGAGGCCCAGCCGAGCTGCCAGGCCGCGGCGGTCGGCACCTGACGCGTGTCCACCGAGTAGAAGTTCCGCCCCGTGGGCAGCACGTCCGCGCGCCCGCGCGTGGGCGCGCCGGCTGCGCCGGGTGCCACGAAGCGGCCATCCAGCGCCGCGAGCAGGCCGGCGGTCTCGGCTTGTGGGCTCGCGTCGAGCGCAGGGCCGATGGTCTCCGCGACCTGGCGGAGCACGGCGGCGCTCGCGGCCCACGCGGCGGGCAGGCGATGGGTGCCGGCGATCAGGCCGGCGGCGAGACCCTCCAGCCGCTCCACCGTGTCTCCGGTGCTGCGCCAGGCCGCGCCGTTGGCGAGCGCTTGCGGCCTGGGGCCCTGCCAGGGCTCGCCGAGGGGGGCGGAGAGCGGGTCCAGCCCGAGCGCGAGGTCGTCGGCAAGCGCGCGGAGCAGCGAGGCCTCGCCCGCGCCCGGCCCGCGCACGCTGCGTGCGATCGCGCGCAGCAACTCGGTGCGGCGCTCCGGCGCGGGCGCCTGGCCGAAGATGTGGAGCCCGTCGCGGATCTGCATCTCCTTGATTTCGCAGAGATAGCCGTCGAGCTTGCGGAGCGCGTCGTCGCTGCCGTCGCCAGCCTGGATGCCGCAATCCTCATCCAGCCCGGTGGACGCGGCAAGCTCCAGGATGCGGGCCGAGAGCGGCGCGCAGCGGCGGGGGTCGACCGAGGCTGCGTCGAAGAACTCGTCCACCAGCCGCTCCAGCTCCTCCAGCGCGCCGTGGCTGCCGGCGCGGGTCAGCGGCGGCGTCAGGTGGTCGACGATGACGGCAGCGCTCCGGCGCTTGGCCTGGCTGCCCTCGCCGGGGTCGTTCACGATGAAGGGGTAGACGTGGGGGAGCGGCCCGAGCGCGGCCTCGGGCAAGCACGCGGCGGAGAGCGCCAGCGCCTTCCCCGGCAGCCATTCAAGGTTGCCGTGCTTGCCCACGTGGACCACGGCGTGGGCGTCGAAGGCCGTGCGCAGCCAGGCATAGAAGGCGAGGTAGCCGTGCGGCGGCGGCAGGTCGGGGTCGTGGTAGCTCTTCTCGGGGTCGATGTTGTAGCCGCGCGCCGGCTGGATCGCGACGACGACGTTGCCGAAGCGCGCGGCAGGCAGCGCGAAGCAGCCTTCGGACGGCCGGTAGAACGGGTCCGCCTCGGGCTCGCCCCAGCGTTCGGCGACGGTGGTGCGGACTGCGTCCGGCAGCGCGGCGAAGAAGCGCGCGTAGGCCGCGAGGGGGAGCGTGGTCTCGGCCGGCCTGGCGTGGGCATCGGCGGCGTTGGTGGGGCCGGCCTGGAGCCTCGCCATCAACGCCGCGCCGTCCGCCGGCGGGGTCTCCACCCGGTAGCCGGCGTCTGCAAGGGCGGCCATGATGCCGGCTGTGCTCGCCGGCGTATCGAGGCCGACGCCGTTGCCGATGCGCCCGTCGCGGTTGGGGTAGTTGGCGAGCACGAGGGCGATGCGGCGCTCCGCCGGGGCCTCGCGGGCGAGACGAATCCAGGCGGCGGCGAGTTGGGCCACGAAGCGGCAGCGCTCTGCGTTCGCCTCCGACACCACGATGGGGGCCTGCGTCGCCTCGTCGAAGCGGGCCTCGGTCTTGAAGGCGACGGCGCGGGTGAGGATGCGCCCGTCGACCTCCGGCAGCGCCACGTTCATGGCGATGTCGCGGGGCGAGAGGCCGCGCGTGGCCCCGGCCCACTGGCGCTCCGTGGCGCCGGCGAAGACCGCCTGCAGCACGGGCACGCGGGCCTCGGCGAACGGGGTTTCCTGCGGCGCGCCGGGGCGGGAGACGGCGAAGCCCGTGGCGTTCACCACGATCGCGGGCGCCGTGGTGCGCATGAGCGTCGCGATCAGCGCCGCCGCCGGCTCGTCCCTCAGGCTGGTGACGAAGACGGGCAGTGGGTCGAGGCCCGCGTCGCGCAGCGCCGCGACCAGCGCATCGACGGGCGCGAGCGATCCGCCCTGCAGGAGCGCGCGGTAGAAGACCACGCAGGCGCGTGGGGCATCGCCCCGCCAGTGGCGCGACAGCGCCTCCAGGTCGAGCACGCCGTCCCCCGGCCAGTAGAGGCCCGCGCGCGGCACCGGCCGGGGCGGCTCGCACGCGCCAGCGCGGCCGATGAGCGCTGCGGCGTAGCGGAGCGCCTGCTCCGCGTTCTCGATGCCGCCCTGGGTGCAGTAGCGCCAGAGCGTCTCGGCGGCGTCCGTCGAGAGTGTGCTGCGGGCGGCGAGGCCCGCGTCCGGCTTGTCGTCGCCCGGCAGCCAGGCGACGGGGACGCGGCGCCCGGCGCAGACGGCGCTCAGCCGCTCGACGCCGTAGGGCCAGTAGCTCTCGCCGCCCAGCAGCCGCACGATCACCAGCCGCGCACCGCTCAACACCTGTTCGGCATAGCGATCGACCGAATGGTTATGGCCGAGCTGCATGAGGTTCGCGAGGCGGAGCGTGGGCGCGCCCGCGCCGAGGCGCCCTTGCGCCTGGGCGAAGCAGGCAAGCTCGGTATCGGCGGCGGACAGCAGAACGATGTCGCCCGGCGACTGGCCGAGGTCCACGGCCTCCGTGCCGTCCTCGATGGCGCCGGGCTGGGCTGCGAGCAGGTGCACGCGCGGGTCTCCCTAGCCTCGGATCGCGGCTTCGACGGCCGCCCGGTCGAGGGGGCTGAGGCCGATCACCACGAGGCGGCTCTCCCGCGCCTCGCCCGCGCGCCAGTCGCGGTCGAAGTGGCGGTCGACGCGGGTGCCGACGGCCTGCACCACGAGCCGCCGCCGCTTGCCCGCGACATCGAGAAAGCCCTTGGCGCGCAGCAGGCCGTGCAAGTCGGCCGCCATGCTGAGCCGGGCCGCGAAGGCGGCGGGGTCGTCGATCGTGCCTGGCGCCATGACGAAGCTCTCGAACTCGTCGTGGTCGTGCCCCTCGTCGAGCCCGTCGTGGTGCGAGCGGCGGCTCGCGAGATCGTCTTCCGCCGCGGCGTCGAGCCCCAGCAGCAGGTCCGGCGGCACGCGGCCGTGCGCCGCCTCGACCACGCGCGCGCCGGGGCGGAGGTGCGGCGCCATGCGCGCCTTGCCGGCCTCGGCGCCGTTCGCAGACAGCAGGTCTGTCTTGTTGAGGATCACCATGTCGGCGCAGCCGATCTGGTCCTCGAACACCTCGGCCAGCGGCGATTCGTGATCCAGCGCGTCGTCCGCCTCGCGCTGGGCCTGGAGCGCCGCCTCGTCGTCCGCGAAGCGGCCTTCCGCCAGCGCCGGGCCGTCCACCACGGCCACCACGCCGTCCACGGTGAGCCGGGTGCGGATCTCGGGCCAGTTGAAGGCGGCGACCAGCGGCTTCGGCAGCGCGAGGCCCGAGGTCTCGATCAGGATGTGCTCAGGCGCGGGCTCGCGGGCGAGCAGCGCCTCGATCGCCGGCGCGAAGTCGTCGGCGACGGTGCAGCAGATGCAGCCGTTGGCAAGCTCGACGACATCGACCTCGTCGCAGGCCGCATCGCCGCAGCCCTCCAGCACGTCCCGGTCGATGCCGAGGTCGCCGAACTCGTTGATGATGAGCGCGATGCGCCGCCCGTTCGCTTCGCCGAGCGCGTGGCGGATGAGGCTGGTCTTGCCGGCGCCGAGGAAGCCGGTGATGACGGTGGCGGGGATTTTCTGGTCCTGCATCGTTCCTCACGTCTCCAGGCGGGCCCACCCGGTGCCCTGGTGGCCGAAGTCGAAGTGCGCCGGGTGGAGGATCTCGGCCAGGATCTCGGCGGACTCGACGAGCCGCGGTCCCGGCCGGTTGAAGAAGGCGTTGCCGTCGGTGGCGTAGACGGCGCCGGCACGCGCGGCACGGAGGCCGGCCCAGGCCGCATTCGCCAGCAGCGCGCGGCCGTCGTCCTCGGTGCGCGGCAGGTCGTAGCCGCAGGGCATGAGCACGATCGCGTCCGGATCCGCCGCCTGCACCTGGGCGACATCGACGACGGGCGCGTTTGCGCCGGCGGCGCCGAGTGCGTCGATGCCGCCTGCGGCCGCCACCAGCTCCGGCACCCAGTTGCCGGCGCTCATGGGCGGATCGGTCCACTCGACGGTGACCACGCGCTTCGGCGGTAGGCCCCGTGCCCGTTCGCTGATGGCGCCCAAGCGTGCGCGCAAGCCATCGCAGACCGGCGCGGCGTCGACGGCGAGCGCGTTGCCCACGCGCGCGATGTCCTCCCAGATGTCGTCCAAGCGCATGGGCGCGAGGGAGACGATCTCCACCGGCGCCTCCAGGAACTCCGCCGCCGCGGCCCGGACCTCGCCGAGGCCCACCGCGCAGACGTCGCACTGGTCCTGCGTCACGATGTGGGTGGGCCGGGCGGCGCGCAGGATGTCGGTGTCGAGGTCGTAGAGGCTGAGCGCCGCTGCGAGCAGCTTGCCCACCTCCTCGTGGATGGCGCCGCTCGGCCTGCTCGCGTCGATGCGGGCGCGGGTGCAGGCCGGCGCGGCCGCGGCGCCGGGCGGCCAGTCGCACTCGTGGCTGCGGGCGACGATGCTCTCTGCATGGCCGAGCGCCGCCACGATCTCCGTGGCGCTCGGCACCAGCGAGGCGATGCGCACGCCGCTCACGGCTTGAGCACGAGCGGCAGGCCGGCGGCGACGAAGACGACGCGCCCGGCGGCCCCGGCCACGGCCTGGTTGAGCCGGCCGGCGTGGTCGCGAAAGACGCGGGCCGCCGCGTTCTCCGGCACGATGCCGAGGCCGACTTCGTTGGAGACCAGCACCGCCCGCCCCTCGAGCCGGCCGAGGCAGGCGGTGAGGCGCTGGGTCTCGGCGGCGATGTCGCGGCCGGCTTCCATCAGGTTGCTGAGCCAGAGGGTGAGGCAATCGACCAGAAGTGCTGCGCCCGGGCGGCTCTCGGCCTCCAGCGTCTCGGTGAGCGCGAGCGGCGCTTCCACCGTGCGCCAGCCGGGGCCGCGGCGCGCGCGGTGGGCCGCGATGCGGGCTTCCATCTCGGGATCGCGAGCCTCGGCGGTGGCGATGTAGAGCCGCGCGCCCGCGTGAGCTTCCAGCAGCGCTTCCGCATGGGCGCTCTTGCCCGAGCGGGCGCCGCCGAGAACGAGGGTGATGCGCGCCGAATCCGGCGCCTGGTCAAGACCCGCCATGATCCTCCCTCCGAGGACGTTGCAGCCCTGCCGCGCAGCCGGTCTCCTGGCTCGGGGTCGTCGACGGGGCCCGGCCTTCCCGACCCTTGCGGATCAGTGGCCCGCGCGGTGCACGAACGGGTCCGTCTCGCCGCTCACAGTTGCGGGGGCAGCGCCGGACTGGCCCGCGCCGTTCCCCGGAGCGGGCGTCACCGGCTTCCCACGCTGCGTGACGGGCACACGCTAGCGCAGGCGAGCGCGAAACGCTACTGCGGCGCGGAATCTCAGGAGGCGCACCGATACCGGATGCCGGGCCGGTTGCGCCGCCCGGCCGGGGTCCCTATATGCGGAGAAGGGAGGGAGCGCGCTCAACAGCGAAGGAGCGTATGCAATGCCCTCGCGCGCAGTCATTCTCACGAGCCTGGGTCAGCCCGGCCCGAAACCCTTCGAATTCGAGCCGCTTGCGCGCTGCTTCGAGGCGCCCAGCATCAAGATCGGCCTCGAAGGCCACGGCGCCATCGTCGTGGACGTCCACGCCGCGAACCGCCTCGCCAACGCGATCCGCGCCAGGGTGCCCGAGCGGGCCAGCCAGATCGACACCTGCGTCGAGCAGGCGGCGCGCCGCGGCCGGGCCTCGGGCTGAGGGTTCCCCGAAGGACGTTCGTCTCCAACTCAGATTTCGGGTGCAGATATCGCCGCCATTCCTCAAGCCGGCCTGCCTGAAAAGCCTTCGATTCAGGGGTGGCGCACCCGGCACGATTCGAACGTGCGACCTCTGCCTTCGGAGGAGTCC
>JAPPMY010000202.1 GCA_028818855.1 Rhodospirillales bacterium
CCGAACGCGGTGTCCTCCTGCAGCACGTACACCGTCTTCCAGCCCATCTTCTTGGCGAGCACATCCTTGCCGAAGTCGACATAGAGAATGGCCAGCGCGTAGTCGTTGGAGACGTTCATGAAGTACATCTTGTACTTCTCGTATTCCTCCACGACCTTGTCGATGATGCCGACGTAAGAAGTCCACGTGTCCAGCGTCGGCGTCCGGTATTCCGCCATGCGCTCGAGCCAGCCCAGCGAAACGTCGTCGATGCAGCCCGAGATGATGAAGTCGACGTTCTCGACCTCGTTCAGGTATTCGTAGGCGCGAATTCCCTCCTGCACGTCCTCGCGCGTGTCGGCCATGACCAGCTCGATCATGCGCCCGCCGAGCACGCCGCCGTTCGCGTTCAGCTCCTCGATGGCGATCTCGGTGCCCCGGATCGTGCTCTTGCCGGTATCGGTGTCGAACGAGCCGATATAGCCCACCTTGATGGGATCTGCCGCGGGCGCGGCCGTGGTAAGCGACCAGACGGCCGCAGTCGCGACTGCGGCTCCGATCAGCAAGTGACGGACTTTCATGACCACCCTCCCCTTTTCTGTCATTGGCGTCGCGCGCATGACACTCTAGAGCGGTTCCCTGTCGAAGAAAACATGCCTCCGCCGCAGGCCACCGATGCGCCTGCTGCATCCCTCGGGCGTCGCTCCGATCGTCGGCAAATGGCGCCCGACCGGGGACGAACCCCGGTCCGAGGCGGTTCACAGGATCGGGATTCGTGTCGCCTGTCGCCGTCTCGGCAACGTGCTTTGCAAATCAGGGCGCCGGATGGGACAAGGGCGCCCATGAACGACCCCGGCGGCATACCCCTCCTGCCCGGCCTGGCTGCGCTGATGGCCGATTACGACGGCTGCATCCTCGACGTATGGGGCGTCATGCACCAGGGCGGGCCCGCCTATCCGGAGGCGCTCGGCTGCCTGCGCCGCCTGCGCGCGGCCGGCAAGCGGGTGGTGTTCCTCTCCAACGCGCCCCGCCTCGCCTGGCAGGTCGAGCGCGTGCTCAACGGAAAGGGGGTCGATCCGGCACTCTACGATGCCGTGGTTGCGTCCGGCGACGCCGCGCGGCGGGCGCTGGCGGACCCCGCGCTGGTCCCGTTCGGCGGGCTCGGCGCCCGCTACCACCTGCTGGGGCCGCCCGGCTCCGACGACGTGCTCGACGGGCTGGACTACGCCGCCGCCGACATCGCAGAAGCGGATTTCCTGCTGGGTATCGGCCTCGACGACGGGCGGAACACCGTCGAGGATCACGAGCCGATCCTGCAGGCGGCGGCAGCCCGCGATCTGCCCATGATATGCGTCAACCCGGACCTGCTGGTGATCCGGCTCGGCGTGCAGGAACCCTGCGCCGGAGCCCTCGCCGCGCGCTACGAGGCGATCGGCGGCCGCGTGCGCTACTACGGCAAGCCCTACCCGGACGTCTACGAGCTTGCGCTGGCGAAGCTGGGACTCGCGCCCTCGCGCGTGCTCGCCGTCGGCGACGGACTCGGCACCGACATTGCCGGCGCGAATGCCGCCGGCCTGGATTCGCTCCTGATTACCGGCGGCCTCCTTGCCGATGCGCTCGACCTCGCGCCCGGCGCGGCGCCGAGCGCCCACGCCCTGGACGAAGCGTGCCGGGCCGCAGGCGCGAGGCCCAGCGCCGCGCTCACGACATTCGTCTGGTAATGGCACCCTCAAGTTAATTTTATTGGCGCGCGCCCGATACGCGCCCAATAGTCAATTTCATGAGCACCGCCACGACATCGGCTGCCGCGTCGACCCCTGTACGACCGCAGGTGGCGGTTGCGGCTGTGGCGGGCCTCTTTATCGCGGCCGCCGTGGCGGCGCTTGCGGTTGCGGTGGACGGCCGGCTGGCGGCGCTACTCGTGGTCGGCGGGCTCGCCGGGCTGGCTCTCCACCACGCGCTCTTCGGCTTCGCTTCCTCCACCCGGCGGTTTCTCCTCGACCGACGCGGCGTCGGCGTCAGGGCCCAGCTCCTGATGATCGCGGCCGCGAGCATCGCGTTCGTGCCGCTCCTCGCCGGCGGCAGCGCGTTCGGCCAGGGGCTCGGCGGCGCGATCGCTCCGGTTGGCGTATCGGTCGCGCTCGGCGCCTTCCTGTTCGGCATCGGCATGCAGCTCGGCGGCGGCTGCGCCTCGGGCACGCTGAGCGGCGCCGGCGCCGGCAGTTTCCGCATGGCGATCACCCTCGCCGCCTTCATCGGGGGCTCGGTGCTCGGCACGGCGCATCTGCCCTGGTGGCTGGATCAGCCGCGCCTCTCCGCAATCTCGATCCCCGACGCATTGGGCTGGCCTGCCGGTCTCACGCTGCAACTCGCGGTCATCGGCCTGCTGGTGTTGGGCGCGATCGCCCTGGAGCGCCGGCGCCACGGCGTCCACGAGCCGCTGGCCTGGCGCTCGGACGGCACTTGGCGGGAACGGCTGCTGCAGGGCGGCTGGCCGCTTGCTTGGGGCGCGCTCGCGCTCGCCCTGCTCAACCTCGCGACGCTGCTGATCGCCGGCCATCCGTGGAGCGTCACCTGGGGCTTCGCGCTCTGGGGCGCCTCGCTGGCCGACGCGCTGGGATTCGGCATCGCCGAGTGGACCTTCTGGCAGTGGCCGGGCCCGGCGCGCAAGCTCGCGGCCGGGGTCGAGCAGGACACCGTGTCGGTCATGAACGTGGGCCTCATCCTCGGCGCGCTGCTCGGTGCCGCGCTGGCCGGCCGCTTCGCGCCCCGGCGGCGCCTCACCGCAGGACACGTGGCGAGCGCCGTGATCGGCGGTCTTCTGCTCGGCTACGGCGCGAGGCTCGCCTTCGGCTGCAACATCGGCGCGCTCTTCAGCGGCATCGCGTCCGGCAGCGTGCACGGCTGGCTCTGGCTGCTGGCAGCCTTGCCCGGCGCAGCGCTCGGTGCGCGCCTGCGCCCCCTCTTCGGTCTCGATGATGTTGCGGCACCGGCCGCAAAAGGAGTTCGCGCATGACCACGACCGTAAGCACGTCTCCCGATCCCTCTCGCCTTCAACGCCTGCGCAAGGCGCTGCCCCGCATCGTGCTGCTGGCCGCTGTCGTCGTCGGCATCGTCCTCGCCGTGCTCAACCGGGACAGCATCGATTCGGCTGCGCTCGAGGCCTGGATCACCCAGTTCGGCCCGTGGGCGCCGATCGTCTTCTTCTGCGCCTACGTGGTCGCCACGGTGATGTTTCTGCCCGGCCTCCTCTTCACGCTCGCGGCCGGTGCCCTCTTCGGCCCCTACGTCGGCACGCTGATTGCGCTGATCGGTGCAACCGTGGGCGCGACCATCGCCTTCCTCATCGCGCGCTACGTGCTGGCCGAATGGATCGCCGCGCGCACGCCGGCGCGGGTGCAGCGGGTGATCGAGGGGGTCGAGGACGAGGGCTGGCGCTTCGTCGCCATGACCCGGCTGATCCCCTTCATCCCCTTCAACGCGCTGAACTACGCGCTGGGCCTCACCCGCATCCCGCTCGTGTCATACGTCCTGGCGTCGGTCGTCTTCATGGCGCCGGGCGCAGCCGCCTACGCCTACCTCGGCCATGCCGGGCGCTCGCTCGCGACCGGGGACGGCGACCTGGTTCAGAACGCGCTGCTGGGCCTCGCGGTCCTCGGCCTGATCGGCTTCATGCCGCGCCTCATCAAGCGCTTCGTGAAGGGCCGCAAGGGCGTGGTCGAGCCGTCAGAGGCGCCGGCGGATACAGCAGGCGAAGCGCGGCCAGGATCGCCGTGAACACCACCATCGCGCCGGCCTGATGCGCCGCGCCGAGCGGCACCGGCACGAAGGTGAGCAGCGTGGCGATCCCGAGAACGAACTGAACGAGCACCGCCGCCGCCGCCGCGTGGAGCGCAGCGCGCACCGGCGTTCTCTCCAGCCACCGCAGCGCGGCGGCCCATATCAGGATCACCGCGAGCGCGGTCAGCATCGCCAGCAGGCGATGGTCGAGCTGCACCAGCGGCACGTTCTCGAAGAAGTTCCGCCACAGCGGCTCGATCAGAAAGACGTCGGGCGGCACGATGGCGTCGGCCATGAGCGGGAACGTGTTGTAGGCGAGCCCCGCATCGTTGCCGGCAACGAAGGCGCCGGAAAGGATGGTGAGGAATACCAGCCCTGTCGCTCCCCAGAGCATGCTGCGCCAGCGTCCCGCACGACGGACACGTTCGACCGCACCACCTGTCACGAGGCCGAGCGCAACCCAGATCAGGCAGCCGTAGATCGCCACCGCGAGGCCGAGATGGGCGGCGAGGCGGTAGGGGCTCACGTCCGGGCGGTCCACCAGCCCGCTCTTGACCATGTACCAGCCGAGCAGCCCCTGCAGTCCGCCGAGGATGCCGATGGCGAGAACCTTCAGGGCGAGCGCGCGGTCGAACGCGCGGCGGATCAGAAACCAGACGAAGGGCAGCGCAAAGGCGATGCCGACGATCCGGCCGAGCAGGCGATGCGCGTACTCGAGCCAGAAAATCTCCTTGAACGCGTCGAGGGTCATGCCCCGGTTGATTTCCTGATACTCCGGGAAGCGCTTGTAGTCTGCGAAGAGCGCCTGCCACGCGTCCTCGCCGAAGGGCGGCAGGACGCCCATTAGCGGCCGCCAGTCCACGATCGAAAGGCCGGCGTGGTTGAGACGCGTGATCCCGCCAAGCACCACCATCGCCAGCACGAGCCCGGCGAGCGCGAGCAGCCAGCAGGCGACAGCGCGTCGCTGCCGGGAGCGTGCGTCAGAGGCGACGCCGCCGCGCCGGGCGAGCCGGAGGGCCGCTGCGTCCACGCGAGCTTCGGGAGGAGCCGGCGACGGCGAGCGCGGGTGCTAGCCGGCCGGGTGCTGCACGGGACCGGGGGCGTCCCCTGCCCCGTCCGCGCCGCCTGCCGCGCCCGGCCTGGCGCGCTTCGGGTACCGCTTCGCCACGTAGTCCGCGACGATCTGCTGGAACTCCTCGGCGATGCCGGCGCCCCGCAGCGTCACAGCCTTCTTGCCGTCGATGAAGACCGGCGCCGCCGGCGCCTCTCCGGTTCCCGGCAGGCTGATGCCGATGTCGGCATGCTTGCTCTCGCCGGGGCCGTTGACGATGCACCCCATGACGGCGAGCTGCATGGTCTCGACCCCGTCGTAGGTCTCGCGCCAGACCGGCATCTGCCGGCGCAGGTAGTCCTGAATGCGCTCGGCGAGTTCCTGGAACACCGTGCTCGTCGTCCGCCCGCAGCCGGGGCACGCCGCGACCAGAGGCACGAAGGAGCGGAAGCCCATGGTCTGCAGGATCTCCTGCGCGACGATGACCTCCTGCGTGCGGTCGCCGCCGGGCTCCGGCGTGAGCGAGATGCGGATGGTGTCGCCGATGCCCTGCTGCAGCAGGACCGAGAGCGCGGCGGTGGAAGCCACGATGCCCTTGGAGCCCATGCCCGCCTCGGTGAGCCCGAGATGGAGCGCGTAGTCGCTGCGCGCTCCAAGCTCGCCATAGACGGCGATCAGGTCCTGCACCTGCGAGACCTTGGCCGAGATCACGATTTTGTCGCGGGAGAGCCCGATGTCCTCGGCAAGCGCGGCGCTCCGCAGCCCCGATTCGACCAGCGCCTCGCGCATGACCCCCGCCGCGTCCTTCGGCTCGGGCCGCGCCGCGTTCTCGTCCATGAGCTGGGCGAGCAGGTCCTGGTCCAAGCTGCCCCAGTTCACCCCGATCCGCACAGGCCGGTCATGCTTGAGCGCGACCTCGATCATGGTCTGGAACTGGCGGTCGCGCTTCTCGCGGAAGCCGACGTTGCCCGGATTGATCCGGTACTTGGCGAGCGCCTCGGCGCAGGCCGGGTACTCGGTCAGCAACCGGTGCCCGTTGTAGTGGAAATCGCCCACCAGCGGCACGCGACAGTCCGCCGCATCCAGCCGCTCGCGGATCTCGGGCACCGCGGCGGCGGCCTCCGGCGTGTTGACCGTGATGCGCACGATCTCCGAGCCCGCGTTGGCCAGCGCCTTGACCTGATCCGCCGTGGCGCGGGCGTCCTCGGTATCGGTATTGGTCATGGACTGGACGACGATGGGCGCGCCGCCGCCGATCGTGACCGTTCCGACCCTGACACCGACGCTCTCGCGCCGTCCCTCTCCGGAGCCGTTCGCAGCCATCGTCGCTCCCTCAGCCGGCCGAGGTGGTCGTCCGCCGCTCTCTACCACAGACCGCCTATGCCAGCCACCGCCCCTACCCCAGCACCTTCTCTTTCGCGCGGTGGAGGAAGGCCGTTGCGGACGCGATGGTCTTCTCCGGGCATTCCACCAGATCGGCGTGGCCGATGTCCTCGTAGACGATCGCCTCGCAGCCGGGCACGTTGTCCACCACCCACTGGGCGCCCGCCCCGTCCGGCCCCGTCAGCATCGGGGTCAGCATGTCCTTGGCGGCGGTGATGACCAGCGTCGGGTTCCTGATCTTCCTGCAGTCTTCGCGCAGGTCCATCTCCTCCATGGCAATGCAGGCCTGGACCACGGTCTCGACCGCATTGAGCCCAACGATGGTGCGCACCATCTCGATCAGCGGCTGGCCGTTGGGGCCGTCGAGAAAGTCGGCGCCGACGGCTTGCGTCACCACGTGGTCGGCGAACTCGGGGCCGCAGCCCCAGGTCTGGGCCATGTGGCGCCAGGTGCGGAACATGATCCGGCGCATGGTGTCGCACTTCGCGAACGCGCAGTCGCTCACCACGCCGATGCACCGGTCCGGGTACTTCGCCGCGAACTTCAGCGCGATCATGCCGCCGGCAGAGGTTCCCATCACGTGCGCGCGCTCGATCTGGAGTTCGTCCAGCAGCGCTGCCAGATCGTCCGCCCATATATCGAGGTCGTAATGCATCAGCGGGCGATCGGTCTGCCCGTAGCCACGCTGATCGTAGCTGATGAGCTGGAACGACTCGGCGAGCCCGTCCCAGACCATCGCGAAGTTCTGGCGTCCGAACAGCGAGCCGCCGATCAGCGCCAGCGGGTCGCCTTTGCCCATCAGCTCGTAGTAAATATTGATCCCGTTGGCGTTGACCTTCGGCATGACGAGTCCCTCCCGATCACCTGCCCCCGCAACCCGGCGCTCTGCCGGTCGCACCGGCCGGCGTGCGCCCGGCGGCCGGATCACATGATGGACCGGGATCGCCCATGAACCTAGCGTCGGAATGGAAGGACGCCGCACGGCCGCCACGACCTGCCGACGAGGCGGCGCTCGCACTCTGCTGGGAGCGCTGGCGCGAGAACGCGGCGCGAAGCGAGGAGGACTCCCTCATCGCGTTCGCGGACGCTTGCGAGAGCGATCCCGACGCCAATGCACTGCTCGGCGCGCTCTTCGGCAACAGCCGCTACCTGAGCCACTGCCTCACCGCCGACCAAGGCTTCGCGCAGGTGCTGGTCGAGCAGGGGCCGGACGCCGCTTACGCCGCAGCCCGCGAGCTGGCGGCGGACACCAGCGCGCTCGGCGACGAGTCGCGGCAGCAGGTGATGAAGCGCCTCCGCGTGGCGAAGCGCCGCGCCAGCCTCGCCATCGGCATGGCCGACATCGTCTCGGTGTGGCCGTTGGAGCGTGTCACGGGCGCGCTCTCCGACATCGCCTCGACGACGCTTAGCGCCGTTTGCGCTCACCTGCTGCGGAACCTGCACGATCGCGGCAAGCTCGCCCTGCCCGATCCCGATACGCCCGAACGCGGCTCCGGCCTCATCATCCTCGGCATGGGCAAGCTCGGCGCGGGCGAGCTCAACTACTCCAGCGACGTGGACATCATCGTTCTCTTCGACGAGGAGATCGCGTCCGACGCCAGCGGCGACGGCCTGCAGCAGATCTTCGCGCGGCTCGCCCGCAATCTCGTCACGATCATGGACGAGCGGACGGCCGACGGATACGTCTTCCGCACCGATCTCCGCCTTCGCCCGGACCCCGGCTCGACCGCGGCGGCCCTCTCGGTCCGCGCCGCCGAGGCCTACTACGCGACGACCGGCGAGAACTGGGAGCGGGCCGCCATGATCAAGGCGAAGCCCGTCGCCGGCGACATCGAGGCCGGCACCGGCTTCCTGGAGCGGCTGGAGCCCTTCATCTGGCGCCGACATCTCGACTTCGCCGCGATCCAGAACATCCGTGCCATCAAGCGCCAGATCGATGCCCATCGTGGCGGCGGCCAGGTCGCCGTCGCCGGGCACAACATCAAGCTCGGGCGGGGCGGCATCCGCGAGATCGAATTCCTCGCGCAGACCCAGCAACTCATCTGGGGCGGGCGGGATCCCGCGCTCCGCGTGCGCGGCACGCGGCAGGCATTCGACCTGCTGGTCGAAGCCGGCCACATGCGCCGCCATGCGGTGAGCGAACTGATGGAGGCCTACACCTTCCACCGCACCGTCGAGCACCGCCTGCAAATGGCGGACGACCGCCAGACCCACAGCATGCCGGAGGACGACGAGGGGGTCGCTCATGTCGCGACCTTCCTCGGCTTCGACTCGAGCGAGGCGTTCGCCGAGACGCTCCTCGGCCACCTGAGAACGGTGGAGCGCCACTACACGACGCTCTTCGATGACGATCCGGCACTCACGTCGGCAGGCACGCTCGACTTCAGCGGCGAAGGCGACGGTGACGCCACGCTGGAGACGCTCGCGGCCATGGGCTACGCGCATCCCGAGCGCGCGTTCGAGACCTTGCGAGCCTGGCACGAAGGCCGCTACCGCGCCATGCGCAGCGAGGGGGCCCGCGAGCGGCTGGCGGAGCTGGTGCCGACGATCCTGGACGTCCTGGCCGCCTGGCCGGACCCCGATTCGGCGCTCGCGCTCTTCGACGGGTTCCTCGCGCGCCTGCCGGCAGGCTCCCACCTCTTCTCGATGTTTGCCGCCCACCCCGAGCTGTTCGACCTGATCACGGAGATCATGGGCTCCGCGCCGCGCCTCGCCGGCTGGCTCGAGCATCGGCCGATGCTGCTCGACAGCGTGCTCAGCCGCGAGTTCTCCGATCTGGACGTGCCGGACGCCGACGAGCTGGGACCCGAGCTTGCGACCATGGCGCGGCGCGGGCTCGTGCGCGTGTTCTACCAGCGCGAGTTCGGCGCGGCGGAGATGAAGGCCGAGCTTGCGGACGAGGCGCTCCGCGCACGTGACGTGCAGGACTTTCTCGACGCCGAGAGGCGCTGGGCCAACGACAAGATCTTCCATATCGGCGTGCACATGCTTCGCGGGCTCCTCTTCCCTGTCGAGGCCGCCATTCCGCTCTCCGACATCGCGGACGCCTGCCTCGGCGCGGCGCTGCCGGTCGTCGCCAAGGCCTTCGCCGCGACCCACGGCCGTGTTCCCGGAGGCCGCTTCGCCGTCGTCGCACTGGGCCGGCTGGGCGGCCGGCAAATGACCGTGACCGCGCCGCTCGACCTCATGCTCGTCTACGACCACCCGGAGAACGCCTACGAGTCCGACGGGCGCAAGGCCCTCAGGCCCGATCGCTACTACGGGCAACTGAGCCGGCGCTTCGTCGCCGCGATTCGGGCGGCGACGGCGGAGGGAACGCTCTACGACATGGACATGCGCCCGCGCCCCTCAGGCAACGCCGGCCCCATCGTCCTGTCGCTCCCATCCTTCGTGGAGCATTTTCAGGGCAGCGTCCCGGCCTGGCAGCACCAGGCGCTGACGCGGGCGCGCGTGATCTGGGCGGAGGGCGACCTCGGCGAGCGGTTCGAGCAGGCCCGCCACACCGTCCTCCGGCAGGAGCGTTCCCGCGAGGCTCTCGTGGCCCAGCTCGCCGACGTGCGCGAAGATCTGCGGGGCGACGACCCCGACGAGGACATCTGGGCGATCGAGCAGAAGCGCGGCGGCCTGATGGACACCGAGTTCATCGCGCAATACCTGCAACTGCTGCATGCGGCCGAGAGCGAAGAGCTTCTCACGGGCGGCACTGTGTCCGTGTTCGAGGCGGCGGGCGGCGCGGGGTTGATCGAGCCCGACACCGCGCGCGAGCTGGCCGAGGCTGCGACGCTCTGGCACAACCTGCACGGCATCCTGAGCCTGACGGTGGAGGAGCGCTTCGTCGAGGCGACGGCACCGCCGGCGTTGCTTGCCGTTATCGAGCGGGCCTGCGACATGACTGGCATCGATTCGCTCAAGGAGGCGATGCGCGAGACGACGGCCCGCACCGCAAGCCACTACGATCGACTGTTGGGGAACGGCGCGGACTGACTGCCGGTTTCGCCCCAGAGTGCGCGGGCCACGCCGGCGCTGGGGATACCCGGCCGCGTACGTCCGTCCTCCAGATCTGCCCTTCAGACGGGCGGCCCGGCGCGGCGCAGCGCGACGACGGGGATCTGGCGATCAGTGCTGGCGCGGTAGGTAGCGAAGCGTGAGTTCGCCGTGACCACGCGCTCGTAGAGCGCGGTGCGCTCCTCCCCCTGGGCTATGCGGGCATCGGCTGCGAATCGCTCGCCACCGGCCTCGACGGTGGCCGTCGGGTCGGCGACGACATTCAGGTACCAGGCGGGATGGCGATCCTGGCCGTAGTTCGACGCGACGACAATGAGGTCGCCGGCCTCTTCGAATCGGAAGTAGAGCAACGGCGACGAGCGCGGCTTGCCGCTCCTGCGTCCCTTGGTGACGAGAATGAGGACCCCGCTGCCTTCCAGGCTACCCAGCAGGCGGCCGTTCGAGAGGCGGAACAGGAAACCGTGCAGGGGCACGAACAACCACGCGATGAGGAGGCGCTTCCATGTCGGCATTGCCGGCTCCTTCGAGCTGGGTCATGCGAGCCGCAGGCTGAGGCGTGTGGACACCGATGGCGCGTGGACGATAGACATGGCGATTATCGTTCGGATCGCCGTAATCCCGAATGGCTGGCTCGTGCGCCAGAGCAACATCCGACCGGACGTGGTCACAACCGGCTCCGCACGTTCTTCATTTTGAAAAGCGGTACGGCCCGGCCCCCCACCTCTCCCCGGCCCTCTCCTCCCCGGCGGGGAGGAGAGGGAGAAAAAGCTGGTGCTGCCTTCGTTCCCCCTCCTCCTGGGAGGAGGGGGGGAGGTGGGAGTCCTTCGGGCTGTCGTGATCCCGAATGGCGGGCGCTCGGGCTAATACCGATCCGGTGAGAGGCCGGCCATGTCGATCTCGGGCTCGCGGCCGGAGACGATGTCGGCGATGACCCGCCCGGAGCCGGACGAATAGGTCCAGCCCGTGCTGCCGTGGCCGGTGTCCATGTAGAGGCCGGGCACCCGGGTCTTGCCGATGATCGGCAGGCAGTCGGGCGTCATCGGCCGGAAGCCGATCCAGCGCTCGGCCCTGGTCCGGTCGCCGCAGCTTGGGAACACCGCCATCGCAGCATCCAGCGTCGCCGTTGCACGGTCCGGCCGGATGGTCGCGTTGTGCCCGTCAAGCTCAGCGGTGCCGGCGCAGCGCAAGCGGTCGCCGAGCCGGCTCATCACGATGCGCCGGTGGCCGTCGTGGATGGCGCGCGTCGGCGCCCCGTTGTAGCCGGTGGTGGGGATGGTCACCGAATAGCCCTTGAGCGGATAGATCGGCACCCGCAGGCCGACACGCCTGAGGAAGCGCGCACTGTAGCTCGCAAGGCTCATCACCACCGCATCGGCCTCGATCACGCCCTTGTCGGTCTCGGCGCCGGTCACCCGCCGGCGGTCGCCGGTCAACTGCCGCACCGTCTCGCCGTAGCGGAAGGTCACGCCGTTTGCCGCCGCGGCCGCAGCGAGGGCCCGCGTGAACTTGTGGGCATCGCCCGACTCGTCGTTCGCGAAATAGATCGCGCCCGCGAACTGGTCCGCCGTCTGCTGCAGCGCAGGCTCGGCCTCGAGCATCGCGTCCCTGTCGAGCCGCTCCGGATGGAAGCGCGTGTCCGCCATCCGCGTCTCGTACCTGTAGGACGCATCCAGCGATGCCGCATCGCGGTAGAGGTGGAGAACCCCCTCGGCGCGCTGGTCGTAGGCCAGCCCCTCCTTCTCGCGCAGTGTCTTCAGGCAGTCGTAGCTGTAGGTCGAGAGCCTGAGCGAGACCTGCTGGGAGCGCTCGAAT
Source organism: Rhodospirillales bacterium (assembly GCA_028818855.1). Taxonomy (GTDB): domain Bacteria; phylum Pseudomonadota; class Alphaproteobacteria; order UBA828; family UBA828; genus WTGU01. The sequence goes on from JAPPMY010000202.1 coordinate 12,011, forward strand.
TGCGCCCGCGTGCAATGGCGCAGGAAGCTCACGGCCCAGCGCCACTGGGCGAGGTCGGGGCGGAGACGGAACAGGTAGGGCGCATCCTCGCGCCCGAACCACTTGACCAGCATGCGGGGCACTTCGGGGTGCGCCCAGGGGCGGGAGCTGTAGGCGCCGACGATCCCGCCGTTGGCGAAGCTGGTCTCCAGGCCGGCACCGGCCTGCCGCTCCACCACCGTGACCTCGTGGCCCGCCTCGTTCAGAAAATAGGCGGCCGCGGTGCCGACGACGCCTGCGCCCAGCACCAGGACGCGCATCGCCTGCCTCCTGCCGCCGGGCGCGGCCTACTCGATCTCCACCGCGAGCTGGCCGACGTCCACGGCGTCCTCCTCCTTGACGTGGAGCTTCTTGACTGTGCCGTCGCTCTCGGCGTCGTGGGGCACCTCGGTCTTCATCACTTCGAGGATGAACAGCGTGTCGCCCGCCTTGACCGAATCGCCCTCTTTCACCAGGACCTTCCACACGTTGCCCGGCGCCTGGGTCAGAACCTCCTCCGCCATGAACTGGCCTCCCTCTATTCGATGCTGTCGAGTGTGCAGGCCTCGTCGAGGGCGAATCGCAGCGCCTGCGCTTCGCCCACCGAGACCTCGCGGAACCTGATGGACTCGTTGGGCTTCATCTGGCCGAGCTTCCAGAAGGCGGCGGACGGCACCGTGTAGGGGCAGATGAAGCCGCCCATGCTGGGGCCGTCGTTCATCAGGATGATCGGCGTCTGGCCGCCCAGGTTCACCGCACCCAGCGGATAGCCCTGGTCGATGATGTTGGAGGGGAAGTCGCCGTGCTCCGGCAGCTTGTCGGTGGCCTTCTCGGTGAAGGTCCAGTCCGGCCCCCTGAGCCGATAGCCGGTGCGGTCGCTCCGCGCCTCGAGCAGCCAGGCCGTCTCCGTGAAGCGCTCGTGACCCGCGTCGTCGACCCAGTCGTCGTTGGGGCCCCTCACCGCCTCGACCTCCCAGGTCTTGCCGCCGGGGAAGGTCGGCCGCGCGCGCTCCACGATCCGCCGGCCGGGCCTGCCTGCCGCCTCCTTCACGGGAAGCACCTGCCCCGCCCGGACCGCGTGGCCGTCCAGCCCGCCGACGCCGGCCTTGTGGAACGTCGACGCCGAGCCGAGCCATTCCGGCGCATCGATGCCGCCCGCCACCGCCAGGTAGCCGCGCGCACCGGCGACCGCCGGCCCCATCACCAGCGTCTGCCCCGCCTTCACCGCGACGCTCTCCCACATCGGGAGCGCCTGCCCGTCGAGGATCGGGCGCATGTTCGCTCCCGTCACCGCGATCACGCCGGAACGCGCGAAGCGGATCGTCGGCCCCATGAACTGGGCCTCCAGCCCCGGCGCGCCCTCGTCGTTGCCGACCACGAGATTGGCGAGCCGGAACGACCACATGTCCAACGGGCCGGAGGGCGGAAACCCCTGGTTCCAGTAGCCGATACGGCCGGGGAAATCCTGGATGCTGGTCTCGAGGCCCGGCTTGACGATCTCAAGCATGGTCGCGGTCTCCTAGTTCAGGTGCTTGAGGTACTGGTCCACGAAATCGAAGCCGATGAGCTTGCAGTAGAGGCCCATCAGCCGCTCCGTCACCGGGCCGGGGATCGTCCGCTCGCCGAAGGGCACGTCGTTGATGGTCGCCACCGGGCAGATGCAGAAGCTCGTGGACGTGATGAAGGCTTCGTCGGCGCCGTGCGCGTCGAACAGATCGAGGTCGCACTTCACCACCTCGATCTCCGCCTCCGCCGCAAGCTCCAGCACGGTCTCCCGGCTGATGCCGTTGAGCACGTAGCGGTCCTGCGGCGTGTAGAGCACGCCGTCGCTCACGAGAAAGATGTTGGAGCCGACTCCCTCGGAGAGATTGCCGTTGTGGTCGAGGAAGAGCGCCAGGGCATTGGGGTCGCGGCGGCGAACCTCGTCGTTCCCGACGAACAGGCTCAGGTAGTTGTGGGTCTTCGCCCTCGGGGAAATCACATCGGGCGCGGCGCGGCGGTTCGAGGGGATCATCAGCGGAATCCCGTCGCGGTAGTAGTGGGCCCGCTGGGCGATCGGCAGCGGCGTGCAGTCGATGATGAGCACGGGGTCGGTGGAGCCGTGAAAGTCGCCGCCGGCCGGCTCGAGGCCGCGGGAGATGCGCTGAAAGACCCAGTAGTCGTCGTCCGGCCCCATCAGGTGCAGGTTGCGGGCAAGCACCTCCTCGGTGTGACGCTTCATCTCCGACGGCGCCATGCCGGGGTCGATCCGCAGGTAGCGCAGCGTCTTGTAGAAGCGCACGATATGCTCTTCGAGCTTGAAGATGCGGTGCCCGAAGGTGCGGGTCGTGTCGAAGGCGCCGTCGCCGTAGCGGAAACTCCTGTCGCGGAAGGAGACCAGCGCCCGGCTCTCCGGCACGATCTCCCCGTTGAAATAGCAGACCCGCTCGTTCGCGCGTTCAGCGACCATCCCTTCGCCCCCTGAACCTTCCGACTCCCCTGTCCGCCGGCGCGCGATCATGGCGCAAAAGCCCCGCCGGTGCGAGTGCCCAAGCGCCCGCCCTCATATGACACGCGGCGGCCGGCGCACCACCAGGCAGCGCGCCAGCATGTCGTGAAGGCCCTGCTTGCGGCGGTTGAAGGCGACCGCGACGCAGGCGGCGTGGGTGCCGCTCCGACCACGAAACCGAGGCTCATGATCGTGCCGAAAAGACCCAGCGTTACGGAACGAGGCGCAGAGGCGGACGCAATTCTACCGCTTGTTCCTCTATTGTCTCACTAGCCAAGCCGAATAAGAAATTCTCGACCTCTTCAGTAGGCATTTGAAGATCCTTTGCGATTTCGACTTTCGTGACACGTTCGCTCCATAGCATGGTTAACACCTTTTGCCACACAACCGAACGTTCTCTGCTAATCCCAAATGGCTCCTCCCGCCTATACCCGAGGCTTGTGGCATCAATACAGAACATCCGGTACTGCCAATCCGACATTATCTCCAATCTTCTTAGTCTATGCAGAAGGGCCATCACCGACACAGCCCACCGCTTCTTAGCCTCAATGACTTGATTCAATGTATGAACGCGAGGAATAGTCGCTACGACGTCGGCTTCTGGTAGCAAGAAGGCAGAGGCAAACTGATTTGCCTCATGTTCGGCGGCTCGGCCCGTCGGACCGCCCTCGAGATGCAACACTAAATGTCCAAGCTCGTGTGCTGCGTCGTATCGGCTGCGTTCTGCAGTCTTAACGGTGTTGAGAAAAACAAATGGAACTTCTCTTCTCCATACGGAGAACGCATCAACAGTCACGGTATTTTCTGCCAACGAGAAGAGGCGCACTCCTTTAGCCTCCAAGAGTTCTACCATATTCTTGACTGGCCTCTCTCCGAGACCCCAATGTTCGCGCAATGATCGAGCGGCAATTTCTGGCGTGTCGTCCCCAAGATCAAGTAAGTCCGGCTTTGGCAAGTCGAAACGCTCTTCCACCCAGTCTGCGAACATAAAGGCTAAGCTGCCAGCTGCCAGCGCCGAATTTCGATCCTTTGCCGAAATCGAACTGAGGCTTCGAAAGCTGGCTCCCTCTACGCCCAGCTCATCCACATCATGACCAGAAAAGAAGACTATCGGGAAGTCAAGAACTTTGGAAAGACGAAGCTCAACTTCTCTAGTTGGAGCAATCTTTCCTGACTCATACCGCAAAACTGAGTGCGGAGTGACACCAATCGCCTCAGCCAGCTCCTTCTTGCTGTATCGACGGCGCTTCCTCGCTAGAGTAAGGCGCGATGGATTGAACATGAGGACTACTTGCGCCTCACATCAATTTTGAGATCGTCATATTGTTCTGGTGCTTTATCCGATAGTGTAAGCACCACTTTTTCCCAATCACCATCCTGCAATACAAATATGCGTTCACTAAATTGTGTGATGAAACCTCCAGAAAATGTGACTGGTTTTGATAGCTCAGCTCGAACGCTGCTACCATCGTCGTAGATGCACACATACCACATGGAGTACGGAGATTCTGCAATAGGTCCCATTTCTCCAAGAGTGAATAATTCCATTTGGTTATTCAGTTCGACAACCCTCTCTGAAGCGGGTCCCTTTATCGTCCGATTTTTGGGACGGCGGTTGATATCCGCAGTTCCGTGATCTGTGCTGAGGACTGCGATCTTTATTTTTCGCTCGTGGTTGACAACAGTCTCGATGCCATCCCCATCGCCTTTGTCCCAACCCTCCGGCCGAAAGACTTGGCGCAACCTTGTCGTGGCAGCCGCCCATGCGTAATACGAGCCGGCCGATCTTGGCGAGTTGGTTGTGCATCTAGCTCGCGCCGCCACGGCGACCGCGACGATATCGATCAGAGTCCGGCGGTTGGTGCCAAATTCTTGCCTGAGCCTGCGTTCGACCTGCCGCGGCTCATGAACGATCAGTGTAGTCATGTTCCCTCGCGTCACTTTTTTCTCTCACGAGTGTGGCGGAGAAATGTAACGTGGTCAATCTAATTCTTGGTCGTCGAAGAGCGTCATGCCCCCTATATGACGCGCGGCGGCCGGCGCACCACCAGGCAGCGCGCCAGCATGTCGTGCAGGCCCTGCTTGCGGCGGTTGAAGGCGACCGCGACGCAGGCGGCGACGGCGGCAAACCCGACGACGTAGTTCAGGCCGACGACCATGCTGACGAGTCCGGGGAGCCAGAGCGGCCAGCAGCGGAAGATTGCCGTGAGCGGCGAGATGCCCGCGCCGTCAAGCCCCGTGACCCGAAGCCCCAGCATGCGCTTGCCGATCGTCGCCTGGGCCCGCCCGCTCTCCAGCGACGCCGTGTAGAGGCCGAGGGCGATCCCGAAGACCGCGGTGCCGAGCGTGGAGAGCGCATAGCTCACGACCTCCAGTCGCGCGCCGTCGCTCTCGGAGACGTGCGTCGTGGTCTCCACCAGGTCGGGCCAGAGGAACGATCCGACGAGGTAGACGCCGATCAGGACGATGATCGTATCGATGACCCACGCCGCGACGCGCCGCCAGAATCCGGCGGGGATGACGCCGAGCGCAGCGCCGTCTGCCGCCGTCCCGGTCATGCACCCGTAACGTTGGAAGGGCCGCCCGGCTGGGGCGGCCCTTCCCCGTCAATCCGCGATCCGCAGATCGCGTCGTCACCGTCAGCCGTGGGCCCCATCGCAGGGGGAGACCCAGCTCACGGTGACCGCCGATCGCGGTTTAAGACAGTCAAACACTGGATCACCTCCTTTCGTTGTTGACGACACCTCGTATATGGCGCGCTCGACTCGGCCGTGCAAGCATCATCAGATCGTCGCGCGGTCCGCGCTCTCCCACCACGCCTTGAACATGGCGTAGGTCTCATCGCCCAGCAGGCGCCGGTAGGGGCGGCCGCGCTGCTCCGTCGGTGTCGCGGCCTCGGTCTCCAGCCCGGCGACGTCGATACCGAGGTCGGCGGCGTGGGAGAGGAGATTGCCGTAGAACACGCGGTCGATCCGCGCCCACCAGATCGCCGCGGCGCACATGATGCAGGGCTCCCAGGTCGTATAGAGGGTCGAGCCCGAGAGATCCCAGTTCCCCGTGCGCCTGCCGGCATCGCGGATGGCGTTGATCTCGCAGTGGCCGGTGGCGTCGCAGTTCTCGGCCACGTTGTTCCAGCCTTCGCCGATCACCGCGCCGTCGCGCACGATGATCGTCGCGCAGTAGCCGCCCTCGCCCGCCGCCATCTTCTCCTCGCAGAGCGCGATCGCGCGCCGCATGTTGCCTTCGTGGTCCATCGTCCTCTCCCCGGTCATCCCTTGCGGCCCGCCACGGCCTCCGCCAGCACACACAGGATTTCGAACATCATGGTGGCGCCCACCAGCGCGGTGTTGCCGCTGGGATCGAACGGCGGCGCCACCTCCACCACGTCGCCGCCCACCAGGTTGAGGCCACGCGTGCCCCGCAGCATGCGCTGCGCCTCATGGGTCGAGAAGCCGCCGATCTCGGGCGTGCCGGTGCCCGGCGCGTAGACGGGATCGAGCCCGTCCACGTCGAAGCTGACGTAGGTCGGGCCGTCGCCGACCACCGCGCGCGCCTCGGCCACCACCTTCTCCCAGCCGATGTCGAAGTACTCCTCAATGGTGATGACGCGCATGCCTGAATCGTGCGCGAAGTCCATGTCGTGCAGGTCGTAGACCGAGCCGCGAATGCCGATCTGGATGGTCCGTTTCGGATCGAGCAGGCCCTCCTCGACGGCGCGGCGGAAGAGCGTGCCGTGGGTGATCTTGTAGCCGCCGAAATAGCTGTCCCAGGTGTCCGAGTGCGCGTCGAAGTGGATCAGGCCGACGGGCCGCTCCCTGGCGATGGCCCGCATGATGGGCAGCGTGATGAGGTGGTCGCCACCGGCAGACAGCGGCACCGCGCCGGCCCCGTGCAGCCCCGTGAAGAAGCGCTCGACGCGCTCGATGGTGTCGTTCAGGTCGATCGGATTGACGCTGGCATCGCCGCAGTCGGCGACCCGGCAAAGCTCGTAGGGGCAGATGCCGAGCACGTGATGGGTCCGCCGCATCAGGCTCGACATGTTGCGAATCTCGCGCGGGCCGTGGCGGGCGCCGGCCCGGTTGGTGGTGCCGTTGTCCCAGGGCACGCCGACCAGCGCGATATCCACGGCAGAGAAGTCGGTCACGTGCGGCAGCCGCATGAAGGTCGGCATCGCGCTGAAGCGCGGCATGTCCATGCCGCTGACCGGCTCGTAGAAGCCCCTGCTCATCGGTGGCGTCTCCTTCCTCACTCGGCCGCGACGTCGAGGTCGCGCCCCCGCGTGCCGAAAATCTCGATGATCGCGTTGGTCATGCCACCCACGTAGTCGGCGACGAAGCGCTCGCCCTTCTCGGCCGTGGCCGCGACCGAAGGCGAGAGCGCGCCGGTCCAGGGCACCCGGGAGGTATCGGTCGGGTAGATGTCGTAGAGCGGGAAGTCGGCCGGCGGATGGTCGGGCGCCTGCGTCATGTCTACGAGCGCCGGGTGCAGGTGCAGCATGACCGAGGTCTCCATCAGGCCGGCGTGCTCGAGCGGCCATCCGGGAAAGCCGCCGGGCCAGGCGGCGTCTATGGTTTCCTGGGTGACGTATTCCCAGTAAGGAATCTTCGCGATCCGCATGTCGTGGACGCCGTCGCGCCTCAGCCCGCGCAGCGCGAGGTCTATGCCTTCCACCAGGAACATGTTGTTCTCGTAGTGGCCGTCCACCACCGCCATGCGGCGCACGCCGTGGCGGGCGAACTCGCAGACGATATCGCGTGTCATGCGGATCAGTGTCTCGCCGTCGAGGCTGGCGGTACCGGGAAAGTGGTTGCCACCGCCGGACTTGGGCTGCGACTTGTAGCCGTAGCAGAAGGTGGGCGCGACCAGGTCGCCCGTGCGGGCCGCAACCCGCTCGGCAAGCGCGGTCGGGATCACGGCGTCGCAGTTCATGGGCAGGTGCGGGCCGTGCTGCTCCAGCGAGCCGACGGGCAGGATCACCACCGGCTGCTCCTCCCGCACCCTGCGGTCGTACTCGGTCCAGTTGATCTCCGCGACGCGCACGGGGCGGGTCATGGCGGCCTCCTCGTCAGGCTCGGCCGGTCATTCTAGCGGTTGGTCGGCCAGCGCGGCTGGTTGTCGCTGCCCCAGCGGTTGATGCCGATGTCGGTCTGGGCGCAGCGGCGCCAGACCTCCGCAAGCGGCGGGATGAACGCCTTGTTCCTGGCCTCGAGCCGCTCCTGATCGGCCTTGATCGCCGGCATCATGTCGCGCAGCTCGTCCATCAGCGCCTGCTCGTCGACCCGCGTGAGCGCGCCGTCCTCCACCATGATCTCGCCGTTGACGATCACCGTCTCCACCGAAGAGCCGTTCTCGCAATAGACGAGATGATTGCGCACGTCGTTGAGCGGCGTGAAGTTTGCGGTGCGCATGTCGAGGATCGACATGTCGGCCCGCTTGCCGGGCTCCAGGGAGCCGATCTCGTCCTCCATGAGCACGCTGTAGGCGCCGCCGAGGGTCGCCGCGTGCAGCACCTCGTGGGCATCCAGCCAGTAGGCGTTGTCGGGCGAGGAGATGTTGTGCATGAGGCCCGCGCACTGCATCACGCTGAACATGCGCGGCGTGTCGCTGGTGGATATCCCGTCCGAGCCCAGAGCGAGGTTGACGCCGGCGTCCAGCAGGCGGCGCACGGGGCAGATTCCCGATCCGAGCTTGAGGTTGGAAAGCGCGTTGTGCACCACCGAGCAGCGCGCCTCGCCCATCAGCGCGATGTCGTCGTCGGTGAGCCAGATTCCGTGCGCGATGGTGGTGTTGCGGGTGAGCAGGCCGAGGTCGTGCATGTAGCGGATCAGCGTCTTGCCGTACAGCTCGCGCCCGGTGACCGCCTGCACCTTCGATTCGAGGATGTGGGTGTGGAAGGGCAGCCCGTTCGCGCGGGCGAACGCATCGGCCGCGCGCATCAGGGGCTCGGTGCAGCGTTGGGGGCCGGAGGGTGCCGGCATGAAGCGGAGCCTGCCGGCGCGGTTGTGATAGAGGGAGAGCGCCTCCTCGCAGAATGCGGTGAACTCGTCCGCCGTCGGCGGCACCATCTCGTCGATCTCGCTCTTGAGGTCGCCCGGCAGGTGGTCGTTCAGATAGACGATCGTGTCCGGCAGCTTGCGGTCGATCACATGGCCCGAGATCGAGGCGCGGAGCCCCACGTCCTCGTAGGCCTGGAACACCGCGCCGATGCTCTCCATGGACTGCAGCGGGAACTCCAGGATGTCGTCGGAGAAGAACGTCACGCCGGTCTTGATCGCGTCCATGGCGCAGAGCGCCGAGCGCAGGTAGATCATTCGCGGCGTCAGCTCGGCAGCGCCCAGGATGCCGTAGGCGAGCGTCATCCAGAGCTCCAGCGGCATGTTGTCGTAGCGCCCCTTGGCGAAGGCCTCAGGCGTGTGAATGTGGCCGTTGACGAGGCCGGGAATCACGAGCTTGCCTGCGCCGGAGATCACGCGTTCGGCCTCGGCGTCGGATGCGGCCTCGCCGATGGCGGCAATGCGCTCCCCCTCGATCAGGATGTCGCCCTGGAACGGCTCGCTCCCGTGCGTGGGGTCCATCGAGACGATGGTGGCACCCTCAATCAGTATCGACATGCAATCCCCTCCCCCGTTTCGGGCACCCCCGGTCACGCCGGCAGCACATAGGTATCCTCCGCCCGCCAGGACGCGCGAAACCTCTGCCCAGGCGTGATATCCACCGTGTCCAGCTCGTGCGCCTGCTTCTGGACCCTGAAGACCGCGCCGCCACCGATGTCGAGGTGCAGCGTCACCACCGAACCGATGAACTCCTCGCTGATCACGGTGCCGGCGACGGCGTTGCCATGCGCCTCGGCCGGCGCGTCGAGCGCGACGCGGTCGGCGCTCACGACAAGATTGATCGTCTCGCCCAAGGCCGGCGCCTGCCCGGCCAGCGCAGCGGCCTCGACGGTGCCGTGGGCCGTCTCGACGGCGATGCGCTCGCCCCCAGCGGAGCGCACGCGGCCCTCGATGATGTTGTTGGTGCCGACGAACTCGGCAACGAACCGGTTGGCGGGCGCGCGATAGACCTCGCGCGGCGCGCCGATCTGCTGGATGCGGCCCGCGTCCATGATGACGACGCGGCTCGCCAGGGCGAAGGCCTCGGACTGGTTGTGGGTCACGTAGACGAACGTGATGCCAAGCCGGCGCTGAAGCTGGGTGATCTCCGCCTGCATGCGCACCCTGAGATGCGCGTCCAGCGCGCTCAACGGCTCGTCGAGCAGGAGGATGCGCGGCTCGGTCACGAGCGCGCGGGCAAGCGCGACCCGCTGGCGCTCGCCGCCGGAGAGCTGCGCGATGTTTCGGTTCGCGTAGTCGGCGATGCCCACCTGCTCCAGCCACTTGAGCGTTCTCGCCCGTCGTTCCCTGGCGGGCACCCCGCGCATCTTGAGGCCGAACTCGACGTTCCCGCGCACGCTGAGATAGGGGAAGAGCGCGAGGCTCTGCCACACCATCGGCGTGTCGCGCTCCCAGGGCTTGCGCTCGTTGATGCGCTCCCCGTTGAGCCGCACTTCGCCGCTGGTGGGCTCCTCCAGGCCCGCGATCATGCGCAGCGTCGTGGTCTTGCCGCAGCCGGACGGCCCCATGAGCGCGATGAACTCGCCCTCGTCGATCTCCAGGTCGATCCCGCGCACGGCCTCCTGCTCGCCGAAGCGCTTGGTCAGCCCGTCGAGAGCCAGCAGGGGTTCAGCCATAGCGCGCGATGCTCCTACACTGGCGCCCTGAGCCGGCCGAGCAATCGGACACCGCCGGATGGCAAGAAGATCGAGGCATCATTCCCGAAGCGACGTCTCATAAACCTGCTCGCGGACGCGCGCCAAGTTGAACGTACCTCGTCCACGCCGAAGCTTATCGCGCAGCGGCGCGAGGCGAGTGGGGTCGATATGCCGAGACGGCGACACAAAGGCGTCCGGCTCTTCCAGCAGTTCGAGCTGATTGCCGGACTTGGGCTTCAACGCCTTCAGCACGCGAGCAGCCAAGGCGATCAAGTATTTCGATGTTACTGCCACAATCATCACTCTTCTCCGCCCTGCCCTCTCACACCGGCGCCTTGAGGCGGCCCGTGCCGCGGCGGGTCAGCAGAAAGACCTGCGCCAGGATAACGAGCGTGATGGAGACGGCGAAGACGACGCTGCCGACGGCATTGATGCGGGGGCTCACCTGGCCCTGCATCATGTTGAGCACGCGCACGGGCAGCGTCTCGTTCACGCCGCCCACGAAGAACGCGATCATGAACTCGT
>JAPPMY010000071.1 GCA_028818855.1 Rhodospirillales bacterium
GGAGCCACAGGGTGACAGGGGATGACAGGCATCCCAGATGCGGCAGGTGTGTGAAAGCTCCCGCCCTCCGGGCGGTCGGACAAAGCAACCTCTGCCGCATCCGCGATCTGGCGCAAACCCTGCAATGACAGGGGGTTCAAGCCATCGCGGCGCTTGAGCGAGACGACCGGCCAACGATCCGTGAGCGCGTTCCGCGTCGCCTTCCTGACGGCACAGGTAACAGAAGGAGGGGTGCGAAGCAAACCATCGAGGGGGGCGTTGCACACCTTGCGCACCGCGACGGCGAAACCGCCGTTGGCTGACATGCTCGGGCCGGTTTGTCAGCGCGTCACCGCGACTCCGTCTGCACATGTTACCTCGCCGCATCGGGAACCGGCCGCACCGGCGAACTGCAAGAAAGTCTGCGTGGAGTCGCTGCCGATGCGGGGTCCGATGCACGGTATGTTCACACTCTGCGCACCGGCGCGGTCGCTACGAATGAGCCGGCGTTGGATGCATCGCCGCCGCGAGCGTGATAATCGACCGCAGCCGGGCGCTGTGCTAGCCACTCGCCCCCGGCGGCTGGTCGTTGATTCGAACGGGACGGAGACAGGAAGCATTGCTCGACGCAACACCGCTACACGATGGGCGTTCCAAGGATCGACCGGGTTTGGCTGCGGACACTTTGTTTGTGACCAAGCGCACCGGCCTCGCTAGGGTCCTGTTCGCGATCATGCATCCGCGTCATGCCAGGGCGGCATCGGTGAACGCCGAAGCAATCCGGCTGCTTTTCGGTTCACGCCGCGCCGAAATATCGTTGGGCAACGTGGAAGCGGTCGATGTAGCGGACGGACGGCTCTGTTCCAGCATTCGGGTCCGCCATACCGCAGGGAATGCGCATGTTTCGGGGTTGCCTCGAACGGATGCAAGCGCCTTTGCCAGTGCGCTTGAAGCCGCGAGATGCGACTGGTGGCGTCGTACGCTTGCGCCGCAACTGGAAACGCTGCGCTCCGTGCATGATCGGCTGACGGCATTGGCTGATCCAGCCAGATATCTTACCGCCGACGCATTTCGCGATCTTGAGGCCGAGGCTCAAACAGTTGCCGGCGGGCTCGCGGCGCGGTGGCCGGAAGCGCTGTCGGATGCTCCCGAAGTCCGAATGCTGCGGAGCATTCTGGATTTTCTGGAAGCGCCAGACGATGCCAAGGTGAAGGCAAACGAGGCATTCGTCGTCAACGAGCTTGCCCGCTCGCGCGAACTGTTCGACCGGATCGAGGCCCGCCCGCTTACGGAGGAGCAGCGCCGGGCGGTCGTCATCGACGAGCGCCGCAACCTCGTGGTCGCCGCCGCCGGTAGCGGCAAGACCTCGGTCATCGTAGCCAAGACCGGCTGGCTCGTCCGAAAGCGGTATCGCAGGCCGTCCGAATTGCTGCTGCTCGCCTTCGCGCGCGATGCCCGCAAGGAGATGGAAGAACGGATGGACTCGCGCCTTGGCACCGCAATCGCACGCGAGGTGACGGTGCGCACCTTCCACAGCCTCGGCATGGCGATCGTCGGCAAAGCCGAAGGCAAGCGCCCCGCACTCGCGGCGACGGCGGAGAACGACCGAACCTTGTTCGATCTGCTCAAGGGAATAGTCGCCGATCTGCTCGCCGACCGCGACCTCTCGGCCATGCTGGATGAATGGTTCCAGGAGAGGTTCGCGCCGTACAGGAGCCAGCAAGAATTCAGAAACTGGGGCGAGTACCACGACTATATCCGGAAGTTCGATATCCGCTCGCTGAGGGGCGACGTGGTCCGCAGCTTCGAGGAATGCGAGATTGCCAACTTTCTCTACCTCCACGGTGTCGCCTACGAGTACGAAGCTCCCTACGAGCACGATCTGGCGACCTCGGAGAAGCGCCAGTACAAGCCCGACTTCCGTCTTTCCGAGCACGGCATCTATATCGAACACTTCGGGATCGACGCCGCAGGGAACACGGCGCCTTTCGTCGACCGGTGAGCGGGCGCAGGCTTTCAGCGGCGATTTTGGGCTGATCCGCTCGGATTAA
>JAPPMY010000217.1 GCA_028818855.1 Rhodospirillales bacterium
GCTGACCGACTCGATCTTCACCCACCAGTATCTCTGGTACAAGGTCGGCACCGACACCTTCCACCACGACGCCGCGCACCCCTCGCGCCTGTGGCTGCCGGTGGTGCCGGCCGCGGAGGGTTAGGCGGAGGGAGGCGGCGGGCGCCCGGAGGACCCTCGTTGTCCCGCCGGCCCTCGCGACCATTCGCGCCGAATTGACGGGCAACGAATCCCTGGAGCCTGTCCGTTTCGGATAGAAGCGCCTTTACCCCGGCTCCTCGCCGTCATGGTCGGCGCAGGCCGACCATCCACGAGTTTTTAAGTCTCTGGAAACGAAAACAAAACGTGAATGGTCGGCCTGCGCCGACTGCCGGAAGAGAATGGAAGAATCGGTTCCAATCAAAACAGACCCGCTCTATGCCTCGTTTGCATAGAATCGAGATCGTGAGTAAATTGTGCCGTTATCGAAAGAATTCGTGTGGGTTTCGGAAATAATGCAACAAATCATATCGGTGAATCCGCCAGCCCGCCGACGGCCGCGATCCGGGAGGGTCTCTTGAAGAGCCGCGACGCGCTCGAGCGGGAAGTCGCGGTCCTGGGGGAGCGTATCTCGACGTTGAGCGCGGCGGTGCTGCGCCTCGGCTCGAGTCTCGAGCTGGCCACCGTGCTGCAGGAGGCCGCCGACAGCGCCCGCACGCTCACCCGGGCGCGGTACAGCCTCATCGTCACCGTCGACGAGGCGGGCGAAACGCGCGAGTTCGTCACCTCGGGCCTGACCCCCGACGAGCACCGCGAGCTCGCCGCGTGGCCCGACGGCCCGACGCTGTTCGCCTATCTGCGCGACCTGCCGGGCTCGTTCCGGCTCGCCGACCTGCCGGACTGGTTCCGGGTGCGCGGCTACTCCGACGAGCTGGCGCGCGAGAAGACCCTGCAGGGCACGCCGATGCGCCACCGCGGCGTCCAGGTCGGCAACTTCTTCCTCGCCGGCAAGGAGGACGCGCCCGAGTTCAGCGCCGCCGACGAGGAGATGCTGGAGCTATTCGCCTCGCAGGCGGCGGCGGCGATCGTCAACGCGCGCGCGCATGAGCAGGAACGGCGCGCGCGGGCCGACCTGGAGGCGCTGATCGAGACCACGCCGGTGGGCGTGATGGTCCTCGACGCCCGCACCGGGCGGCCGGTGTCGTCCAACCGCGAGGCGGACCGGCTGATCGAGTCTCTGCGCGCGCCGGACGGCGCCGCGGCCGGGCTGCCGGAGCGCGTGACCTGCCGGTTCGGCGACGGGCGCGAGATCGCCCTAGACGCGCTGGCGTTGGCCGACGAGCTGCAGAAGGCCGGGACGGTGCGCGCCGAGGAGATCGCGCTCGTCGTGCCCGGCGGGCGGAGCGTATCGCTGCTGGTCAACGCGACGCCGATCCACGGCGAGGACGGCACGGTGGCCTCGGTGGTGGTCACCATGCAGGACCTCGCGCCGCTGGAGGAGCTGGACCGCCTGCGCGCGGAGTTCCTCGGCATGGTGAGCCACGAGCTGCGCACGCCGCTCGCCTGATCGGCGACCTCCTCGACGCGGGCCGCATCGAGGCCGGCACGCTGTCGGTCTCGCCCGTCCCCACAGACCTGGCCGAACTGGTGGAGCAGGCGCGGAACGCGTTCCTCAACGGCGGCAGCACGCACCCGGTCCTGGTCGACCTGCCGCAGGACCTGCCCCCCGTGCTGGCCGACGGGCCGCGCATCGTGCAGGTGCTGAACAACCTCTTGTCCAACGCCGCGCGGCACTCGCCCGGCTCCTCGCCCATCCGGATCGCCGCCGCGCTCGACGGCCCGCACGTCGCGGTCTCGATCGCCGACGAGGGCAAGGGGATACCGGCGGAGCAGCTGCCGCGCCTGTTCCGGAAATACACCGGCCTCGGCGGCGACGACACCGGTCAGGGCCCCGGGGGGTCGGGCCTCGGGCTCGCCATCTGCAAGGGCCTGGTCGAGGCGCATGGCGGGCGCATCCGGGCCGAGAGCGGCGGGCCGGGCCAGGGCACCCGCTTCACC
>JAPPMY010000207.1 GCA_028818855.1 Rhodospirillales bacterium
GCTCAACCTCGCGGACTTCTTCCGCGTCAACGGCATCACCTACGAGCCGGTGCCGCTCGAGACCAATGCCGAGGCAAGGGCCGCCTACGAAGCCGAGCGCTGCGACGTCTACACGACGGATGTCTCGGGCCTCGCGGCCACGAAATCGACCTTCGACGATCCGGACGCCCACGTGATTTACCCGGAGATCATCTCCAAGGAGCCGCTGGGGCCACTCGTGCGCCATGGCGACGACCAGTGGGCCGATATCGGGCGCTGGGTGCTGAACGCGCTCATCTCGGCGGAGGAGCTGGGAGTCAACCAGGCAAACGTCATGGAGATGGCGGAGGGGACCGATCATCCCGAGATCAACCGGATGCTGGGCTCGGAAGGCTCGCTCGCCGAGATGCTGGGTCTCGACCCCCGGTGGGCGGTCCGCGCCATCGCGGCCGAGGGCAACTACGCCGAGATCTTCGAGAGGCACCTTGGCGCCGGCAGCCCCCTCGGACTGCCGCGCGGCCTCAGCGCCCTCTACCGCGACGGCGGCATCCTCTATTCGCCGCCCTTCCGGTGAGAGGGGCGCGGCCCTTCCGGCGGCGCGCTTGACACGCGGCGCGGGCGCCGCGTATAGCGGTGCGCTTCTGGCTCCTGGGGCGGGGTAGCTCAGTCGGTAGAGCAGTGGAATCATAATCCATGGGTCGGGGGTTCGAGTCCCTCCCCCGCTACCACACGCAGGTTCCGGAACGTTTCGGACAGTCTTGCCCTCAATGCTTCAGCCCCGGACGGACGGGGCCTTTTCATGCGTCGAATTCTCCACGAGCCGAGAGCGGCGGCAGGGTCTTCGGAATGCGCCGGCCGGCCTTCGCCGCGGCTGTCGCAGTGGTCGCCGCTACCAGCGTGCGGAGAGGCGGGTGCCGATGCGATGCTCTGCGGGGCCGCTGCCGCCCACGAGCCGGCGCGCTTCGGCCGATAGCTGGAGCGCACCGGGGCCGCTCGGCCCGTCGCCCACCAGGCGCCAGCCCAGGATGTACTCCCAGCCGGTGTCGGTGAGTGCGAGGCCGACCTCGGGGACAGACACGCAGCGCTCACCCAGGGCCACGAAGCCGTAGCCGATGCGCGCCTCCAACCGCCGATGCAGCGCGCCGCCCCGATCGCCGGAACTGGATTCGGGCTGCCCGGCGAGGCCCGCTGGCGCGCCCCGAGCGAGCAACGCTTCGGCACCGGCCGAGGCCGCATCGCCGATGGTCTGGGCGGGCGTCAGCGCGGGACCCTGCGCCGTCGACGGCTCCGGGTCCCAAGCAAGCGAGCCGGAGACGCCGCGCTCGCGGAAGCTCTCGTGCGGTCCCCGGACGTATCAGGGAATCGCGTTTCGAATTGCGGTGAAAATAGAGAGGGAACGCCCAAGACCCCCAATAATACTTCTCTAAAACAACGACTTACGAAAAGGAATTGGCGGAGGGAGTGGGAGTCTCGGTACCCAGCAATACACTGGATTAACACATACATTTGACCGGAGCCAAAGTCAGCCCCACACTCCGCCCAACACGACTGACACACCCATAGCGAAGTTCCTCCGGCCACGCCCGGGCCGGTTCACGACGGTTCCCGTCGCGCGCATGAAAACTCTCATCCGCAATGACCCGGATCGCGGGGAAGAAGGTCAACCAACACATTCATAACGGGTGGCCGTATGGCCTCGCCCAAATGCCACAGCCTTCTGCCTGATTCCTCAAGTCTCGCGTTGCTCGTGAGTAGCGGCAAGAACACCGGCATCGTACGCCAACGCGTCAGCGGCCGCGCTTCCCCTTCGCCCTTCTTGAATGACAAGTCCAGATAGGGGGGGGCTTTGGTCGCGTGGATTTGACGACAATCAGCACTGTAAACCATTTAAAAGGGCAAACCGCTGGGGAGAAGGGTTCCAGGTAAAGCTATGCCACTCGTGGGCAGACAATTCACTCATTGGCTGATAGGCGGCGAGCAGGGCGCCGGGTTCATCACCATCACGTCCTGCTCCTGGATGGCGTCGAGCGCCCAGA
>JAPPMY010000026.1 GCA_028818855.1 Rhodospirillales bacterium
GGATCAGCTGGAGCCCTTGATCACCAAGGGATGCGTGACAGCGCACACGCCTCTTGGCCTTGACGCCGGCGGCCGAGCAGCGCACGCATTTCGCCCAGCGACACGGCGCCCAGGCCGGCCGCGATGGCGCCGTAGCCCAGGAGGCCGGCGACGACGATGGCGGCAAGCGCTGCGATGCGGAAGCCCGCCATTTCGAGGGGGCCCTCCAGGCCGAGCGCGACCGCCCAGAGCAGCGCCGCCATGCCGGCCGCGGCCACGACCATGCGCGGCAGCCGGCGCTTCAGCCGCAGGTCCGGTTTCAGGAAGCCGCGCCGCGCGAGACCCGCGGCGAGCAGCCCCACGTTGAGCCAGCCGGCGAGCGTCGTCGCCAATGCGATCCCGACATGGGCGAGCGGCCCCATGAGAGCGAGGTTGAGCACGACATTCACCACGAGGCAGAGGATCGCGATCCGCACCGGCGTCTTCGTGTCCTGCCGCGCGAAGTAGCCGGGCGCCAGCACCTTGATGAGCACGAAGGCAGGCAGCCCCGCGGCGTAGGCGACGAGCGCGCCGGCGGTGGCGCTGCTCTCGCTCGCGCCGAAGGCGCCGCGCTCGAACAGCACCGCGACCACGGGGCCGGCGATGACGATGAGCGCCGCCGCCGCGGGCACCGCCAGCAGGAGCGCCATCTCGATCGCGCGGTTGAGGCTGCCGACCGCTTCCTCGGCCTCGCCCGCCCTGAGCTGGCGGCTGAGCAGCGGCAGCAGCGCGGTCCCGACCGCGACTCCGACGACGCCGAGCGGAAGCTGGTTCACGCGGTCGGCGTAGTAGAGGAACGAGACCGAGCCCGGCGGCAACAGCGACGCGATGATGATGTCGACCACCAGGTTGATCTGGGCGACGCCCGCGCCGAGCGCCGCGGGGGCCGCCAGGATGAGCAGGCGCTTCACCCCCGGCGTGAGCCTGGGCCAGCGCAGCCGAAGGGACATGCCGGCTCGCGACGCCGCCACGACGAGCCAGACGAACTGCACGATCCCGCCGGCCGTCACGCCCACCGCCAGCGCATGCCCCGGCGTCTCGGTCCAGCGCGCCAGTCCGAGCAGAGCCCCGATCAGGCATAGGTTGAGCAGGATCGGCGTGGCCGCGACGGCGGCGAAGCGATAGAGCGAGTTGAGCACGCCGCCGAGCAACGAGACGAGCGAAATCAGGAGGATATAGGGGAAGGTGAGCCGTGTGAGCTGCACCGTGAGCTCGAGCTTCCCCGGCTCGTCGGCGAAGCCCGGCGCAAGCGCGTGCATCAGCCACGGCATCACGATCTGGGCGACGACGACCAGCACCAGCAGCGCCCACAGCAGGACAGTGAGAACGTCCTCCGCGAACGACTTGGCGGCCTCCCGCCCGTCGCGCTCCAGCGTGCCCGCGAAGAGCGGCACGAAGGCAGCGTTGAAGGCGCCCTCGGCAAACAGCCGCCTGAGGAAGTTCGGCAGCTTGAAGGCGACGAAGAAGGCGTCGGCCACGGGACCTGCGCCGAGGACCGAGGCGATCAGGATATCGCGCAGGAAGCCCAGAACCCGCGAGCCCATGGTGTAGCCGCCGACGGTTGCGGCCCAGCGGGCGAGTGCCATCGGTTGTGCGGGTGGCTGGCGGCTCAGCCGGCCGCGGCGCGGCGGCCCGGCGCGTCTTCGGCCTCGCGACCGAGCATCTCGGCCAGGCGACCCTGCACCTGCGCGATCTGTGATTCGGTGGCGAGCTTCAGCCCGAAGCGGTCCCGCACGTAGAAGACATCCACCGCACGGGAGCCGACCGTCGAGATGTGCGCCGAGCCGATCGAGACGCCGCAGGCGCTGAGCGTCCGCGTGATGTCGTAGAGGAGACCCGGGCGATCGCGCGCGCTCACCTCGACCACCGTGTAGCCGGTGCTGGCACCGTTATCGACGAGGACATGGGGCTCGAGCGCGATGGCGGCCGTGCGCGCCGGCAGCGGCGGGGTCTCAAAGGCTGCCTCGTCCGCGCTCCGGGCGCCCCCGCCATCCTCGGAGAGCGCGCGGACCACGCGCTGCTTGAGCCGCGCCAGGCGCTCTTCGTCGTGGATCGCGCCGCCGTCGGCAGCCTGGATCCAGATCGTGTCGATGGCCATTCCGTCGCTGGTGGTGAAGACGCGGGCATCGACGATGCTGGCGCCCGTCGTCGCCACCGCGCCGGCAACGGCGGCGAAGAGGCCGATGTAGTCCGGCGTATAGAGCGTCATCTCCGTCGCGTCCCGGGTCCGGTCGATACGGGTGTCGACCAGGGGCCCCCTGCCGCCCCCCTGCACGAGGCGGGCGTGGCGTTCCTGCATCCCGCCGTCGGTGGAGAGCCAATAGGTGACGGGGAGCCTCTCCTCGAAGTCCGCGACATCGGCCTCGCTCCAGTCCGCGAGGCGCGCCCGCAGCTTCTCCCGGGCCATCGCGACGCGGGCCTCCCTGTCCTCGGCCTCGCGGCCGCCTGCCAAGACCGCCTCGGCCCGGTGGTAGAGCATGCGCAGCAGCGATGCCTTCCACGCCGTCATGCGGCCGGGCCCCACGGCGGTGATGTCGGCGGCGGTCAGCACCAGCAGGAGCCGCAGGCGTTCCAGCGAGCGGACCCGGCCGACGAAATCGTCGACGGTGCGGGGGTCGTTGGGGTCGCGCTTGAAGGCGGTCAGGCTGAAGAGCAGGTGCCAGCGGACCAGCCAGACCACGGTCTCGGCCTCGTCGGGCGTGAACTCCAGCCGGATGGCGACGTCGCGCGCGATATCGGCGCCGATCTCCGAATGATCGCCGCCCCGCCCCTTCGCAACGTCGTGCAGCAGCAGCGCGAGATAGAGCACGTCGCGCATTCGCAACTGGTGAACGAGAGTGCTGGCGAGCGGCAGCTCGTCGGCAAGGGCGCCCCTCTCGATCGCGCTGAGCACGCCGATGGCGCGGATGCTGTGCTCGTCCACCGTGTAGACGTGGTAGAGGTCGAGCTGGGTCTGCCCCACGACCCGGCCGAAGTCCGGCAGAATGCGGCCCATCACGCCGGCCTCGTTCATCATCCGCAGGACCTGCTCGGGGTTGCGCTCGTCGGTGAGGATCGCGCGGAAGGCACGGTTCGCTTCCGGGTCGTCGCGCACCGCGGCGGTGATCAGCCCGTGGCCCTGGTGGATCAGGCGGAGCGTGGCCGGATGGATGTCGCGGCCCTCGGTCTGCGCCCGGCGGAAGATCGTGACGAGACGGGCGGGGCGCTCGGTGAAGGTGTCCTCGCCGACCGCGGCGATGCGCCCGCCGGAAACGAACAGTCCGTCTCGCAGCGGTCCCGTCACCGTTCCGGAACGGTGGACCGGGGCGGCGTGGAGCCGCTCCGCCTCCAGCACCGCGCAGAAGACCCGCGTGAGCTCGCCGACGCTCTTCGCCACCAGGAAATAGTGTTTCATGAACCGCTCGACGGCGAGATTGCCGCGTCGCGGCCCGTACCCCATGCGCGCCGCGATCTCCGGCTGCCGGTCGAAGGTGAGGCGATCCTCCGCGCGCTCGCAGACGACGTGGAGGTGCGCCCGAACCCGCCACAGGAAGTCTTCCGCCCGCGCGAAGCGGTCGTACTCGTGCTGGCTGAGCACGCCGCGCCCCACGAGTTCGCCGAAGCGGTCGACGCGGAAGAGGTACTTGGCGATCCAGAACAGCACGTGGAGGTCGCGCAGGCCGCCCTTGCCGTCCTTCACGTTGGGCTCGAGCAGATACCGCGAATTGCCCGTGCGCACGTGGCGCTCGTCGCGCTCGCGAAGCTTGGCGGCGACAAACTCGGCCTCGGTGCCGGGAACCAGTTCCGTGAGGAAGCGCCGGCGGAACGCATCGTAGAGCGCGTCGTCGCCCCACACGTGGCGCGATTCGAGCACTGAGGTGCGGATCGTCATGTCGTCGCGCGCCCTGCGCAGGCAATCGGCGACAGAGCGGGTGGCGTGGCCCACGGAAAAGCCGAGATCCCACAGCATGTAGAGCAGATGCTCGACGATCTGCTCGCTGCGGCCCGTCAGCTTGTAGGGATGCAGGAAGAGGATATCGATATCGGAATGAGGCGCCAGATCGCCCCTGCCGTAGCCGCCGGTCGCAACCAGCGAAAGGCGGCTGCCGGTGGTCGGATTGGGCTCCGGGTAGACCACGTTTGCGGCGTGATCGAGCAGCACCCGCAGCAGCCGGTCGACCGTGGAGGTCCGGGCTGCGACGATTTCGCCGCCGGAGGCGCCGGCATCGAGGCGCCGGCAAAGCGCGTCCCGGCCGTCGTCGCAGGCGCGCTTCGCCAGTTCCAGGACTCCCTTCCGGTCGTCCCGGCCGAGCCGGGCCATCGACTCGGAGAGCGCGCGCCAGTCGAACGCGCCCTCAGGCCGCGCGTCAGGCGCATTCATCGCTTTTCACACTGGCTGCAGCCTGGAATGGGCCGTACCCCGCGGGAACGCGAAGCGCACGCAGAGCCGGCTCTCATGGCCCGGCAACTTGCCCCGAATACCGACCACCCGCAAGCACGCACCGCCTTGCTCCTCCACCCTTGCGCCGTTCATCGCACCGAATTGCGGTTGAATTGCGGGGCGCAAGCGCCACAGTGTGTATAATCGGCGCCGCCACTTTGATCGCCTCGCCCAACCCGACGCCCGGCCCGGCGCGACCCGGCGCCCGCGTTCCATCATAGCCGCACGCCCACGCCATGGACCTCATCGTCGACAAGATCAACTATATCTGGCCGTTTCTCGCCATCATCACGCCCGTGGTGTTCGTCCACGAGCTTGGCCACTACCTGGTGGCCCGGATCAACGGCGTGCGCGTCGAAGTCTTTTCGGTCGGCTTCGGGCCGGAGCTGTTCGGCATCGACGACCGGCACGGGACGCGCTGGCGGTTCTCCGCGCTGCCCCTGGGCGGCTACGTCAAGTTCGCGGGCGATGCCGACGTCGCCAGCTCCTCGGCCGAGAGCGACGAGCCGCTGCCGTCCGATTCGTTCTATGCCAAGTCGGTGGGCAAGCGCTCGGCCATCGCCTTCGCGGGACCGTTCGCGAACCTCTTGCTTGCGGCGGCGATCTTCGCCGTCTTCTTCATCGTCGTCGGCCAGCGCTACACGCCGGTGGAGATCGGCACCGTGCGCGCCGGCAGCCCCGCAGCCGTCGCCGGGCTGGAGCCGGGTGACAGGCTGGTCGAACTCAACGGCAGCCGCGTCGAGCGGTTCGAGGAACTCCAGTTCACCCTGCTCCAGAGCCTGGGCGAGCCGATCACACTGGCCGTGGAACGCGGCGGACAAGAGCTCGAGTTCACCGTGAAGCCGGAGATCGTCGAGGTGCTGGACGCCTTCGACCGGCCGCAGCAGTTGGGCGATATCGGTGTCCGGCCGTTCACGCCGGCCTCCGTCTCTCAGGTGGTGGCGGGCAGCCCCGCCGAGAGGGGAGGCCTCCAGGCCGGCGACAAGATCCTGCGCATCGGCGATGCGGCGATCGAAAGCTTCGACCACCTGCGCACGATCGTGGAACAGAACGCGGCAACGCCCCTCACCTTCATCGTCGAGCGGGACGGGGGCGAGGTGGCGCTGACGGTGACGCCTGACGACGTCAACGGCACGGGCCGGATCGGCGTCTACCCCGAGGAGCAGACCGCGTTCCGCGACCTAGGCGTCGGCGAATCGATCTGGGCCGGCGTCGAGCACACCTATGCGCTTGCCGCCGCCAACCTCCGCGCCATCGGCCAGATGATCGTGGGCGCGCGCTCCACCGAGCAGTTGAGCGGCCCCGTCGGCATCGCCGTCATGTCGCGAAGCGTGCTGGAGCGCGGCGTCGCGGGCTTCGTCGAGTTCGCGGCGCTGATTTCCATCGCTCTGGGGCTGATCAATCTCTTCCCGATTCCGCCGCTCGACGGCGGACACCTGCTATACAACGGTCTGGAAGCCGCGTTCCGGCGCCCGCTGACGGCCAAGATTCAGCAGATCGGCGCGACGGTAGGGCTAACGCTCGTTATAGCCTTGATGGTATGGGTGACGACGAAGGACATCATGGGCCTGACGTCATGAGCGGGCGGACCACGCAGATGTCCGGAGCGACAACGGCACGTGGAAGGGGCCGAATGCGACACATCGTCTGGCTGACAGTGGTCATCCTCGGCGTGTGGATCGGTGCCGCGACGGCGCAGGAAAGCACGATCGAGTCCGTCCTCGTCGAGGGCAACGAGCGTATCGAGGCGGAAACCGTGCGGTCCTACATGGAAATCGGGCCGGGCGACCGATACGACTCCGACGCGGTCAACGACTCCCTCAAGAGCCTGTTCGACACCGGCCTCTTCGCGGACGTGGTCATTCGGCGGGAAGGAAACGCCCTTGTCGTCCGCGTGGTCGAGAACCCGATCATCAACCGCGTCGCGTTCGAGGGCAACGACGAGATCGCGGACAGCGAGCTTGAAGCCGAGATCCAGCTTCAACCGCGCGTTGTCTACACCCGGCCGCGGGTGCAATCGGACCTGCAGCGGCTGACCGAAATCTACCGGCGCAGCGGCCGCTTCGCCGTGACCATCGAGCCCAAGGTCATCCAGCTTCCGCAGAACAGGGTCGATCTCGTCTTCGAGATCGACGAGGGGCCGGTTACGGAAGTCGAGGTCATCAACTTCGTCGGAAATAAGCGCTTCAGCGACAGCGCGCTCCGGGACGAGATTCAGACCGTGGAGAATGCGTGGTACCGCTTCGCCACCAGTGCGGACACCTATGACCCTGATCGCCTGACCTTCGACCGCGAGCTGCTCCGCCGGTTCTACCTCGCGAACGGCTATATCGACTTCCGGGTCATTTCAGCGGTCGCCGAGCTGATGCCGGACCGCAGCGGCTTCATCGTCACCTTCTCTCTCGAAGAAGGCGAACGCTATCGGGTCTCCGCCATCGACATCCAGAGCCAGCTCCGCGACCTCGCGCCGGACGATCTCTTCCCCATTGTCGAGATCGAAGAGGGAGACTGGTACGACGCCGACCAGGTCGAGGACACGCTGCTGGCGCTGACCGAAGCCGTCGGCAGCCGCGGCTACGCCTTCGTCGATGTCCGGCCCCTGATCGAACCGAATCGCGAGGCCAGAACCGTCGCCGTGAACTTCGAAGTCGGCGAGGGCCCGCGGGTCTACGTCGAGCGCATCGAGATCGTCGGAAACGTCCGCACCCTCGACGAGGTGATCCGCCGGGAGTTTCGTCTGGCGGAAGGCGACGCGTACAACACGGCCCTCATCCGGCGCTCGCGGCAGCGCGTCATGAACCTCGGCTTCTTCAGCCAGGTCGATATCGACACGAGCCAAGGCTCGGCGCCGGACCGCACCGTCCTCACGGTCGAGGTCACAGAAGTTCCCACCGGCGAGCTCAGCTTCGGCGCCGGTGTCTCGTCGGCGGAAGGCGTGCTCGGCGACATCTCCATCCGGGAGCGCAATCTGCTCGGCCGAGGGCAGGAGCTCCGGCTCGGGCTCACGGTTTCGGAGAGCCGCCAGGAGATCGACCTGAGCTTCACCGAGCCCTATTTCCTGGATCGCGACGTCGCCGCCGGCTTCGACGTGTTCCGCCGGTCGGTCGACCTGCAGGACCAGAGTTCGTTCGACCGGGAGTCCATCGGCGTCGTCACGCGGGCCGGCTATCCGCTGGCCGAGCGGCTGCGGCACACCGTCTCCTATACGCTCAGGAACGACGAAGTCAGCGATGTTTCGCCCTCCACGTCGCGCTTCATTCGCGACCAGGAGGGTGAGACGACCACCTCGGCGATTGCGCATAGGCTGGAGTACGACCTGCGCGACAGCCGCATCGACCCGACCGATGGCTACTTCATCCGCTTCGGGCAGGAATTCGCCGGGCTGGGCGGCGACGCGTCGTTCCTCAAGCACACCCTCACCTACGGCCACTTCTACTCGGTCGCGGATGGATGGGTGTTGTCTGCCCTGGCGCGGGCCGGCCACATCTTCGGCATCGACGACGACGTGCGGATCGTCGACCGGTTCTTCCTTGGCGGCCGCAGGCTTCGGGGCTTCGAGCCGAGCGGCGTCGGTCCGCGCGATGCCGAGACCGGAGACGCTCTGGGCGGCAACATGTTCTACTCGGCGACGGGCGAGCTGGGCTTTCCGCTCGGCCTGCCGGACGAGCTCAACCTGCGCGGCGCGCTCTTCACCGACATCGGCACCCTCGCAACGATCGACGAGACGGGACCGGAGCTTCTGGACGAAAGCTCGCTCCGGCTCTCGATCGGTGTCGGGATCAATTTCCGCTCGCCGCTGGGACCGATCCGGCTCGATTTCGCGGAGGCCCTGATCAAGGAAGACTACGACCGAACGGAGAGCTTCCGCTTCAGCTTCGGGACGAGGTTCTAGCAATGCGGCGTTTCAGGCGGCTTTGGCTGGTGCTCGCGCTCGCGGTCCCCTGCGCGCTGGGTGGCGCCACCGGGGTCTCGGCAGACGAGCACGGAACGCGGATCGCCATCATCGAGATGGGGCGAATTCTCGAAGAGGCGACGGCGATCCACTCGATCCGCAGCCAGGGCGAAACACAGCGCAAGACCTATGCCGAAGAGGCGCAGCGCGAGGCGGAGCGGCTGCGCGTCATTCGAGACGAGATCCTTCAGCAGCAGACGCTGCTTGCACCCGCCGCGCTGGAAGAGCGCGAGCGCGCCTTCAACGCCGAGGTGACGACTGCCGACCAGAGGGCCAAGGCGCAAAGCCAGGACCTGCAGCGCGCCGTCGCAGAGGGCGAGGTCCGCTTCCGCGAGGCGCTGAGTGTCGTGGTCGCGGAAGTGGCGGGGAGCCGGGACATCGAAGTCGTCCTGCCGGTTCACGCCTCGTTGTACGCCGTCGCGGAGTTCAATCTGACCGACCTCGTGATTGAACGGTTGAACGAAGCGTACCCCGAGATCGTGCTGATCTTCGACGAGAGCTGATGCCCGATCCCCGTTTCTTCGCCGTGGCGGGCCCGTTCTCGCTTGCCGAGATCGCTGAGGCTGTCGGCGCGCATCTCACGGCCGGTGCCGACCCTGCGCTGACGCTTCGCGACGTGGCCCCGCTCGGGCAGGCGGAGACGGAGCATCTGAGCTTCCTCGACAATCGCAAGTACGTCGAAGAATTCGCCGCCTGCCGCGCCGGGGCCTGCATAGCGCCGGCATCGATGGCCGACCGCGCGCCGCCCGACGTCGCGATACTGACCAGCGAGGCCCCGTACAAGTCCTACGCGCTGGCTGCTGCGATGTTTCATCCCGTGCCGGTGCCGGTGCCGGGCGTGCACCCCGCAGCGGTCATCGACCCGGCCGCCGCGATCGGCGAGGGATGCCGGATCGAGGCTGGCGCCGTCATCGAGGCGGGCGCGCGCATCGGCGCACGTTGCCTGATCGGCGCCAACGTCACGATCGGGCCTGCGGTCGAGATCGGCGAGGATACGAGGATCGGCGCGGGCGCTTCGCTCAGTCACTGCCTCGTCGGCTCCCGGGTGTCGATCTTTCCGGGCGTGCGGATCGGCCAGGAGGGCTTCGGCTTCGCCGCCGACAGGAGCGGCCACGTTCGGGTTCCCCAACTCGGCCGTGTCCTCATCGAAGACGACGTCGAGATCGGCGCCAACACCACCATCGATCGCGGGGCCGGCCCCGATACCGTGATCGGCCAGGGCTGCTGCATCGACAACCTGGTGCAGATCGCCCACAACGTCCGCATCGGGCGCGGCACCATGATCGCGGCGCAAACGGGTATCGCCGGCAGCGCCCGCATCGGCGACTTCGTGCAGATTGCCGGGCAGGTGGGGGTGCTGGGCCACCTCACGGTCGGCGACGGCGTGCGTCTCGTCGGCCAGAGCGGCGTGATCCGCGACATCGAGCCCGGCGAGACCTACGCCGGCTCGCCCGCCGTGCCGGTGCGGCAATGGCACCGTCAGTCCGCACAACTGGCACGGCTGGCAAGAGGCAGGGCAGCCCCAAGATGAACGAGACGGCACCGAAGCAGACGGTGGAGCGCATGGACATCGAGGAGATCCTCGAGGCGATCCCCCACCGCTACCCGTTCCTCATGATCGACCGCGTGATCGACGTGATCCCGGACGAGAGAGCCACCGGCATCAAGAACGTATCGATCAACGAATCCTATTTTCAGGGCCACTTCCCGCGCCGGCATGTCATGCCGGGGGTGCTGATCATCGAATCGATGGCGCAGAGCGCGGCCGTGCTCGTGGTGGCGACCCTCGGCCCCGCGATGGCGGGCAAGCTCGTCTACTTCATGTCGGTCGACCACTGCCGCTTCCGGCGGCCCGTGGTGCCGGGCGATCAGCTCTTCGTCCACGTCACCAAGAAGCACCGCCGCCGGAACGTGTGGAAGTTCGAGGCCAGAGCCGCGGTCGAAGACCAGACGGTGGCGGAGGCGACCTACTCGGCAATGATACTGGAAGATACCTGACGTGGCCGATATTCACTCAACCGCGATCGTAGAACCCGGCGCCAAGCTCGGCGAAGGCGTCAGCATCGGACCCTACTGCATGGTGGGCGCCGACGTCGTCCTCGGTGACGAGGTTCGCCTGATCTCGCACGCCGTCGTCGCCGGCCGCACGAGCGTCGGGCCGCGCACGAGCATCTATCCCTTCGCCTCGATCGGCCATCCGCCGCAGGACACGAAGTATCGTGGCGAGCCCTCGCGTCTCGAGATCGGCGCCGACAACGTCATCCGCGAGCACGTGACCATGAGCCCGGGGACGCCCCACGGGCGCATGTTGACGCACGTCGGCAACAACTGCCTTTTCATGATCGCGACCCACGTCGCCCATGACTGCATCGTGGGCGACCACGTCGTCATGGCCAACAACGCGGCCCTGGGCGGCCACGTGACGGTGGGCGACTGGGCCAACATCGGCGGCCTCGCCGGTGTGCATCAGTTCGTCCGCATCGGCCGGCACGCGATCATCGGCGGCATGTCCGGAGTCGAGCACGACATCATTCCCTACGGCTCGGCCATGGGCGACCGCGCCCGGCTCACGGGCCTCAACCTGATCGGGCTCAAGCGCCGGGGCTTCAACCGCGACATCGTGCACGATCTCCGGCGGGCGTTCCGGCTGCTCTTCGCGCAGGAAGGCACCATGTCGGAGCGTCTCGCCGACGTCGCCGAGCTGTTCGATGACAACGAACCGGTCATGGACATCGTCGACTTCATCCGGCTCGACCGCGAACGCTCGATTTGCCAGCCCCGGGACGATGGCAACGAGTAGCCTCGGGATCATTGCGGGCGGCGGGCCGCTGCCGGGTCTCATTGCCCGCGCTTCGGTCGGCGAAGGCCGCGAGGTCATGGTCATCGCCTTCGAGGGCGAAACGGACCCGGCGACGTGCGAAGGCGTCCCCCACCGCTGGCTCGGGTTCGGCGCGGTCGGCTCCCTGCTCAAGACGCTCAAGCGGGCGCACTGCCGCGAGGTGGTGCTGGCCGGGTCGATCCGCCGGCCCTCCCTCTCCACCATAAGGCCGGACCTGCGCGGCATGCGCCTCATGGGTCGCATCGCGAGCGCGAAGGCGAAGGGCGACGACGCGCTTCTCTCCCTGGTGATCGCCGAGCTGGAGGACGAGGGCTTCTCCGTGGTCGGCGCCGACAAGCTGATCGCGTCGCTCTGCGCACCGGCCGGCGTGATCGGCACGCGCGCACCCGACGGGGACGCCGACCGCGACATCGCCATCGGCATCGAGGCCGCGCGTGCGCTCGGCGCCCACGATATCGGCCAGGCCGTGGTCGTGCAGGCCGGGCGTGTGCTGGGCGTCGAGGGCGTGGAGGGAACGGACGCGCTGATCCAACGCTGCGACGCCCTGAAGGAGGCGGGGCCGGGCCCGGTGCTCGTCAAGATGAAGAAGCCCGGTCAGGAACGGCGGGCGGATCTTCCCACGATCGGGGCGGGAACGATCGAGACGCTCGCCGCAGCCGGCTTCCGCGGCGTGGCTTTCGAGGCCGGCGAGACGCTGATCCTCGAGCGTGCCAAGGCTATCGCGCGCGCCGACGAGCACGGCGTGTTCATGGTCGGCGTGAGCTGACGGCCGGAATGGGTCGCGACGCGCCGCTGATCTTCCTGATCGCCGGCGAGCCTTCAGGCGATCTCATCGCCTCCCGCCTGATGGCGGCGCTCAAGCGGCGCGCGCAGGGCAGCGTCCGCTTCGCCGGCGTCGGCGGCCCGCTCATGGCCGAGCAGGGACTGGAGAGCCTCTTTCCCTACGACGAGCTGTCGCTGATGGGGGTGCTGGAGATCGTGCCCCACGTGCCGCGCATGCTCCGGCGCATTCGTGCCACCGCGCGGACCGCACGCCGCCTGCGGCCCGCCGCCTTCGTCACCGTCGACGTGCCCGAGTTTTCGCTCCGGGTCGCGCGCAGGCTGCGGGGCGCGGGCTTTCCCCTGATCCACTACGTGGCGCCCACCGTCTGGGCCTATCGGCCGGGGCGTGCGGCTAAAATCGCGCGTTACCTCGACCATGTGCTCTGCCTCTTCCCCTTCGAGCCGCCTTACTTCGAAGCCGAGGACCTGGAGGCGAGCTTCGTCGGCCACCCCCTGATCGAGGAGCCCATTGCCGCCGCCGATGGGCCGGAGTTCCGCAACCGCCACGGCATCGCCCCGACGCAGCCCGTGATCGCCGTCCTGCCCGGCAGCCGCGCCAGCGAGCTGCGCCGGCACGAACACGCGTTCGGAGAGACGGTGCGCACGCTCGCCCGGCGCATCGAGGGCCTCCACGTCCTCGTGCCGACGCTGCCGCAGAACCGCACGGCCGTCGCCGCCCTGACCGCGGCCTGGGGCACGCCTGTCACGGTGATCGAAGGCAAGGCGGAGAAGTACGCCGCCTTCGCCGCGAGCGACGCGGCGCTCACCGCGTCGGGCATGGCGACGCTGGAGCTTGCCCTCGCGGGCGTTCCCATGATCGTCTGCTATCGGGCCAACCCGATCACCGCGGCCATAGCATGGCGCATCGTCAAGGTGCCGCATGTCGCAATGCCCAACATCATCGCGGGCCGCCGCGCAGCGCCGGAGTTCCTGCAGCAGGACTGCACGCCTGAGCGCCTCGCACCCGCGCTCGAGGGTCTGTTGCAAGACGAAGCCCTCCGGCGCGATCAGATCGAGAGTTTCGGCGAGATCGCCGTCAAGCTCGGACGGGGCGGTCCGCCGCCGAGCGAACGCGCCGCCGAGGTCGTCCTGCGGCTTGCCGAGGCCGGCGCCCGATCCGGGCGCGGTAACTAGGGCGCCTTACAGTCTCACGCGTCATGGTCCTCACGCTCGTTCTCATCCTCATTGCCGGGATCAACTTCAGCCTGCTGATCCCGGTCAACAAGATCGCGGGCGACGCCGGCATGCCCAACTTCGCCTACGTGTTCTGGTACGCGCTGGGTGCCGGCCTGCTCCTGCTGGGGCCGGCGGCGATGCGGCGCGAGCTGCCGCGGCTCACGCTGCCCCACATCCGGCTCTATTTCGTCAGCGCCACGCTGGGCTTCGCCTTCCCCTTCGCCCTGCTGGCCTTCGTCGCGACCAAGCTGCCCTCCGGCGTCACCGTGCTGCTGCTGACGCTGACCCCGGTCTTCACCTATGCGCTCGCGGTGATCTTCCGGCTCGACCGCTTCCGCCTGCTGAGCGCAGCGGGCCTGCTCACGGCCATCGCCGGAGTCCTCCTCATCGTCATCCCGGGCGAGAGCCTGCCTGCGCCCAGCATGGCGCTCTGGTTCGTCATCGCGCTGCTGATCCCCCTCGGCTTCGGCGCGCTCAACGTGTTCGTCGAGCGCTTCCGCCCGCCCGAGTCATCCTCGCTTGGGCTCGCCATCGGCAACCTCTTCGCCGGCGCGCTGCTCCTCATCCCGTTCCTGCCGGCGACCGGCCAGCTCTACCTCTTTCCCGGCCCCGATCTGGACGGCGATCTTTCGCTCGTCGCCGCCGTCATCATCAACGCCATCATGTGGCCGATGTTCTACCTGATCGTCCGCCGTGCCGGCGCCTCGCTCTTCTCCGTCATGAACATAATCGGCGTGGTCGGCGGCATCGGCTGGGGCATCCTCTTCTTCGACGAGACCCATTCGGCTTACGTGTGGGCCGCGGCAGCGCTGATGCTCGCCGCGTTCGTCATCATGGTGATCGGCTCGATGCGGTCCCGCGGGCCCACCGCCCGCGACGGCTGAGCGTCCGGCGCAGCGCCCCGGCCGCGGCGATGAGGCGGTCGTCGTGGGTGAGCAGCGCGCAGGAAAAGTCCTTCGCCGCAGCGATGACGCTGGAGCGGGCCGAGCGCAGGAGCGCGTTCGACATCTCGCGCACGATGGCATCGACCCGGCGCGCGAGAATGGGCGTGGCGACCGGATCCCTTATCACCCCGGCCGCTCTGTTGGGCGGCGCCTCTCGTATCGTCCGGCGCCGCCGACTTGTACCAGGTGCTCGCCGATGGCGAGCGGCCTCAGATCAGCTCGATGTTGGTCGCCTGCGGCCCACGCGGGCCCTGCGTGATCATCAGCCGCACGCGCTGCTGAGGCTCCAGATCGTCGAGGCCGGAGCGGGCAAGCACCTTGGCATGGATGAACACGTCCTGCCCGCCGCTGTCCGGCGTGACGAAGCCGTAGCTCTTGCCCACGTTGTAGAACTTGACCGTGCCCTCGACTTCTTCGGTCGGACCCATCGGCTCGTTGTAGCGACGGCTCTGGAAGCCACCGGGGCTTGGACGGCGTGGCCGGTCGCCCCTGGGCGGCATGACGGTCGCGGTCGACGTGTCGACGTCATGAATCTGGGAGACCTGCGGACCCTTCTGGCCCTGCACGATCTCGCACTTGACAGTGGCCCCTTGGGGGAGCGTCTCGAAACCCGCACGCTCGACCGCCGACACATGGCAAAAGACATCGGGCGAGCCGTCGTCGGGCACGAGAAAGCCGAACCCCTTGGTCGGGTTGAACCACTTGACCTGGGCCGTGATTGAGGTGCCCTCGCTGGGCGGTGAACCTATTTCAGACATGGTGAACCAACTTGTTTCCTGTGAGATGGGCGCTTCGGCGGCTTTTTCCGCTCCATTAGGGGCAGCATCATAGCGGCTTCTGCGCCGCCTCCCCATTTTATTCTGCGCTTTCTGCAGGACGCGCAGGAATTTGATGCAGGCACGCCCGGGCCTGAAACGCGGGACATTGACGGCGGGGGCCGCCCCGCCTACCGTCCGCGCCAGAGTGCGCAACGCCGCCGGGGAGGCCGCAGCCATGTCGGATTCGAAGGGAATCGCTTACTGCCAGGGTCGCTACATGCCGATCGAGGAGGCGTCGATACCGATCCTCGACCCGGCCTTCCACAAGTCGGACGTGGTGTTCGACGCGGTCACGGTCTGCGACGGCGTGTTCTTCCGCCTCGACGACCACATGCAGCGCTTCCACGATTCGTGCGCGCACGTGCGCCTCACGCCGCCGCTGCCTGACGCGGAAATCAGGCAGATCATGGCGCAGTGCGCCCACCGCGCGGGCTTCAAGGATTCGATCGTCTACGTGCTGTGCACGCGCGGGCGCTACGCCGGCGGTGCCGCGTTCGGCGACCCGCGTACCTCGGAGAACGAGCTGATCGCCTACGCGGTGCCCTACTACACCATCGTGCCCGAGCCCAAGGTGAAGGCGGGCGCGCATCTCTGGATCGCCCAGAACCGCCGCGCGCCGGACGCGGCCATCAACCAGCGGTGCAAGAACTTCAACCGGATGGACCTCACCGCCGCCCACTTCGAGGCGCTGGATAACGGCGCGGACCAGCCGGTTCTTCTCTCCACCGACGGCTACCTCACCGAAGGCCCCGGCTTCAACGTCTGGATCGTCCGCGACGGCAAGGCGCTCACGCCCGGCGACAACCTGCTGGAGGGCATCACCCGCAAGACCGTGTTCGACCTCTGCCAGGAGGTCGGCATGGCGGCCGAGGCGGCCGATCTCACCGCCGAAGACCTCGAAGGCGCCAACGAGGCGTTCATCTCGTCTTCCGGCGGGGGCGTCATGCCGGTCGTCCGCGTCAACGACAAGCCCATCGGCAACGGCGCGCCCGGCATCACCACCGGCCGGCTCTCCGACCTCTACTGGTCGAAGCGCGCCGAAGGCTGGCACGCCACGCCGGTCGCCGACCTGCTGGAGCCCGAGGAGGAGCAGGCGGCCAGCGCTTAGAACGCTTTTCGACCTGACGGGATCGCGACTACGCCCACCTCCCCCTGTCCCCCTCCTCCCAGGAGGAGGGGGGACGAAGGCGGCGCCAGCCTTTTCCCCCTCTCCTCTCTGGGGAGGAGAGGGCTGGGGAGAGGTGGGGCGTCCGGGCCGCGCCGCGTTCAAAATGAAGAACGTGCGGAGCCGGGTGTGACCACGTCCGGTCGGTTGTTGCTCTGGCCGATCGGGGCAACTCCGCCTTTTCGGACGGGCCTGACGGTCCGGCCGCTGCGCGCAGGGACGTCTACGCCGATGCGCTGGGTCTCTCGCCCACCGCGGCGAACCAGCGGGCGACGTTGGCGCAGTCCTCCGGAATCTCGATCTCGGCGCGCTTGGCGAAGTCGATCGTCACGAACGCCGTGATGTCGGCGATCGAGAACCGGTCGCCGGCCAGATGGCTGCTGTCGGCGAGCCGGCCGTCGAGCTTGGCGAAGAAGCGCCCCATGGACTGCTTGCCGCGCTCGGCCAGCGCCGGGATCTGGGGCACGCCGCCCGTGACGCCGGCCACCCCGCGGCCCTCGAACATCGGCGCGCTGTTCCGCACGGCGTCGACGGCGGCGAGATAGCCCTCCAGCTCCGCCTGTCGGTTCCACATCTCGATGAGCGCCTTCTCTTTGGCGTCGCGGCCCA
Organism: Rhodospirillales bacterium; assembly: GCA_028818855.1. Classification (GTDB taxonomy): domain Bacteria; phylum Pseudomonadota; class Alphaproteobacteria; order UBA828; family UBA828; genus WTGU01. The sequence continues at coordinate 16,764 of JAPPMY010000026.1, forward strand.
TCAGTTTGGGCTCGGGATGGGTCTCCTCCAGATAGCGGCAGATCGCCACCGATTCGCCGAGGCAGGTGCCGTCGTCCAGGACGAGCGCCGGCACCACGCAGTTGGGGTTCACCGCCCGGTACTCGTCGCTGAACTGCTGGCGCTCGCGGGTGTTGATCTGCACGGAGGGGATCTCGATCCCCTTCTCGGCGATGAAGATACGGACCCGGCGCGGGCCGGGTGCGAGCGAAAATTCGTAGAGCTTCATGGTGGTTCTCCCTCGTTGGCCGAAACCGTTCAGAGCGTCTTCCAGTCGACCGACTGCTCGTAGGCGTGGGCGGCGCGGTAGATGGTCGCTTCGTCGAAGTGGCGGCCGGTCAGCATGAGGCCCACCGGCAGGCCGTCGCTGAGCCCGCAGGGGATGGTGAGCGACGGGTGGCCGGTGACGTTGAAGATGGCCGTGTTGGTCAGCATCTCGTGGGCGCGCTGGATGTAGACGTCGATTGGCGCGTCCGCCGCCGGTATCGGCGATGCGACAATCGGAATCGTCGGCATGGCGATCACGTCACAGTCGGCGAGCGCCCGGTCGTAGGCCCCGCGCATGCGGCGAACGATGTTCTGCGCCTTTCCGTAGTAGCGCCCGCCGTACTGGTTCAGCATGTACTGGCCGAGCAGGATCGCGTACTTGAGCGTGTGCGGGAACTCGTCCGCCCGCTCGCGCCAGCGGGCGTAGCGATCGATCAGACTGGTGAGGTAGAGGCCCTTCCAGTTGGTGCCGAAGCCGTTGCCGTTCATCATGAAATCGACCGTGCCCTCGAGCCCGATCGGGGTCCAGACGGCGCCGCCGACCAGGTGCTCCGGGATGCTGATCTCGCGCACGGTGGCGCCGATCGCCTCGTATTGCGCGACTGCGGCGCGCACCTTCTCGTCCACGGCCGGCTCGGAGTTGGGATGACCGAACCCCTCCGTCACCAGGCCGATGGTGAGACCCTCCGCTCCCTGGCCGAGCGCGCGCGTGTAGGAAACGCTATCCGGCACGCCGCCCTGCCGGGGGTCGAGCCCGTCCACGCCGGCGATCGCCTCCAGCAGCAGCGCGTTGTCGGCAACCGTCCCGGTCATGGGGCCGACGTGATCGATGGTGAGCTCGATGGGCATCACGCCCGTGTAGGGCACGAGACCATGCGTGGGCTTGAGCCCGACGATTCCGCACATGGACGCCGGAATGCGGATCGAGCCGCCCTGGTCGCCGCCGATCGCCATCTCCACGTCACCGGCCGCGACCACCGCGCCGGATCCCGACGAGGAGCCGCCCGACGTGTGGCCCTGCTTCCACGGGTTCTGCACCGGGAGCCCGGTCGCGTTGGTATGACTGCCGCCCGAGAAGCAGAGGTACTCGCACGCGGTCTTGCCCGCGATCTCGCCGCCGGCGTCCAGGATACGCTCGACGATCGTCGCATCCACCTCGGGCACGTAGCCTTCGAGGACCGAGGCGCCGTTCATCATCGGCACGCCGGCGACGCAGATGTTGTCCTTGATCCCCACGCGCTTGCCGGCGAGCGGGCCGGCCGCCGCGCCCTTGATCGCGGTCTTCCAGTACCAGCCGTTGTGCGGGTTCTCGTCGCCGGTGGCCCGGTGGCCGGGCACGCGCGGATACTTCACCTCGGGCAGCTCGTCGGCGAGCGAATCCACGACGCCGTAGCCCGCGAGCATCGGCTGCATGGCTGCCAGATACTGGCTCGCCTCGTCCGCGCTGAGGCGCATGCCGAGCTGCGCGCCGACCTCGAGGATCTGGTCGGTGGTGGGTGCCTTGATCGCCATGACTGCTCTCCCCTTGCCGCGCCCAATCGGGAGTCGGCTTCCACGCGATTGGCCCAATTGTTGAATGCAATGAACGGGTTACTCGAAATTGGCTTCGTTTTGCAATTTCTCCCGTCTCACCGCCGCCGGACCTCCGCCCTAGACCGCCGCCTCCACCGCAGGCGAGCCGTAAAGCTGGCGAGCGCGGCTTTCGAAGGCGCGCACCATGCGGTCCACGGCATCGGCGAAGAGGGCGCTCATGACGCGCTTCAGCAGCCTGGAGCGGAACTCGAAGTCGACGAAGAAATCCACCTCGCAGCCGTCCGTGCGCTCGCGAAAGCGCCAGCGGTTGACCATGTAGTGGAACGGCCCGTGGGTGTGGTTCACCTCGATGCGGTACTCGTCGCGGTGAAGCTGCATCCGTGAGCCGAAACGCTCGCGCAGCATCATGAAGCCGATCAGCATGTCGGCCTCCACGATGCCGGGCTCGCCCGGCACGCGCCGGGTCACGCGCGTGCCGAGACACCAGGGCAGGAACTCGGGGTAGCACTCCACCTCGGCCACCAGATCGAACATCTGGGCCGAGCTGTAGGGCATGAAGCGGCGCTCGACGTGCTGCGGCATCGGACGCGTCGTCAGGCGTCGGCGGACGCTGCAGAGGCGAGCTTGATCTCGCGGTTGGTTCTGAGCGTCTGAAAATCGTCGCCGGCGTGGTAGGAGGAGCGCGTGAGCGGCGAGGAGGACACCATCAGGAAGCCCTTGGCGTAGGCCAGCCGCTCGTACTCGGCGAACTCGTCCGGCGTGACGTAGCGCATCACCTCGTGGTGGCGCTCGGTCGGGCGCAGGTACTGGCCGATGGTCAGGAAATCCACGTCGGCCGAGCGCAGGTCGTCCATCACCTGGAGGATCTCGCGGCGCTCCTCGCCGAGGCCCACCATGACGCCGGACTTCGTGAACATGGAGGGGTCGCGGCGCTTCACCGTGTCGAGCAGCCGCAGCGAGTGGTAGTAGCGCGCGCCGGGCCTGACCTCGGTGTAGAGGCGCGGCACGGTCTCCAGGTTGTGGTTGTAGACGTCGGGCTTCGCGTCGGTCACCGCCTCGATGGCGCCGGGCTTGTTGCGGAAGTCGGGAGTCAGCACCTCGATGGTGGTCTCGGGCGCGGTCTCGCGCAGGCGCTCGATACAGCGCACGAACTGGAAGGCGCCGCCGTCGTCGAGATCGTCGCGGTCGACCGAGGTGATGACCACGTGGTCGAGGCCAAGCGCAGAGACCGCCTGGGCCAGCTCGTCCGGCTCGTTGGGGTCGAGCTGATCGGGCCGCCCCGTCGCCACGTTGCAGAAGGCGCAGGCACGGGTGCAGACGGACCCCAGGATCATCACCGTCGCGTGGCCCTTGGCCCAGCACTCGCCGATGTTGGGGCAGGCCGCCTCCTCGCACACCGTGTTGAGCCTGTGCGTCCGCATCAGCTTCCGCGTCGCGTTGTATTCGGGAGAGGTCGGCGCCTTGACCCTGAGCCAACCGGGCTTCGGCTGACGATCGGTGCGCGATTTCAGCGGGGTAACCTGTGAATCCGGCATGGCGGCATCCTCGACTGCAGCCTAGATGTGGAGGACGCGCCCATAGGCGTCAAGCACCGATTCGTGCATTGCCTCGGAAAGTGTGGGGTGCGGGAAGATCGTCCCGGTCAGCTCGGCCTCGGTGCTCTCCAGCGTGCGTGCGACCGTGTAGCCCTGGATCAGCTCGGTCACCTCGGTGCCGATCATGTGGGCGCCGAGCAACTCGCCGGTGGTCTCGTCGAACACGGTCTTGACCATGCCGTCGGGCTCGCCCAGCGCGATCGCCTTGCCGTTGCCGATGAAGGGGAAGCGCCCGACGCGCACCGAATGCCCCCGCTCCTTGGCCGCAGCCTCCGTAAGCCCGACCGAGGCGACCTGGGGCCGGCAGTAGGTGCAGGCCGGCACCCGGCTCGTGTCCAGCGGGTGAACGCCGTCTGCGCCCGCGATCTTCTCCACGCAGAGCACGCCTTCGTGACTGGCCTTGTGGGCAAGCCAAGGCGGCCCGGTGACATCGCCGATCGCATAGACGCCGGGCTCGCCCGTCGCCATCCAGGGATCGGTCCGGATGTGGCCCTTCTCGACGACGACGCCGGTGCCCTCCAGGCCGATGTCCTCGACGTTGCCGACGATGCCGGCGGCGAGGATCGCGCGGTCGAACGAGACCTGTTCGGTGTTGCCATCCCCGGTCTCGATGGCGGCCTGCACCGCACCGCCCTCGACCGTGAGGCTGGTCACGCGCGCGCCGGTGTGGATGGTCATCCCCTGCGCCTCGAAGGCCTTGCGCGCGGCCGCCGAGATTTCCTCGTCCTCGACGGGGAGCACGCGCGGCAGCAGCTCGACCACGGTGACGGCGCTGCCGAGGTCGGCGTAGAAGCTCGCAAACTCCATGCCAATGGCGCCGGCGCCGATCACCAGCAGCGAGGCGGGCTGTGCCGGCGGCACCATCGCCTCCTTGTAGGTCCAGATCATCTCGCCGTCGGGCTCCAGTCCCGGCAGCACCCGCGCCCGCGCGCCCGTGGCGAGGATAATGTGAGCGGCGCGGACGGTCTCGGCGGCGGCGTCCTCCTTCGTCACCTCGAGGGCACCGGGGCCCGCGAGCCGGGCGTGGCCCTCGATGACCGCGATCCCGTTCTTCTTCATCAGGTAGGCCACGCCCCGGGAGAGCTGGTCGGCCACCCCGCGCGAGTGGGCGACCACCTTCTCGATATCGACGGAGACCTCGCCCACGGTGATGCCGAAGTCGCCGAGCCGGCCCAGCGTGTGGCGAAGCTCGGAAACCCGGAGCAGCGCCTTGGTGGGAATGCAGCCCCAGTTGAGGCAGATGCCGCCGAGGCGTTCCCGCTCGACGACGGCGGCCTTGAGGCCGAGCTGGCTGGCGCGGATCGCCGCGACATAGCCGCCCGGGCCGCTGCCGACGATGACCACGTCATAGGACGCATCGGCCATGATGTCCTCCGGTCTCTTGCGCGTGAGGGGCCGGCCGGGCCGGCGCCCGCTAGAGAAGCATGGTGAGCGGGTCTTCGATCAGGCCCTTGAACGCCTGCAGGAACTGGGCGCCGAGCGCGCCGTCGACCACCCGGTGATCGACCGAGAGCGTGCACGACATCATGGTGGTGACGGCGAGCGCGCCGTCCTTTACCACCGGGCGCTGCTCGGCGGTGCCCACGGCGAGGATCATCGACTGCGGCGGATTGATGATCGCGGAAAACTCCTTGATGCCGTACATGCCTAGGTTGGAGACGCTGAATGTGCCGCCCTGGTACTCCTCCGGTGCGAGGCCCATGGGCTTGGCGCGGGCGCGGCCTGCAAGCTCCTTTACCTCGGCCGAGATCTCGGCGAGGCCCTTGGCGTCCGCGTTGCGCACGATGGGGGTCACCAGCCCGTCCTCGATGGCGACGGCCACCGAGACATCGGCGCTCGCGTACTGGCGCAGCGCACCGTCCACCCAGGACGCGTTGGCGGCCGGCACCTTGCGCAGCGCAAGCGCCGCGGCGCGGATCACGAAGTCGTTGACCGACAAGTTGTAGTCATCCGAGCGCTCGTTGAGCTGGGCGCGCGTCTCCAGCAGCGCGTCGACCGCGCAGTCGACCGTCAGGTAGAAGTGCGGGACCTCGCGCTTCGCCTCCTGCAAACGCTGGGCGATGACCTTGCGCATGGTGCTCGCCGGCGCGTCCTGATAGGCGGCTTGTACCGCAGGAGCGGCCGGGGCGGTCGCGGGCGCAGGAGCTGCGGCTGCTACAGGAGCCGGTGCCGCCGGCGCGGGAGCGGCAGCCGCGGCTGCGATGGCCGCCTCGACGTCGACCTTCACGATCCGCCCGTTGGGGCCGGTGCCGGCGATCGCCTCCAGCGCAAGGCCGGCCTGCTTCGCCATGCGCCGCGCCAGCGGGCTCGCGAAGATGCGCGCGCCGGGCTCGCGCGCAGGTGCGGGCGGGGCCGCGCCGTTGCCGC
>JAPPMY010000236.1 GCA_028818855.1 Rhodospirillales bacterium
GCGTGGTGGCCTATGCCGGCAACGAGCTCAGGGGCTACGGCAACCTCGTGCTCATCCGGCACACGGGCGGCTGGATGACGGCATACGCCCACAACGATTCGCTCCTGGTGGGCAAGGGGGACGTGGTGGAGCGGGGCCAGGTGATCTCGCGCTCGGGCAAGTCGGGCCGCGTCTCGCGCCCGCAGGCGCACTTCGAGATCCGCCGCAACGGCGAGCCGCTGGACCCGTTCCGCCTGTTCACCCGCAAGTAGGGAAGCGCGTCAGCCCGACGGCGAGAGCCCGACCCCGAGCCGGCCGGCGAGGTCCTGCACGAACTGCCAGGCCACGCGGCCCGAGCGCGCGCCGCGGGTCATGCTCCACTCGATGGCCTCGGCCCGCAGCGTCTCGCGGTCGATACCGAGCCCGAAGTGGTCGGCGTAGCCCTCCACCATGGCGAAGAACGTCGCCTGGTCGCACGGATGGAAGCCGAGCCAGAGGCCGAAACGGTCCGAGAGCGAGACCGATTCCTCCACCGCTTCGCCGGGGTGGATCGCGGTCGAGCGCTCGTTGTCGATCATGTCGCGCGGCATCAGGTGGCGCCGGTTCGAAGTAGCGTAGAAGAGGACGTTGTCGGGGCGGCCGCTGATCCCGCCCTCCAGCGCCGCCTTGAGGGACTTGTAGGTGGTGTCCTCGGATTCGAAGGAGAGGTCGTCGCAGAAGAGGAGGCACTGCCAGTCGCAGCCGCGCAGGCGGCCCAGAAGCACCGGCAGGGAGGCGATCTCCTCCCGGTGGATCTCGATCAGCTTGAGGCCGCCCGGGTCCTCCGCCGCGACCACGCCGTGCACCGCCTTGATGAGCGAGCTCTTGCCCATGCCGCGCGCGCCCCAGAGCAGGGCGTTGTTGGCCGGCAGGCCGCGGGCGAAGCGGCGCGTGTTGTCGAGCAGGATGTCGCGGACCCGGTCGATCCCCTTGAGCAGCGATAGCTCAAGCCGGTTGATCCGGGTCACGGCCTCGAGGCGGGCACCGTCCGCGTGCCAGACGAATCCGTCCGCCGCGTCGAGCGCCGCGTCCTCCGCCCCGGCGGGCGAGAGACGCTCCAGCGCCTCCGCGACGCGCGTGAGCAGCGGCGTCAGCTCCGAGTCCGACATGCGAGCACCGGCTGGTTGAAGGGCGCGCGGACCCTAGCCCGGATTTCCCGCCAAGGCCACGGCCTGCCTCATTGTGCCTGGCGTTCGGATCTGACGAAGGCGCGGGTGATCTCGACCGCTTCTGCGAGGCCGACCCGCTCCACCGTGACGCCGGGCGGGAAGGCGCCGGCGAGCCGGCTCGGCAGGGCGGGGTCGAGGAGGACGAAGACGCCGCGGTCGTCCGCCCGTCGCACGAGCCGCCCGTAAGCCTGCCTGAGCCGCGCGCGCGTCAGTCGGTCGTCGTAGCGCCCCCCGCCGAAGACCCGGCGCCGAGCCTTGTGCAGGATGTCCGGGCGCGGCCAGGGCACGCGTTCGAACACGATCAGGCGCAGGCTCTCGCCCGGCACGTCGATGCCGTCCCGCACCGCGTCGGTGCCGAGCAGGCAGGCATCGGTCTCGCTGCGGAAGATGTCGACCAGCGTCGTCGTATCGAGGGGGTCGACGTGCTGCGCCCAGAGCGCGATCCCGGCCTCGTCGAGCGCGCCGGCGATCCGCTCGTGAACCGCGCGGAGGCGGGCGATGGCCGTGAAGAGACCCAGGGCGCCGCCGCCTGCGGCCGTGAAGAGCGCGCGGTAGGCGGCGGCGATGCGATCGGGCGCGCCTCGGCGCACGTCGGTGACGACGAGCACGCGGGTCTGCTCGCCGTAGTCGAAGGGGGAGGGCAGGGCGGCGCGGATCGCCGGCGCCTTCAGGTGGCGCCCGCCCGTCGCCGCCTCCGCCGCGGCCCAGTCCTGCTCCTCGTCGCCGGTGCCGTCGCGCAACGTCGCCGAGGTGATGAGCGCGCCGTGGGCCCGGCCCGTGACGAACTCGGAAAACGCGATCGTCGGGTCGACGTAGTGGCGGTGCATGCCGACGTCGACGTCGCGCCCCTCGATGCGGGAGACCTGGAACCAGTCGACGAAGCCCGCCGGGTCGGGGGCAACGTCGTCCTGCGCAAGCTCGTCGTCGTTGACCGGGGCGGTCCGCATGTCCTGAAGCATGGACTGCCAGGCGCCGAGCTGCTCGCTTGCCCGGCGCTCGATCCCGCGCACCACGGCCTCGATCCGCTGGCGCTCGGTGCTCTCCAGGCTCTCGGCTTCCTGATCCAGGAGCACCGCGAGCGCGGCCGCGAGTTGGCCAAGGGGCCGGGCGATGTCGGCGAGCGCTGATTCGAGCGCGGCCGCGGCGTCGGCCAGGCCGGGGATGAGGGGGGCAACCGGCGCCTCGATGCTGTAGCCGCTCTGTGGCTCCGGCGCCCGCGCCAGCACCTGCTCCCGCACCAGCGCCAGGAAGCGCTCGCAGGGCCCCTGCGGCGAGCCCCCTGCGAGACGCGGGTGCCAGTCGTTGCCGGGCAGAGCGCGAGCGGCCGTCAATGCCGTCTCCAGGGCCTCGGCAGCGGCCTCCCTGCCCTCGGTCAGGTCGCCGATGCGGCTGCTGAGCCCGCGCGCGCGGCCGGCGCCGCTGCGGCCGCGGGTTTCCGGCCCGAGCAGCCAGCGCCGCAGCTCCCGCGCTTCGCTCCCGCTGAGGTGCGCCGAGAAGGCGCTGTCCGCCGCGTCGAAGAGGTGGTGCCCCTCGTCGAGCACGTAGCGGGTGGGAACGCCGCGCTCGTCGCCCGTGCCGAAGGCGGCGCGCGCTGCCTGCACCATGAGCAGCGCGTGGTTGGCGATCACCATGTCGGCGCGCCGCGCCTTGCGCTGACTCTTCTCGATGAAGCACCGGCGGTAGTGCGTGCATGCGCCGTGGATGCACTCGCCGCGCCGGTCCGCGAGGCCGAGGGTGCGGCCGTAGCCGAGCAGGTCGGCGAGCCAGGCGGGCAGGTCGCCGCCGGTGAGATCGCCGTCCCGCGTCGCCGCCGCCCAGCGGGCCATCAGGCCGAGCGCGATGCGCTCCGCCGGCACCAGCGCGCTGCGGCCGACCGCTTCCTCCATGTTGAGCAAACAAAAGTAGTTCTCGCGGCCCTTGCGCAGCACCACCTTCTCCGCCTTCGCCCTGGGCTCCGGGTAGAGGCGGTCAAGCTCCTGGTCGATCTGGCGCTGCAGGTTGCGGGTGAAGGTGGAGAGCCAGACCGTGCCCTCGTTGCGCTCGGCCCAGAGGCTCGCCGGCGCGATGTAGCCGAGGGTCTTGCCGACTCCGGTGCCGGCCTCCGCCAGCACCACGTGCGGGCGTTCCTCCGCCTCCATCGGGTCGAAGGCCGCGCAGGCCGCGGACGCGTAGTCCGCCTGCTCCGGCCGGGGCTCCGCGCCGTCGCCGAGCAGGTGGGCGAGGCGCTTGCGTGCGGCGCCAGGCGCCACCGGGTCGTGGCCCAGCGCTGCGGGCGGCGCGCTCTCCTGCCATTCCTTGAGCCGGGTCCAGACGGCGAGCGGCCCCGCATCGTCGGGCCGGCCGGCACCTGCCGGCGTGCGCCCGCCCGCCTTCAGCGCGGCCAGCGCCGCATCGCCCCAGGGCCAGCCCGCGCGGGCCATCGTGCGCGCGATGGCCGGTGCATCCCTGGCGCCCGCGAGACCGGGCGAGGCGAGCGCGCCGAGCAGCCGGGCCGTCGCCGCCTGCAGGGTCGCCGCCTCGTCCTCCGTGCTCTCGGGCAGCGTGAGGCCGAGGGCGCGCGCGAGCCCGCGCACCGTCGGCACCGTGAGCCGCGCCGGATGCACGAAGGCGAAAAGCTCGAGCACGTCCAGGGCCACCAGATCGGAGAGGCCGAGGCGGCGGACGATCGCTTTCGCGTGACAGACGTAGGGCGCGGGGCCCGCTGCGGCGAGGCGCTCGCGCGCGGCCTGATGGGAGAGCCGGGCGAGCACGCCGTCCTCGTCCAGCCAGACCGCGTGGCGCGGCGCCACCACCAGTGCCGGCGCGCGCGGCAGCGGCAGCGTGGCAGGCGGCGGGGAGGACTCGCGTGACTCGAAGGGCGCCGGCATCGCGGCGGAGTATAGCGGTTGACGCGCGCCGGCGGCCCGGCGCATGTTCCCGCCGACCTCCGGACCCGGACGATGACCGAGACGGCACACGACCTGCGCGCGCTGGCTAAGACCGCCAAGGCCTGGCCCTTCAAGGAGGCGGCGGCGCTGCTGAAGCGCCTGGGCGGCGCGACGCCGGAGAAGGGCTATGCCCTCTTCGAGACCGGCTACGGCCCCTCGGGCCTACCCCACATCGGCACCTTCGGCGAGGTCGCGCGCACGACCATGGTGCGCCACGCGTTCGCCGCGCTGAGCGACATCCCGACGCGGCTCGTGGCCTTCTCCGACGACATGGACGGGCTCAGGAAAGTGCCCGACAACATCCCCGCGCGGGACATGGTCGAGGCGCATCTCGGCAAGCCGCTCACGCAGATCCCGGACCCCTTCGGCACGCACGAGAGCTTTGGGGCCCACAACAACGCGAGGCTCCGCGCCTTCCTCGACGATTTCGGCTTCGACTACACGTTCAAGAGCTCGAGCGAGGCCTACCGCTCCGGCGAGTTCGACGCAGCGCTCATGGACGTGCTGCGTCGCTACGACGCGATCATGCGGATCATCCTGCCGACGCTGGGCGCGGAGCGGCAGGCGACCTACAGCCCCTTCCTGCCGCTCTGCCCCAAGACCGGCCGCGTGCTGCAGGTCCCCATCACGGCCCGCGACACCGACGCGGGCACCGTGAGCTACGTGGACGAGGACGGTGAGACGATGACCGTCCCGGTGACGGGCGGCCATTGCAAGCTGCAGTGGAAGGCGGACTGGGCCATGCGCTGGCACGCGCTTGGCGTCGACTACGAGATGGCGGGGAAGGACCTCATCAGCTCCGTCGAGCTGTCCGGCAGGATCTGCCGCGCGCTCGGGTCGAGGCCGCCGGCCGGCTTCATCTACGAGCTTTTCCTCGACGAGAACGGCGAGAAGATCTCCAAGTCGCGCGGCAACGGCCTCGCCATCGAGGAGTGGCTCGCCTACGGCTCGCGCGATTCGCTCTCGCTCTTCATGTACAACGCGCCGCGCCGCGCCAAGCGGCTCTACTTCGACGTGATCCCCCGCTTCGTCGACGATCACCTGACGCATCTCGCGAAGTATTCGGAGCAGGAGCCCGCCACGCGGCTCGAGAACCCGGCCTGGCACATTCACGCAGGCCACCCGCCCGCGCCGGAGGCCGGGCTGAGCTACGGCGTCCTGCTCAACCTCGCGAGCGTCTGCAACACGGAGGACCCGGCCGTTCTCTGGGGCTTCATCTCCCGCTACGTGCCGGGTGCCGCGCCCGAGACCGCGCCCATCCTCGATCAGCTCGTGGGGCACGCGCTCATCTACTACCGGGACGTGGTGAAGCCCACGAAGGCATACCGCGCACCGCGGGCGGAGGAGCGCTCGGCGCTGGACGACCTGCGCGCCGCGCTGGCCGCGCTGCCGGCGGACGCGGACGCCGAGACGATCCAGACCGAGGTCTACGAGGTCGGCAAGCGCCATCCGTTCGAATCCCTTCGGGACTGGTTCCGCGCGCTCTACGAGATCCTCCTCGGGCAGAGCCAGGGCCCCCGCATGGGCTCCTTCATCGCCCTCTACGGGCTCGAGGAGACGGTCGCGCTGATCGACCGCGCGCTCGCCGGCGAGGACCTCGCAGCGTAGCCTCCCGCCTCTCTCGCAGGGGCAGGGAAGGTCTGCTAGGTTCCGGCCAATTCCCGATGGTCGACGATTGCTGGGAGAGGAGGGCAGTCCATGACGCAAGAGAGCCGCAAGGCGAAGGGCGGCGGCCGCACCCGTCGCGAGATTCTGAAGGCCGGTGCCGCCGGCGCCGTGGGGACGGCCGCGCTCAGCGCAGGCTTCCCCTCCATCGTCCGCGCCGCGGACACGGTGAGGATCGGCTACGTCAGCCCCAAGACCGGGCCGCTCGCGCCATTCGCGGAAGCGGACGAGTTCAACGTCGCCTCGGTGCTGGAGGCCATCGGCGGGAAGGTGGCGTCGTCCGGCGGGAGCCTCGACGTCGAGATCATCGTCAAGGACAGCCAGTCGAACCCCAACCGCGCCGCCGAGGTCGCGAGCGAGCTGATCCTCTCCGACGAGGTGCACCTGCTCTGCGCCGGCAACACGCCGGAGACCACGAACCCGGTCGCCGACCAGGCCGAGATCAACGAGGTCCCCTGCGTCACTACGCTCTGCCCGTGGCAGCCCTACTTCTTCGGCCGGGGCGGCGATCCCGCAACGGGCTTCCAGTGGACCTACCACTACTTCTGGGGGCTGGAGGACATCATTGCGGTCTTCCTCAACCTCTGGGGCAAGCTGGAGACCAACAAGGTGGTCGGCGGGCTCTATCCCAACGACGGCGACGGCAACGCCTGGGGCGATCCCGAGCTGGGCTTCCCCAAGCCGCTCGCCGGCGCCGGCTACACGCTGATCGATCCGGGCCGCTACCAGAACCTGTCGGACGATTTCTCGGCCCAGATTTCCGAGTTCAAGGAGGGTGGCGCCGAGATCGTCACCGGCGTCGTGCTGCCGCCGGACTTCACTACCTTCTGGACCCAGTCGGCGCAGCAGGGCTTCCGGCCGAAGGCGGCGACGGTGGGCAAGGCGCTGCTCTTCCCCGTCTCGGTCGAGGCATTGGGCGATGCCGGGCACAACCTCAGCTCCGAGATCTGGTGGAGCCCGTCGCACCCCTTCACCTCGAGCATTACCGGCCAGAGCTGCGGCGAGCTTGCGGCCGCCTTCACCGCCGCCACGGGCAAGCAGTGGAGCCAGCCGGTGGGTTACGGCCACTCGATCTTCGAGGTCGCCCTCGATATCGTGAGCCGGGCGGAGGACATCAACGATCCCGAGGCCATGCTGGCCTCCATCGTCGCCACCAACGTCTCCACCATCGCGGGTCCGGTCTCGTGGGGCTCGGGCCCGGTGAAGAACGTGGCGAAGATGCCGCTGGTCGGCGGCCAGTGGCGGCGCACGCCGGACGGTCCCTTCGGCTACGACCTCATCGTCACCTCCAACGAGACGGCGCCGGACGTCCCCCTTGGCGGCGACATGGAGCCGATCGGCTAAGGAACGGCGGCTCACGCTTCTGAAACCCTCCAGCGCATGGGCGCCGGCATGACGGCGCTGATCGCGCTGGAGGGAGTCTCCAAGAGCTTCGGCTCGGTCAGGGCGACCGACCAGTTCAGCATGGAGCTTGCCGAGGGCGAGGCGCTCGGCGTCATCGGCCCCAACGGCGCCGGCAAGAGCACCATGTTCAACATCATCACCGGCGGCGTGCGGCCGAGCGAGGGGCGCGTGCTGTTCGCCGGCCGCGACATCACGCGCGCGCCGGCGCACGAGCGCTGCCGCATGGGGATCGGGCGCTCCTACCAGATCCCGCACCCCTTCGCGAACATGACCGTGTTCGAGAACCTGCTGGTGGGCGCGGCCTTCGGCGGCAGCCGCTCGGAGGCCGCCTGCTACGAGGACTGCCACGAGATCCTCGGGCGCACCGGCCTCTTGGAGAAGGCCAACGCGCTCGCCGGCGCGCTCACCCTGCTGGAGCGCAAGCGGCTGGAGATGGCACGCGCGCTGGCGACCCGGCCCCGCGTGCTGCTGCTGGACGAGATCGCGGGCGGGCTCACCGAGCACGAGTGCGTGGCCTTGATCGAGACCATCAAGGCGATCCACCGCACCGGGGTCTCCATCGTCTGGATCGAGCACGTGGTCCACGCGCTGCTCTCGGTCGTGAGCCGACTGATCGTCATCAACTTCGGCCAGAAGCTCGCGGAGGGCGATCCGCAGCAGGTGATGGCGAGCGCCGAGGTCCAGGAGGTCTACATGGGGATCAGCGCGGAATGAGCGCGGCGCCCGAGACGGTGCTGGCGACCCACGCGCTGACCGCCTTCTACAGCGACTTCCAGGCGCTCTTCGGGATCGACCTGCACGTGGCCCGCGGCGAGACCGTCGCCATCATCGGGGCCAACGGCGCCGGCAAGTCGACCTTCCTCAAGAGCGTGGTCGGCCAGCTTGCATCCCAGCGGGAGCAGGTCAGCTTCGAGGGCGAGCCCATCGGCCACCTGCCGGCCCACGAGATCGTGCGGCGCGGCATCGCTCTGGTGCCGGAGGGGCGGCTGCTCTTCCCCTCGCTCTCGGTCGAGGAGAACCTGCGGCTCGGCGCCTACGGCAAGCGCGCGGGCCCGTGGCGGATCGAGCGCGTGCACGAGCTGTTCCCGGTCCTGCGTGAGCGCCGCGCGACGCCCGGCACCGCGCTCAGCGGCGGCGAGCAGCAGATGTGCGCGATCGGCCGCGCGCTGATGAGCAACCCGACGCTGCTGCTCTGCGACGAGCTAAGCCTGGGGTTGGCGCCGGTCATCATCCGCCAGCTCTACGCCGTCCTGCCGGTGATCGTCTCCGAGGGCACCACGGTTGTGGTGGTGGAGCAGGACATCAACCAGGCGCTCTCCGTCGCCGACCGCGTCTACTGCTTTCAGGAAGGCCGCGTCTCGCTGCAGGGCAAGCCGGACGAGCTTTCCCGCGAAGACGTGGCCACCGCCTACTTCGGGGTCTAGGGGGGCGGACGGCGCGCGCGATGGAGTGGCTCGACGCCATCATTCAGGGCGTGCTGCTGGGCGGCCTCTACGCGCTGTTCGCGACCGGCCTCTCGCTGATCTTCGGCGTGATGCGGCTGGTCAACATCGCCCACGGCGACCTGATCGTGCTCGCGGCTTTCCTCGGGCTTGCCATGGTGAACGGCACCGGCGTGCACCCGCTCTTGAGCCTGATCGTCACCGTGCCGGTGATGGCGGCCATCGGCTACGCGCTGCAGCGCGGCATTCTTAACCTGACGCTCGGCCGCGACATCCTGCCGCCGCTGCTGGTGACCTTCGGCCTCTCCATCATCATCCAGAACGTCCTGCTGGAGGTGTTCTCCGCCGACACGCAGCGGCTCAAGGCCGGCGCGCTGGAGACCGCGAGCATCGCCATCGGCGAGCAGATCGCCATCGGCTGGTTCCCGCTCATCGTCTTCCTGGCGGCGATCGCCGTGATCGCGGGCCTGCAGCTCGTGCTCTACCGCACCCGGCTCGGCACCGCCTTCCGCGCGACCTCCGACGACCATGAGACCGCAGCGCTGATGGGGATCGACAACCGCCACGTCTTCGCGCTCGCCATGGCGCTCGCGCTGGGCGTGGTGGCGCTCGCCGGCACCTTCATGGCGATCCGCACCAACTTCTCCCCCGCCATCGGGCCGGCCAGGCTGCTCTACGCCTTCGAGGCGGTGATCATCGGCGGGCTCGGCAGCCTGTGGGGGACGCTGGCGGGCGGCGTGATCCTGGGCGTGGCCCAGGCCATCGGCGCCAAGTTCCACCCCGGCGGGCAGATCCTCGCGGGCCACGTAGCGTTCCTGATCGTGCTGGTGCTCCGCCCCAACGGGCTCTTCCCGCGCACGAGGGACCGGTGAGCGACGGCACGGCCGCCTACCGGGTGGAGCGCGGCACACGCGCAAGCCGCTACGGTGCGCTGGTCGCGGTGGCGGGCCTCGCCGTGCTGATCTCGCTCCCCTTCTGGGGCGGGCGCGCGGACATGCGCACCATCGTGGAGATCGCCTACTACCTCGCGCTCGCGCAGCTCTGGAACCTGCTCGCGGGCTACGCGGGCCTGGTCTCGGTCGGGCAGCAGGCGTTCCTCGGGCTCGGCGGCTACGCGCTCTTCGTGTTCGCGATCCACGCGGGCGTCCACCCGCTTGCCGCTATACCGCTCGCCGGCATCGCCGCGGCGCTCTTCGCCGTGCCGACGGCGTTCATCGTCTTCCGCCTGCGGGGCGCCTACTTCGCCATCGGCACCTGGGTCGTGGCCGAGGTGTACATGCTCTCCTTCGCGCAGGTCTCTGCGCTCGGCGGGGGCTCCGGCATGAGCCTGCCGGCTGCGATCGTGAAGGGCATCGCGCAGGGTCGCATGTGGCGGGAATCGGCGATCTACTGGACCGGGCTCGCCATCGCCGCCGGCGCCATCGCGCTGGTCTACCTGCTGCTCCGCTCGCGCCACGGCCTCGCGCTGACGGCGATCCGCGACTCGGAGGCGGCGTCGGGCAGCCTCGGCGTCGACAACTTCCGCACCAAGATCTGGGTCTACATCGTCGCCGCCTTCGGGACCGGCATGGTGGGTGCGCTGGTCTTCCTCACCAAGCTCCGCATCTCGCCCGAGGCCGGCTTCAACGTGATCGACTGGACCGCCAACGTCATCTTCATCGTCGTGATCGGCGGCATCGGCACCATCGAGGGGCCGATCATCGGGGTCATCATCTTCTTCGTGCTGCGCGAGTTGCTGGCGGACTTCGGAAGCTGGTATCTGATCGTGCTGGGCGCGGCTGCCGTGCTGATGATGCTACGGGCGCCGCAGGGCGTCTGGGGGCTGATCGCCGAGCGCTACGATCTCCGGTTCTTCCCGGTGCAGCGGCGACTGGTGTTCGACCCCGCGTCCTTCAGCTTCGTCGCGGACGCTCAAGAGGAGGATAAGCGCAAGCCATGACCGAGGCCTTCATCTGCGATGGACTGAGGACCCCCATCGGGCGCTTCGGCGGCGCGCTCGCGGCCGTCCGCCCCGACGATCTCGGCGCGGTGCCGATCGCGGCGCTGATGGCGCGCAATGCGGGCGTCGACTGGGCGGCGGTCGACGACGTGGTGTTCGGCTGCGCCAACCAGGCGGGCGAGGACAACCGCAACGTCGCCCGCATGGCGTCGTTGCTGGCGGGCCTGCCCGAGACCGTGCCGGGCGTCACCGTCAACCGGCTCTGCGGCTCCGGGATGGAGGCGGTGGGCGGCGCGGCGCGGGCGATCAAGGCGGGCGAGGGGGCGCTCGCGATTGCCGGCGGCGTCGAGAGCATGACGCGCGCGCCCTTCGTCATGGCCAAGGCCGAGACCGCGTTCTCGCGCCAGGCCACGGTCCACGACACGACGCTCGGCTGGCGCTTCGTCAACAAGCTGATGAAGGCTGCGCACGGCATCGATTCGATGCCGGAGACCGCCGAGAACGTGGCCGAGGAGTACCAGATCGGGCGCGCGGACCAGGATGCCTACGCCTACCGCAGCCAGCGCCGGGCGGCGCAAGCGGTCGAGGACGGCCGGCTCGCCAGCGAGATCACGCCGGTCACGATCCCGCAGCGCAAGGGCGATCCGATATCGGTCGATCGCGACGAGCACCCGCGCCCGCAGACGACGCTGGAAGGGCTCGCCAAGCTGCCGACGCCGTTTCGGGACGGCGGCACCGTGACCGCCGGCAACGCGTCCGGAGTCAACGATGGCGCCTGCGCGCTGCTGGTGGCCTCCGAAGACGCCGCCCGGCGCCACGGGCTCACGCCGCGCGCGCGGGTCGTCGCGATGGCGAGCGCCGGCGTCGCGCCCCGCATCATGGGCGTCGGGCCTGCGCCGGCGTCGCGCAAGGTGCTGGCGAAGGCCGGCCTCGATCTCGACCGCATGGACGTGATCGAGCTGAACGAGGCTTTCGCCGCCCAAGTGCTGGCGGTCACCCGCGCGCTTGGCCTGCCGGACGACGCCGGGCACGTGAACCCCAACGGCGGCGCCATCGCCTTCGGCCACCCGCTCGGCATGAGCGGGGCCCGGCTGGTGCTGACCGCCGTGCGCGAGCTGGAGCGCCAGGGTGGCCGCTACGCGCTCTGCACCATGTGCATCGGCGTCGGCCAGGGCATCGCCATGATCCTCGAACGGGTGTAGCTCCGCCTGCCTCGTTATTCCGAGAGAACGACGCCCCAGGGCAGGATCTGGTTGCCGGAGACGAGGCTCGCGCCGATGACGCGCCTGGGCGCCAGCAGGTGCGTGGGGTCGTCCTCGCTCGGCTCGAAGCTGACCGTGCCCTCGCCCCAGACGGTCTCGGTGATCTCCGTCTCCGCCGGGAGCTGCACGACCTGACGCTTGACCGCGTCCGCGCGGTCGGCCTCCGGCAGCGCCTTCACGAAGAGGCGGGGAAAGGTCTTTAGCGGCTCGAATTCCCGGCCCGTGGGGCGCATGTTGATGGCGATCACGCGCCGCCCCAGGCGCTCGGTGAAGCCCCAGATCCTGTTCGAATCCACGTGAAGCTCCATGGCCGCGAGCTTCATGCGAAAGCCCCAGAGCTCGCGGGTGCCGGCGCAGACCTGGTCGGTGCTGGTGAAGGCATGCACCCAGTGCCCGCCGACCTCGCCGCCGTAGCGGACCTGCGCGATCACGGCGCTGTCGTAGTAGGGGCGCACCGGCACCGTGCTCTCGAAGTGCATGACGGTGATCTGCACGACGTTGCTCGCAAGCTCCAGCGGCGCCGGCACGCGGGGAGCGAGCGCCGCCTCGTCGACCTCGCAGAAGATGCTGAGCGTGCGGAAGCGATGCCGCCAGGGCGGCAGGGGGTAGGGCAGGAGCGCCGTGTCGAGCTGCTTCTCGTTCATAGGTGGTCTCTCGCCGGGGGGTGATGCCTGCGAATGCGGCGGGCGGCATGGAACCACACCCCGGAAGGCCGAATCAAATGCGTGGGGCGGAGGCCGGCGGCGGCGCGACTGACGGTCAGTCGAGGTCCAGCCTGGCCCGGTTCTCGGCGATGCTGGCGGTGATGCGGTGCGCCACCTCGAGCGAGCGCACGCCGTCGGCACCGGTCACCGCCGGCACGCCGCGGGTCTGCACCGCGTGCGCGAACGATTCTATCTCGCGCTGGAGGGGATCGCCCTTCTCGAAGCGCAGGTGCTCCAGCGCCACGTCGTCCGGACCCGTCAGCGCCTCCGCGCCCTCCTTCCTGCGCGCGACTCGGACGCTGCGCTCGCCGTGGTCCACCTTGAGGTAGACGTCGGGCTGGAAGATGCGGAGCGTGCGCTCGGTCTTGGGGCTGACCCGGCTCGCGGTGACGTTGGCGACGCAGCCGTTGGCGAACTTGAGGCGCGCGTTCGCGATGTCCTCGCTCGCCGAGAACACGGGCGCGCCGACGGCGTCGATGTCGGCGACCGGCGCGTCCACCAGCGCCAGGATGATGTCGATGTCGTGGATCATCATGTCGAGGACGACGCTCACGTCCGTGCCGCGCGGCGAGAACGGCGAGATGCGGGCCGCTTCCACGTAGACTGGCCGGGTGATGCGCGGGGCGACGGTGCGGAAGGCCTCGGAGAAGCGTTCGATCAAGCCGACCTGGAGCACCAGCCCCCGGGTCTCGGCCAGCGCCGCGAGTTCCCGGGCGGTGGCCGCTCGCTCGGTGAAGGGCTTTTCCACCAGCACGTGAATCCCGGCGTCGAGGAAGTCCTTCACGACCTCGTAGTGCGCAGCCGCGGGCACGGCGACCGATGCGGCGTCGATGCGGCCGATGAGCGCGCGGTGATCGGGCAGGGCGTCCGTATCCAGCCGGGCCGCGACCTCGGCGGCCCGTGGGCTGTCGCTGTCGGCGACCGCGACCAGCCGGGCGCCCTCGAGGGCCGCCATCTTCTCCGCGTGATAGCGCCCGAAATGGCCGACGCCGACCACGCCGACCCTGAGCGTGCCCCCGGCGCCCTCCCGCGCCTCCGCGGCGCCTGTCACGACCGCGCCCGCGCGCCTCAGGCCGCCTCGTCGACGAAGAGTTCCGCCAGCTCGAAGCGGTCCTGGGTCATGTAGGCGAGGCCCTTGGTGCTGATGCGGTAGTAGGGGATGGTGACGAGGGAGACGAATTCGAGATTCATCTGCGGCGTTTCCAGCTCGCATCCCATGTCACGCCAGGCGTCTATCAGCTTGTATTGGCGCTCGAAAAGCTGGTCGAAAGGGAGGTCTGAAGCGAGCCCGTTCAGCGGGGTCGGCAGCGATGCCTCGACCGTGCCGTTGCGGAGCGCGATGAAGCCGCCATCCATCCTGATGGTCTCGTTGGCCGCCGCCGCCATGTCCTCGTCCGAGGCGCCGACCAGGACGATGTTCTGGTTGAAGACGTTGGCGGTGGTGCCGATGCAGCCTTCCTTGATCCCGAAACCCTTGACGAAGGCGACGCCCACCTCGCCGGTGCCCATGATCCGGTCGATCATGCAGATCTTGTTGATCCCGTTCTCCGGGTCCGCCTGGACGAGACCGTCGACGACGGGGAGCGTCTCGACCGAGCCCGGCGTCTCCAGCGAGCCGTCCCGCGTGTTGATGCACTGGACCTTCACGGTGTCGCCGGCGCCGGCCGGCGCCCTTATGCGGAAATCTTCGGGCTTGAGCACCCGGTCGATGTTCATGGTGCCGTAGAGCCAGTCCGGGTAATCCGGGTTCTCCAGCGCGTCCACCAGCTTGCCGCCCTCGACCCAGACCTCGCCGTTGGCCATGACGCGGTCGATCTCGAACCCCTCCAGCGTGTCCACGAACACGATGTCGGCGTAGCGTCCCGCCGCGATCATGCCCATGTCGTGGTTCACTCGGTAGAACTCGGCCGGCTGGATCGTGGACATCTGGATCGCGGTCATCGGGTCCATGCCGTTCTGCACGGCGACGCGGATCGCGTTGTCCATCTGGCCGCGCTCCAGCATCCAGTCCGGTGTGATCACGTCGGTGCAGAGCTGATAGGCGCGGGGGTGGTAACCCTCCTCGGTAATCACCGGAAGGCACGCCTCTATATCCTTGCAGGCACTACCTTCCCGGATGACGACCCAGATGCCGAGCTCGGCCTGCCGGCGGGTCTCCGAGGCGTTGACGATCTCATGGTTGTGCATGATCCCCGAGGCGACCCAGGCATTGGTGGTCTTCTCGTCGGTCATCCCTGCGGAGTGGCCCTGGATGACCTTGCCCATGTCGAGCGCCTCTTCCATGAGGCTGAGCAGCGCCCGGTCGCGCTGGTTCTGATAGAGCATCAGCTCGGGGCTGATCTCCTCGATGCCCTTGGTCTCCGGCCAGGTGAGCGAGTCGCGGAGGTCCTCGATGCTGGGCGCGTTGGGCGAGGCTGGGAACCCGATGCCGCGGTTCTGCGTGTAGCACATGGTGGGGGTGACGAAGATCGGCTTGACCGGCGTGGCCAGCAGCTCGTCCAGGAAGTAGCGCGACGCGCGCATGCCGTTGACGATGGCGTGGCCGTAGAAGCCGTCCACGATCGTCGTGGAGCCGTGCAGCAGCCGGCAAGCGGCGAACACGGTCGAGTTGGCGTATGTGTGCCACTGGTGGCAATGGGGGTCGATGAGGCCCGGCACCAGGAAGCGGCCGTCGGCATCGATGACCTCGGTGTCCTCGCCGACCGCGTAGTCGACGTCGCCGACGGCGGCGATGCGCTCCCCCTTGATGGCGATCCCTTCGGCCTTGACGGTGCCGGTGTGGACGTTGACCACGCTGCCGTTCCTGATGACCGCGTCGGCGGGCTGGTAGCCCATGGCCACGTCGATCAACGCTTCCCGCTGAAGCTCCATGCTCTCCCCCTGGCTCGGTGACGGGGCGGCACCGTAGTCGGACTGAGGGGCCGCTTCAAGCCGGGGCGCTGGGGGAACGGCAGGCCGGCGGGCCCCGGTTTTTCCGCCTCATCGGCGGTGAACCGGCGTGCTTGATGCGCCGATCCGTGCGAGAGTTCGCCGAATCCGCCGCGCCGGCGGCGGGCGCCGCCGCCCGCATTCGGCTTGACCGACGCCGAACTTTTGTGTTCCCTGCGAAACAGGACCTGTAGGCGGCAAGGCTGCGGGACCGGAAACGTGCGGCGGACGGTACGCTCGTGACCGGCTGCCGCGACTGCCGCTGTCGTAAGACTGGAGCCGTGTCATGGGTATCTCTATTTGGCAAATCCTTCTGATCGTCTTGGTGATCGTGCTGCTGTTCGGCGCCGGCAAGCTGCCGCGCTTGATGGGGGACTTCGCCAAGGGCATCAAGAGTTTCAAGACCGGTATGCGGGAAGGCGAGGCGCCTCCGCCGCCGGCACAGAGCGCAACTGCGCCGGCGGAGGCTCCGCAGGAGCCCAAGGTGATCGAGAGCGAAGCCGCCCCGATCGAGGCCAGCGCCGTCAAGAAGGACGAAGCCGCCAAGAGCTGAACGCGCTAGACATCCGACGGCCGTAGAAACACAGGGAGATCGCCCGCTCCTGCAGCGGGAACAGCAATGTTCGAACTCGGCTGGCAAGAGCTCATCATCTTGATGCTGATCGCCCTGATCGTCGTCGGGCCGAAGGACCTGCCGCGCATCGTCAAGACGGCAGGGCAGTGGATGGGCAAGGCGCGCGGCTACGCCCGCGACTTCCAGCGCACCATCGAGGAAGCGGCGGACGCGACCGAGATCGACGCGATCAAGAAGGAGATCGACGAGGCGAACCGCGAGCTTTCGACCGCCAAGCGCGACGTCAACGAGGGGGCGAACGCGGTGAAGCGCGACGTGGCCGAGAGCACGGACTCGATGAACAAGATGCTCAATGAGGATGTCGTACCGTCTTCCGGCACCGCCGCCGCGAAGCCCAACGGCGGCGAGCCGCCAAGCGCCCAGCCGGCCGAGGCGGACGGCGGCCAGGCCCAGACCGCCGCATCCGCAGCGGAGAGCGCGCCCGCCACCGCCCAGGCCGCACCTGCGGCGCCGGCGGCGGAGACCCAAGGCGACGGTGCGGACGGCTCGCCCGCGCGCGGCGCGAGCGCCTAGGCGCCCGGTCCGGTCCCGTTTTCCGGAATGTCGCGGCAGCCCCGGTCCCGCACGTCAGTGCCGCTTGAGGTCGACCCGGCGGCGGCCCGCGCGCCCGCCGGCGTTCCCATCGTTCCAGACGTTATCCAGACGAGTGCCTAGCCCGTGGTCGACCAAATCGAGCAATCGCGCGCGCCGCTGATCGACCACCTGATCGAGCTCAGGCGCCGTCTCGCCTTTGCGGCCATCGGGCTCGTCATCGCCTTTCTCGGCTGCTGGTACGTGGCCTCGGATATCTTCGCCTTCCTGGTCGAGCCGCTGCGTGATGTGCTGGCCGAAGAAGGGCACGACACCAACCTCATCTATACCCACCTGCTGGAGGCGTTCTTCACCGAGCTGAAGATCGCCTTCTGGGGCGCCTTCTTCGTCTCGTTCCCGCTCATCGCGACGCAGTTCTGGATGTTCGTGGCGCCGGGCCTCTACAAGCACGAGAAGAAGGCCGTGCTGCCCTTCCTGTTCATCACGCCGGTGCTGTTTTTCTCCGGTGGCGCGCTGGTCTACTACTTCATCTTCCCGCAGGCCTTCAACTTCTTCGTCTCGTTCCAGGACACGCCCACGGACGAGCGTCTCGGCCTCGAGCTGTTGCCGAAGATCGGCGAATACCTGTCGCTGGTGATGAAGCTGATCTTCGCCTTCGGCATCGCCTTCCAGCTCCCGGTGATGCTGACGCTGATGGGCCGCGCCGGCCTCGCCACGTCGGCCGGGCTCAAGCGCAAGCGCAAGTACGCCATCGTCATCGTGTTCATCGCAGCCGCGATCCTCACTCCGCCTGACCTCTTCAGCCAGATCGGCCTCGGCATTCCGCTCATCGCGCTCTACGAGATCTCGATCATCTCCGTGGGCTTCGTCGAGAAGAAGCGCCGCAAGAAGCAGGAGGAAGAAGAGGCGGCCTACGCCGAGATGGACGAGATTCTCGCGGAGTACGAGGACAGCGAGGAGACGGACTTCAACTACGGCCGCTAGGGGTCGCCGCGCGCTCACGTTGAGCGGTGGGCCTCCTCCTCATTGGCAAAATATCGGTGCCATCAATAATTCTCCCTTCGATCGGAGGGCGCTTGCCAATATGCTCGGCGCACCATCCGGGCCGCGCGAATGTTGCGCGAGGTTCCACGGAGAAGGGGAGGGCTCAGGCATGAACGCGACGCATGCGAATCCATCCGGCGCAGAACGAAACGGATGGAGGAGTCCGATGAAGGCCCTATTGGCTTCGCTTGCCGTCCTGACCGTAGTGGCGGCGAGCGCAGCCCAAGCCGGCGACCTCGCGCCCGTCCCGCGCGTCGTCGCGGAGCGCGACCGGGATTTTCTGGAGCGGTCCGGCGCCCAGACTCTCGAGGAGCTGTTGGATACCGGCATCGTCCGCTACTTCTTCACCGGAGGGCAGACTCTGCTGGTCCTGGTCGATGGCAGGCCTTACGCCACGACCTCCAGCGATCTGGATACCTTGCCGCTCTCGGCTGTCGAGCGCATCGAGCTTCTGAGCGGCGAGAGCCTGGGCACTCTCGGTGGCAGCGCCGTGAGCGGCGCGATCAATGTCGTGTTGCGGAAGGATCTGGACGGCTTCGAGACGCGCTCCGTCGTGCGGATGCCGAGCCGAGACGGCGGCGACGGCCTGCAGGGCAGCGTCTTCTGGGGCGGCGCGGTCGGCGACAAGGGGCACATGACGCTGGGTGTCGACGTCCTCGATCGCCAGGAAATTCCCGGCCGGAGCCGGGACTTCAGCCGCTCCGTCTGGCGGGAGGGCGGCGCCTTCAACGAGGCGCAGAACGTCAGCGTCGGCGGCAACACCGTCTGGGTCGTGCAGACAGGCGACGACGGAATTCCCACCGGCGTCAGGTCGATCCCGCTGGGAGATTGCGACCCGGCGCACGGCTATACCGGCCCGCTCAGCAATCCGCCCGGCATCACGTCGGGCGACAAGGGCTGCGGTTTCGCCTACGGCAACATCTGGTGGAACACCAGTAGCTATCAGCAGCGGAGCGCGATCCTGAACCTGGATCAGCCGCTCACCGCAAAGGCCGAGCTGCACGTGGACGTGAATATCACGCAGGGCGATTCGGCGTTCCGCTACGCGCCGTCGATCGACTCGTTCATCTTCACGCCGAGCCCGGGCGTGCTGGACGCGATCAACGACGCAGCCGACTCGGCGTTCGTGGCAGACAACAACGACGCGTTCGTCGCGGCGCACCGCTTCGTCAGCCACGGCAACCGGGACTGGCTGACGGACACCGAAGAGTTCGACGTCTCCGTGGGTGTCAAGGGCCGTATTGAGGAGGATCTCGGCTACGACGCCCGCATCAGCGCCTACCGGCTGGACGGCTTCGTGGACGGCAACACCTTCGTCCACCTCGGCAGCATACAGTCGGAAATCGAGGAGGGGCATTACGACCTTGCAGACCCGTTCTCGACCGCGCCGGAGCACCTGCAAGCCATAGAGAACAGCAGCTTGCGGCTGGAGAACGATTTCGGGGCGGAATTCCTGGGCGCGAGGCTGGCGCTGGAGGGGTCGGGGTTCGTGCTCAGCGGCCTCGAATCGGCATGGACCGCAGGGGTGGAGTTGGGAAGCTCTAAGGCGCATGACATCTCGGTCTATCGGAGCAATGACGGCGTGGGCTACGACGTGTCCGAGGTGCTGGGCTCCGGCGGGGCGAGCTATTCCGGCGAACGCACGGGCACTGCAGCCTTCGCGGAGATGTCCGTGCCGGTGACCGAATTCCTGGATTTCAGGCTCGGGGGACGCGGGGACGATTACGACGACGTGGGACCATTGAGGTCCTGGCGCGTTGGGGCCGACGTCAAGCCGATCGAAGCCTTCACGCTGCGCGGCTCCCTGAGCGCAGGAGAACGGTCGCCCCCGATGCTGCATCTCTACAGCTTCGCGCTGCAGGACCATCCCTATGTCGAGTGCGATCCGGGGCCGGGCAGCCCGCCCCGCTCTTGCCAGGAAATCAACCCCCGGCAGGTGACGCGCGTGACTGCGGGCAACCCGGATCTCGATCCGTCGGACACCGGGAGGGTCGCCTTCGGCGCCGAGGCCCGACAGGGGCCGCTCTTCCTGGACGTGGAATGGTATCGACTCTCGCGCTCGGGCCTGTCGGGGCAGAACAACGCCGATTGGGCCATGCAAAACCTGAACGAGTGCATGGGCGGCGACAGGACGAACTGCATCGATCGCACGGCCGGCGACATCACCATTTACGACAGCTACGCAAATATCGTCGAGACCGAGATTTCAGGTATCACGGCCCGGTACGGCGGGACCTTCGGAACGGACTGGGGCGAGCTCGGGATGAGCGGCGCTTGGCGGTACGTTAACGACGCCGAACTCCGCATAGCGGGCAACGAGGACCGGTACGTCATCTCCAGGAACATGGCCCGCGTCAGGTTCATGGCGCGGCGCCGCGGCTTGACCGCCATCTGGACCGTGAATTACCGCGAAGGTTTCAAGAACCGGTCGGAGACCGGAGAATTCAAGTCCTGGACAGGCCACGACGTGGCGCTGGAGTGGAAGGAACCCCTGGGGCTGCAAGGCGGACGGGTTGCAGCCGGCGTGTTCAACCTCACCGACGAAAGCCTCACGGTGGACACCGCCAACCCCAGCAGCGTGGATGGGCCCACCGCAGCCGGCTGGGGGCGCACCTTCTTCCTCACCGTCAACGTGCGGTTCTGAGGGGGAGGAGCGCCGGATCGGTCAATCCGGCGGCGCGCGGCGACCTGCGCGTGTGACCCGGTGAGGCAGCGCCTCCCGGCCTAAGCCGCACCTCCACTCGGAGGCTGGCCCTGGGTGGCCGGGGCCTGCGCCGCCTGCGCTTGGGCCTGGGCCTGCCCGTTGCGATAGAGGGCGAGGAAGTCGATCGGGCCCAGCAGCAGCGGCGGGAAGCCGCCGTCGCGGGTGACGTCGGCGACGATGCGCCGCGCGAAGGGGAAGAGCAGGCGCGGGCACTCGACCAGCAGCGTCGGCTCGAGCGCCTCCTGCGGGATGCCGACGAGAGTGAAGATCCCGGCATAGGTCAGCTCCACGAGGAAGACGGGCTTCTCCTGGTGCCGCGCGTTGGCCGTGATCTGCAGCGTGACCTCGAAGGTCGTCTCGTCCAGCCTGCGCACGCTCACCTGCACGTTGACCGCGATATCGGGCGCGCGTTCGGCCTCCGGCGGCCGGTTGGTGGCCGACGGGTTCTCGAACGAGAGATCCTTGATGTACTGGGTCCTGATCCCGAGCTGGGGCCGCGTGTCCTGCGCCTCCTGGGCAGCCCCCTCGGCGGCCGGGGTCTGGCCGTTGCCGCCATTGCCGGAAGGTGCGGGTGTGGGTGGTGTCTCCGTGCCGGTCTCGTCAGCCGTCATCTATTTCCTCCGTGGGGCCGCGCACTTGGGGGGCCGGGCTCGGG
Source organism: Rhodospirillales bacterium (assembly GCA_028818855.1). Taxonomy (GTDB): domain Bacteria; phylum Pseudomonadota; class Alphaproteobacteria; order UBA828; family UBA828; genus WTGU01. Next base: position 21,027 of record JAPPMY010000236.1, read on the forward strand.
CGCGTCGTCGAGCACTGTGTATTCGCCGTCGATGACCCGCGCGCCGTCGCCGCCCGGTCCGGGGCCGGCACCGGGGCCAGCCTGGCGGGCATGGGGCGCGAGCCGGGCAATCAGCCGGCGCAGCAGACTGCGGCGGAGCGGCGGGAAGAGCAACAGCGTTCCCAGCGCATCGGTGAAGAAGCCGGGCGTGAGCAGCAGCACGGCGGCCAGCGCCAGCGCCGCGCCCTCGGCCATCTCTGCCACCGGCAGCCGGTTCGCCGCGAGCTGCCGGCGCGCCCGCGCCAGTGTCTGCAAGCCCTGCCAGCGCAGGATCATGCCGCCGATCACGGCGGTGCCGACGATCAGGCCGATCGTCGGCCATGTTCCGATGACGCCCCCGACTTCGAGGAATATGAAGACCTCGCCGACGGGAACCGCCAACAGGAGCAGGATAAAGGGCATCGAAGAGGTGTGCTCCGTGCTTGCGCTCGCGCGGCGCTCTACCTATGTTGAGCCGTGTCGGCTCCCCGCGCCGGGCTTGGGCGGAACCGGCGCCCGCGCCGGGGTAACCGGCGAGCGCCGCCGACGACGGGGGCCCGGGGATCGGTGGCCGTATTCGGCAGCCATTGTGCGACGGAACGCCGCCTGCCCACAAGGTTCGGAACATGTCCGACGGATTTCAGTTCTACGACATCATTTTCTTCGCGCTGATCGCGATCTTCATCATCCTGAGATTGCGCGGCGTGCTCGGGCGGCGGACCGGCCAGCAGCGCCAGCGCCACGCCGACCGCTTCGCCCGGTCGGAGGAGGCGCCCGAGGAGAACCAGGCCCAGCCCCAGGGCGAGATCGTTCATTTGCCGGACCGGACCAGACCCGCGCGCGAAGCGCCGCAGGACGTGCCGGCCGACGACATGGCGACGGAGCCCGCGCAGCCGCGGCCTGTGCGCGCCGGGCGGAGAGAGGCCGCGCCGGACCAGGACGAAGCGGTGAGCGGTCTCAGGGCCGGCCTCGAGCAGATCAGGCGGGCGGATCACGAGTTCTCGCCGCGCCGCTTCGTTCAGGGCGCGCAGGCGGCGTTCGAGATGGTCGTGGACGCCTTCGCCAAGGGCGACACCGCGACGCTCCGGCCCCTGCTGGGCGACGACGTCTATGACGAGTTCGCGGCCGCCATCCGCGACCGGATGGCCGAAGGCCACGTGCAGGAGACGACCATCGTGGCCCTCGATGCAGCCGAGATCATCAGCGCCGAGATGCGCTCCAGCACCGCCCGGGTGACGGTGAAGTTCGTGAGCCAGCAGATCAACGTGGTGCGGGACAAGGAAGGCGAGGAGGTCGGCGGCGACTCCAGCCTGATCGAGCGGGTCACCGATATCTGGATCTTCGCGCGCAACACCCGCTCGTCCGATCCCAACTGGGCGCTGATCG
>JAPPMY010000050.1 GCA_028818855.1 Rhodospirillales bacterium
AGGTCTCGTCGTCGAGCGCGTCCAGCCGCACGCCGCTCACCGTCGCCCCGAGAGTAGCGTCGACGGGCGTGATCTCGAGCGTCATGGCGCCCTCCTCTCGCGTCGCCTTTACCTCTGCTCGCCGGGCTCGAGCAGGCCCATCGTGTCGGTGCGGCCGAGGATCAGGGTCTTGCGGTTGCGCCAGCTCGTCATGAGCCGCTTGTTCCCTCCGCTAGAGTGTTCCCGCTTGGGGCGGCAACACTCTAGCCGTTTTTTCGCTCACGGCACCCGGCCTGCAGCCGGCGCCTGCACGGACGTGCCGCCGTTGACACTTGCCGAAAACTCGGCCCCGACCATGCCGAGTGCTATACCGCCAGCTTCGACTGGCGCTACAATCGGCGCTGCCACCTCAACACCATGATCCCCCGCTTCGTCCATAGCGCCGCACGAACCGGCCCCATGCCCTACCAAACACTGATCGCTGGATGAGAGTCAGGGGTAAGCAGGAACGATCATGTGCGACGATGCGCGTGACCGTGCTGATGGTGAGACATGCGGGCTAGGGGCGGGCGCGGCACAGGCCCCATGAGCGAGACCTCCGTCGATTCTGTCGGGGCGCCCGAAGGCGGGGAGCGCGATGCGGCGGCGCGGCGGATCGTCGACGAGGCTGCCGCGCGCTACTGCGCCGCGCGGCGGGCGAGGATCGACGACTTCGTGGACCGCAACTTCTCCCTTCTCGGCGCGCTCCGGCTGCACCGCCGCGCGCTCGGCCTGGACCTGCTGCGCTCGCCGGCCAACCTGGCTCTCGCGGCGCCCCACCTCGCCGCACGGGTGAGCGCCGGGCTCGCGCGGCGCGCGGGCCTCGCGCCGGCCGCCGACTGGCTCGACAGCCGCCGCTACTTCCTGCAGACCGATGTCGCGCGGGAGCTGGAGTGGCGCATCTACACCGAGCTGCTGGAGCTTCCGTTCAGGCAGGGCGAGCGGGTCTCGGAGCGGGATGCGCTGGCCGACGAGATCCTGCGCGACCCCCGCATCATGTCGGAGGGCGGAGACGGCTTTCGCTCGCCGGCGGAGCAAGAGGCCTTCCGCGCCTGGCTCACCGGTGCGGCCAGCACCTACGAGGGCACGCGGGTCGCCGCCGCCGACCTCACCACGGCAGCCGTGAGCGCCGGTGTCGGCGCCTTCGTCTTCAAGAAGTTCACGCCGGGGATGATGTCGCTCGGCCCGGCGACGGCGCAGGTGCTGGTGCAGAACGCGGCGATCGCGGGCTTTCCGCTCGGCAGCGGGGCGGGCGCGCTCTGGTACGGCGTCTTCCCCGCGGCGGCGCCGGCCGCGCTCACCATTGGTCTCACCGGCGGCCTGCTGGCGGCGGGCGCCGTGGTCGGCGCGTTCTCCGGCGTCGTCACCGACCCGATCCAGCGCCGGCTCGGCCTGCACCACCGCCGCCTCAGGCGCCTGATCGACTGCCTCGAGCGCGAGTTGACCGGCCGGGGCGACAGCCGTTTCGTGGTGCGCGACCACTACGTCGCGCGCACGCTGGACGTGATCGAGGCGCTGGGTCTCGTCTGGCGCGCCGCGCGCTAGCCCGCCACCTGCAGGAGGCTCCATGTCCGCCCGCCCGCCCGCGCTGACGGATGCGCTGCACGACTACCTCCAGGCCCACGGCGTGCGCGAGAGCACGGCCATGCGCCGGCTTCGCGAGGAGACCGCGCGCCACGAGATGGCGATGATGCAGATCTCGCCGGAGCAGGCCGCGCTGATGGCGCTGCTGGTGGAGCTGACCGGGGCCAGGCGCGCGCTGGAGGTCGGCGTCTTCACCGGCTACAGCGCGCTCGCGGTGGCGGAGGCGATGGGCGCCGGCGGCAGGCTCACGGCGCTCGACATCAGCGCGGACTACACCGAGACCGCGCGGCGCTTCTGGGCGGAGGCGGGGCTCGCCGCGCGAATCGATCTCCGCCTCGGCGACGCCAGGGAGACTCTGGCGGCGCTGCGCGCGGACGGCCTGGAGGGCGCGTACGACTTCGCCTTCATCGACGCCGACAAGTCGGGCTACGACATCTACTACGAGCACTGCCTCGCCCTCGTCCGCCCCGGCGGCCTGATCCTGCTCGACAACACCTTCCACATGGGCCAGATCGCGGAGCCCGACCGCTGGGGGGAGAACGCCCCGGTGGTCGACGCGCTCAACAAGAAGATCAAGGCGGATGAGCGGGTGACGATGGTCATGCTGCCCGTGGGCGACGGCCTCACGCTCTGCCGCAAGCGGGGCTGAGCGGGCCGCGCCTGCTTTGCTTGCGCCCCTCCGTGCACTACGTTGCCGGGCGGGAGGTGGGCGATGGACGCAAAGGCCGAGGCGCTCGCGGCGGCGGCGGCGGTGGACGAGGCGAGGCTCTGGTCGCGCCAGATGGCGATGGCGGAGATCGGGGCGACCGAGAAGGGCGGCGTCAACCGTGCCGCGCTCTCGGACGAGGACCGGCGCGCCCGCAGGCTGATGGTGGAGTGGGCGGGCGATCTCGGCTTCGAGGTCGCGACCGACGGCATCGCGAACCTCTATATCCGCCTGCCCGGCAGGCAGGCCGATGCGGCGCCGGTGGTGACGGGGAGCCACCTCGACAGCCAGCCGCGCGGCGGCAGGTTCGACGGCGCCTACGGCGTCGTCGGCGGCTTCGAGGCGCTGGAGGCCATCGCCCGCGCCGGGGTGGAGACCGAGCGGCCCATCGACCTCGTCGCCTGGACCAACGAGGAAGGCGGGCGCTTTCAGCCGGGCGCCATGGGCTCCGCGGTGTTCGCCGGCGTGCTGAGCCTCGAGGACCAGCTTGGTCTGGTGGACCTTCAGGGGGTGACGCTCGAAGACGCGCTCGCGGAGACGCTGGCCTCCACGCCGGGGCTGGAGCAGCGCCCCTTCGGCCACCCCTTCGCGGCCTACGTCGAGGCGCATATCGAGCAGGGGCCGCGGCTGGAGAACGCCGGCACGACTATCGGCGCCGTGACCGGGATTCAGGGCCTCTACTGGTACACCGTGGAAGTGAGGGGCGAGGAGGCGCATGCCGGCACCACACCGCTCAAGGCGCGCAAGGACGCGCTCAAGGCGGCGGCCCACATGGTCCACGCGCTCGGCGGGCTGATGGCCGACGAGACCGACACGACACGCTTCACCGTCGGCCGCTTCGAGTGCCATCCGGGCTCGCCCGCCACGGTGCCGAGCCGCGTGCTCTTCACCATCGATTTCCGCCATCCCGACCCGGCGGTGATCGCCCGGATCAAGCCCAACATCGAGCCGGTCTGCAAGGTCAACGCGCAAGGCTGCGCGGTCAGCATCCGGCCCACCATCGACAACGCGCCGCTCCAGTTCGACCCGGCGGTGATCGACATGGTAGAGGGCTACGCCGCGCGCCTCGGCCATTCGGTGATGCGGATGCCGTCGGGCGCGGGCCACGACGCGGGCCACATCAACCACCTCTGCCCGACCGGCATGATCTTCGTGCCCTGCGAACGCGGCGTCAGCCACAACGAGGCGGAGAACGCCACGCCCGCCGACCTCGCCGCGGGCGCGCGGACGCTCGCCGCCTGCCTGGTCGACCTCGCCAACCAGGAATAGCCATGAGCAAGCGCCAGAACGAGTACGCGACCTTCGACCCCGAGGCGATCGACGCGCTCAGGCCCGTGATCCGCGGCCACAGGCACGGCATCGTCGCCGGGCACTACCTGGCCGCGCAGGCGGGCTTCGCGATCCTTGAGGGGGGCGGCAACGCCATCGACGCGGGCGTGGCGGCCGGTATCGCGCTCGGCGTGGTGCACAGCGATCTCGTCAACGTCGGGGGCGTCGCCCCGATCATCCTCTACAGCGCGAAGACGGGGCAGGTGGAGACCATCAGCGGGCTTGGCACCTGGCCCAGCGCGGTGACGCCCGACCTCTTCCAGCGCGAGCACGACGGGAACATCCCGGTGGGCCTCCTGCGCACGGTCGTGCCGAGCGCGCCCGACGCCTGGATCACCGCGCTGGAACGCCACGGCACGATGACCTTCGGCGAGGTGGCGGCGGGGGCGATCAGGCTCGCGAGCGCTGGCTTCGTCATGTACCCGCTGATGGCGAGCGTGATCGCGAAGAAGGCGGAGAACTACGCCCGCTGGCCCTCCAACGCGGCGATCTACCTGCCGGGCGGCAGCCCGCCTGCCGTCGGCGATGTGTTCGGCCAGGCCGACCTCGGGCGCTCGCTCCAGTACATGGCGGACGAGGAGCGCGCCGCCGGCGGCGACCGGGCTGCCGGCCTCGCGGCGGCGCGAGACGCCTTCTACCGGGGCGACATCGCCGCCGCCATCGCCACGTACCACGGCGAGAACGGCGGCCTGCTCACGGCCGACGACCTCGCCTCCTTCCGCGTGGCGGTGGAGCCGCCCGAGCGGGTCTCGGTCGATGGCGTCGACGTCTACGCCTGCGGCGCCTGGTGCCAGGGGCCGACGCTGCTGCAGGCGCTCCGTCTGATCGACATGAAGGCGCTGGCGGCGATGGGCCACAACAGCGCGGACGCGCTGCACACGATGGCCGAGGCGCTGAAGCTCGCGTTTGCGGACCGCGAGCGCTGGATCGGCGACCCCCGCTTCGTCGACGTGCCGATGGCGGCGCTGCTCTCGGACGACTACGCCGAACGGCGCCGCGCCCTCATCCGGCCGGGCGAGGCGTGGCCCGCGTTGCCGCCGGCGGGCGATCCGGCGGAGGGTCTCGCGACGACTGCCTGCACGGAGGGGGCGGCCTCGACGGCACCGCTGGAGGCCGCGCACGACACCTCCTACGTCTGCACCATCGATGCGGAGGGCAACGTCTTCTCTGCGACGCCGAGCGATGTCTCCTTCGACACGCCGGTGATCCCCGGCACCGGGCTCTGCGCGTCGTCGCGGGGCGCGCAGTCCTGGGCCGACCCGGCACACACGTCGAGCGTGGCGCCCGGCAAGCGGCCCCGGCTCACGCCCAACCCGGCGCTCGCGATCAAGGAGGGCGCCTTCGTCATGCCCTTCGGTACGCCGGGCGGCGACGTTCAGATCCAGGCGATGCTGCAGACCTTCGTGAACATCGTGGCATACGGCATGAACCCGCAGGCCGCCGTCGAGGCGCCGCGCTTCGCCACCATGAGCTTCCCCAACTCCTTCGAGCCGCACGAGTATCATCCGGGCAAGCTCATGCTGGAGGCGCGCATTCCGGAGGCCACCGGCGAGACGCTCGCCGCGTGGGGGCACGGGGTGGAATGGTGGCCGGAGTGGGCCTGGCCGGCAGGCGCCATGTGCGTGCTCGTGCAGGATCTCGCGCGGGGCACGATTTCAGGGGGTGCCGACCCCAGGCGGCCGGCCTACGGTCTGGCGTGGTAGGCAAAGGAGCAGCATCGTGACGATCGTCTTCGAGGGATGCAGGGTCTTCGACGGGGTCTCGGCCGAGCCGCGCGAGAACGCGAGCGTGGTGGTGGAGGACGGCCGCATCAGGGAGGTCGCCGACGGCACGGTCCGCGCACCGGCGGAGGCGGCACGCGTGGCCTGCGGCGGGCGCACGCTGATGCCGGGGCTGATCGACGCCCACTTCCATGCGCTCCTCGTCGAGATCGACGTGCCCGCGATCGAGGACATTCCGGCGTCGCTGCTCTACCAGCAGGCGCGGCACAGTCTGGAGGGCGCGCTCCGGCGGGGGTTCACCACGGTCCGCGACGCAGGCGGCGCCGACCTCGGCCTGGCCTTGGCGGTGGAGCGCGGCCTGATCGAGGGCCCGCGCATCTTCTTCGCGGGCAAGGCGCTGAGCCAGACCGGCGGCCACGGCGACATGCGCAAGCAGATGAGCTTCGAGCCCTGCGGCTGCGCCGCCTACCACGGGCCGGTCTCGGAGGTTGCCGACGGCGTCGATGCGGTCCGCAAGGCGGTGCGCGAGCATCTGCGCAAGGGCGCGCACCAGATCAAGATGATGGTCTCGGGCGGCGTGCTCTCGCCGACCGACCCGCTCTGGATGGATCAGTACTCCGACGAGGAGATCCGCGTCGGCGTGGAGGAGGCCGCGACGCGGCGCACCTACGTGATGGCGCACGCGCACACGGCCAACGCGGCGCGCCGCTGCGCGGAGCTCGGCGTGCGCTCCATCGAGCACGGCACCCAGATCGACCCCGACGCGGCAAAGGCGGTGGCGGCGGCCGGAGCCTTCGTCGTGCCGACGCTGGTGACCCTCTTCGCCATGCTCGAATCAGGCGCCGACATCGGGCTGCCCAAGGTCTATGCCGACAAGCTCCAGGGGCTCGGCGCGGACGGCCTGCGCTCGCTCGAGGTCTGCCGCGATGCCGGCGTGCCGATGGGCTTCGGCACCGACCTGCTGGGGACGCTGCAGGATCGCCAGAGCCAGGAGTTCCTGATCCGGAGCCAGGTGCTGGCGCCGGTCGACGTGCTGCGGTCCGCGACCTCGGTCAACGCCGCGCTGGTCCAGCGCGCGGGCGAGCTCGGCACCATCGCGCCGGGCGCGCTGGCGGACATCCTGGTGGTGGACGGCGACCCGCTCGGCGACCTCGGGCTGCTGCAGGAGCAGGGCCGTCACATCCCCGTCATCATGAAGGAGGGCAGGTTCTGCAAGAACGCCCTCTGACGGATCGAAGCTGCGCGGGCGGATCCGGGGCGTTCGCTCCACGCCGCGAAGGAGAGTGAGGCATGGCGACCGTACTCCAGACCGACTTCGCCTGGCCGGACGTCGGCATCGAGCGGGGCGTGATCGAGGGTGCCGGCCACAGGCTGGTCACGGGCCCTTCGGAGCCGAGCCCGGCTGCGGCCGTGGAGGCCATGGTGGCCGAGCACGACCCCGCCGCCATCCTCACCTGCTGGGCGGACATCTCGGCCGAAGCGATCCGCCGCCCGACGGCGCTCAGGATCGTGCAGCGGCTGGGCGTAGGCCTCGACAACATCGCCATGGAGGCGGCGACCGCGCGCGGCGCCTGGGTCGCCAACGTGCCGGACTACTGCGTGGAAGAGGTCTCTGACCACGCGGTGGCGCTGGCCTACGCGTGGTTTCGCGGCATCGCGCAGCTCGACCACGCGGTGAAGGGCGGCAAGTGGGACCCCTCGGGCGCGAGGCTTCGGCGGGGCGCGACGCTCACCGCCGGCATCCTCGGGCTGGGGCGCATCGGCCGGTGCACCGCGCGCAAGCTGGATGCGCTCGGCATGACGGTGCTGGGCCACGACATCGCCGCTCCGCCGGAGGGCGTGCCGGTGCGCATGGTCGGGCTCGATGCGCTCTCTGCCGAGGCCGACATCGTCATCGTCCACCTGCCGCTCACCGACGAGACGCACCACTTGGTGGACGCGGCCTTCCTCGCCCGCGTCAAGCCGGGGGCCTTCCTCATCAACGTGAGCCGGGGGCCGGTGGTCGACAACGACGCGCTGATCGCTGCTCTCGATGCCGGCAGCCTCGCCGGCGCGGGCCTCGACGTGGTGGAGGGCGAGCCGAGCCCGCCCGCCGCTCTCGTGGCGCGGGCGGACGTGATCGCGACGCCCCACGTGGCGTTTTCCTCCGACGCGTCGCTGGCGGAGCTGAGGCGGCGCGGCGCCGAGGAGGTGGTGCGCGTGCTGGCGGGCGAGCCGCCCGAGAATCCGTGCAACAGAGTCGGCTGACACCGCGGGGCACGCACCGCCCCGCGATCGCGGCAGGGCGCGGACGGTGGGGACGATGAGCGCGCCGAAGCCCGCCTTCGTCGATCAGGCTGCCCTCGACTGGGAGGGCGGCGCGGATTCAGGCCTCGCCACCGGCAAGGGCATTCGCTGGAAGCTGCTGGTCGCGGGCGAGCGGACGGAGAGCGCGGGCCTCGTTACCGGCATCGCCGAGATCGTGCCCGGCGGGGAACTGAAGCGCCACCACCACGAGCCGGCAGAGACTTATTACATCGTCAGCGGCCAGGGCGAGATGGAGATCGAGGGCCGCCGGCAGGCGCTGGGGCCGGGCTCGGCGGTCTACATCCCGCCCGACGCCCACCACGCTGTCCGCTGCACCGGCAGGGACCCGCTGGTCTTCGTCTTCACCTTCCCGCGCGACCGCTTCGACGAGATCGTCTACCACTTCGATCATTGAGGAAGCCGGTGGCGGACTTGTTCGGCGTCCCCAAACCGGTCACCATGCCCGCACTCGCCGCGTCCCGCGCCGCCGCTGGTGTGGGGCCGCGCCCATACGATCACTGACGACTGCAGGGAGAGGACCCGATGACCGAACGCAAGGGCAAGCACAGCAAGCATCTCTACTTTCCGCTTTCGCGGCGCCACTTCATCAAGGGCGCGGCGGCCGGCGCGGTGATCGCCGGCGCGCCGGCGGTGCTGCAGGGCCTCACGCGCCGGGCCAAGGCGCAGGAGAAGGGCGTGATCCGCATGCTCTTCACGGCGCCCACCATGATCCCGGGCGACTGGACCCGCTTCGAGGCCGACACCGGCCTCAAGATGGAAGACACGGTGATCAAGGACGATCCCGGCATCTTCCTCACCGAGGTCGAGGTCAACGACGCCGGCGACCGGTTCGACCTGATCTCGACGCTCTCAGGCGTCGAGCAGAGCCTGATCGACGGCGGCTACATCATCCAGGCCGAGACCGGCGCCATGTCCAACTGGGCCGGGATGCCGGACAGCATCAAGGGCATTCCCTACTTGGTGCGTGACCTGAGCCCGGACGGCGGCAAGGTCTGGGGTCTGCCGCTCGCCATGAACGCGGACAGCTTCGGCTATCTGCCGGCCAAGCTGAACGAGCCGCGCCCGCCGGAGGAAGCCTCCTGGTCGCTGGTCTTCGAGAGCGAGAAGACCATGGGCCGGTCCTCCACCGGCGACAACTACATCTACCTCTGGGAGGCGCTGGCCTACCTCAAGAACTCAGGCCAGCTCGAGGTGGCGGACATCCTCAACCCCTCGCCGGAAGAGGCGCGGGCGACCGCCGACTTCCTGATCGGGCGCAAGCAGGCCGGTCAGTTCCGCAACTTCTGGAAGATCTTCGACGACCAGGTTGCCGACATGAAGAACGGCGAGGTCGATGCCATCCGCTGCTGGGAGCCGGCGGTGCGCGAGGCCAACAAGGCCGGCGGCGACTGGGTCTACGCCAACGCCCAGGAGTTCTACACCAAGTGGCTCCATGCGGCGTACATCCCCTCGCAGGTCGAGGATCGCGGCAATCTCGAGGAGGTCTACACGGCCCTCCAGTGGTTCCTGAGCGGGGGCTACGCGTCCACCATCACGCCGTTGCGCGGCTACCTCAACGGCCGGCCGGACCTCGCCGTCGAGTACGCCGAGCGCAACGAGATCGGCGACATCTCGGCCGACATGGATGCCGCCCAGGAGAAGATGAAGCTGAAGTTCGCCAAGGAGGACTTCTGGTTCAGCGCGGTGCCCGAGCACCTGCAGGAGATGCAGGCGCAGATGGACCGCGTGCTCAACGCGTAGAGTTCGCTTCGCTTGCGGGCCGGGCCTGCTCCGCCGGACGATCCGGCGGGGCGGGCCCCGCCCCGTTCGGCTAAGCTGCGATGGCCGCCGCGCTACCCGCAAACGAGGACTTCATACGCCGCCTGGTGCCGCGTCTGCCGGCCGGCGTGTGGTCGCTCTCGGGCTTCAGCGTCGTCTGGTTCGGCGGCATCGTCATCCCGCTGCTTGCGATCATCCTGGTCTCGTTCTTCCAGGGCCGGGGGATCAGGATCAACATCGACCCCACATTCCTGCAGTACGAGCGCTTCTTCTCCTACGGCGGCGTCGACCTGCTCTCGCGCTCGGTGCGCATCGCGGCGACGATCACCGTCATCGAGCTGCTGATCGCGTTCCCCTTCGCGCTCTGGCTTGCGAAGGGGTGCAAGAACAACACGGTGCGGCTCCTCACCTTCACTGCGCTCACCGTGCCCTTCTTCCTGAGCCCGGCGGCCCGCGTCATCGTCTGGCGCTCCGTCTTCGGCATCAACGGCGTGGTCAATCAGGCGCTGCTCGGCATCGGCGTGGTGGACGAGCCCGTGACCTGGCTGATCTTCTCCGAGTTCGCCGTGCACTTCGGCTTTCTGGGTTTCTTCTTTCCCACCATGGTGTGGCCGATCTTTCTCTCCATCAGCTTGATCGACAACGATTTTCTCGAGGCCAGCAACGACCTCGGCGCGCATCGCTTCAGGACTCTCGTGCACATCATCTTCCCGCTCGCACTGCCGGGCGTGGTTGCCGGCTTCGTCTTCACCTTCATCCCCATGCTGGGCGACACGGTGGTGGCGCAGCACATGGGCGGCAACAACGTGCTGATGCTGAGCGCCCAGGTGCAGAGTCTGATCGGAGTCTCGAACTTCCTGGTCGCCGCAGCCCTTGCGGCTGTCGTGCTTGCCATCATGCTGGCCTTCCAGGTCGTGCTCTGGGCCGCGCTCCGCCCCGTGGGCGGCCTCAACGAAGTCTTCGCGAACCTGCGGCGATGACGATGACCGCGCCCACCGAGACCATCACCTACGCGCGGGTGCGCCCGCCCTTCTGGCGCCGCTTCGTCGACGGGCTGCCGAACGGCACCGGGCTCTTCTTCGGCTACGGCGTGCTGTTCATCCTGTATCTGCCCATCGTCTGGCTGATGATCCTCTCGATCAGCGGCGAGCCGCTCACCGGCATTCCGGGCGACTGGACGCTCACCTGGTACGAGGACGTGATCTACGCCGACATCGCGCAGCGCGACGGCGAGGCCTACGGCAGCAACTTCCGGGTCGGCGATCCGCTGCTGCTCTCGATCGGGCTCGCCTTCGCCACCTCGGCGGCGTGCGTGATCGGCGCGCTGATCGTGGGGCCGGTGCTGCCCCGGGTGAAGCGGCGCGGGCCGCTGCTCATCGGCTTCCTCATGCCGCTGATGGTGCCGGGCATCGTGGCCGGCGTCGGGCTCTTCATGTGGTATCGCTTGGTGATCCACGTGAAGATGGGGGTCTGGTCGCTGGCGGTGGCCCATTTCGTCTGGGCCTTCCCCTTCGCCCTGCTGGCGATGCTGGTGGTGGCGTCGCGCTTCGACACGCGGCTGATGGAGGCGGCGGAAGATCTCGGCGCCAGCCGCTGGCAGCGCTTCTGGCAGATCGAGGTGCCGATCCTGAAGCCCGGCATCTTCGCCGCGGGCTTCTTCGGCTTTCTGCTGTCGTTCAACGAGCTGCCCTTCAGCATCTTCATGCGCGCAGGGCAGGACACGCTGCCGCTCTATCTGTGGATACAATCGGGCGCGCACAACACGACCGTGCCCTTGATCTATGCGATGAGTACGCTGGTGACGATCGTGAGCATCGGGCTGACCTTCCTCGCGATCAAGCTTGCCTTCGGAGGAGGCCGAGATGGCAAATAGCGAAGTCGCAACGCCGCGTACCGCCGCGGCCGACGGCGACCACATCCTGCAGGTCGAGCACGCGACCCACCGCTTCGGCGAGGTCGTGGCGCTCAACGACGTGTCGATCACGGCGCGCCGCGGCGAGTTCCTGACCCTGCTGGGGGAGAGCGGCTCGGGCAAGACGACGCTGCTCAGGATCGTCGCAGGACTGGAGCGCCCTACCCGGATCGCGCGTATCGCCATCGACGGCGAGGACGTCTCGGCCATTCCGGCGTCCAGGCGCAACTGCACGACCGTGTTCCAGCACTACGCGCTCTTCCCCCACATGTCGGTCGGCCAGAACGTCGAGTACGGGCTGCGCGTGCGCGGCATCGACAAGGATCAGCGCCGCAAGCGGGCGGAGGACGCGCTCGCCCTGGTGCGCCTCGGGGACAAGTACGGCCGCCGCGTCCATCAGCTCTCGGGCGGCGAGCGTCAGCGGGTGGCCCTGGCCCGCGCACTGGTGACGGAGCCCGCGATCCTGCTCCTCGACGAGCCGCTGGGAGCGCTGGACGAGAAGCTCCGCGTCGACATGCAGGTGGAGCTTCTCGACCTGCACGAGAAGCTCGGCCTCACCTTCATCTATGTCACGCACAGCCAGGAAGAGGCGCTCACCATGAGCGACCGGATCATCCTGATGCGGCGCGGACGCATCGTGCAGGAGGGGCCGCCGACCGACCTGTTCGACCGGCCGGCGACCCGCTTCGTGGCGGACTTCATGGGGGTGGAGAACCTGCTCGAAGGGACCATCGAGAGCGTGCAGAACGGCACGGCCAGCGTGCGCATCGGCGGCCACGTGATCAGCGGCGCCTGGAGCGGCGCCGGCCCGGCGGAGAAGGGCGCCGCCGCCTGCGTCGCGGTGCGGGCGGAGCGCGTCAGGCTCGCTCCGCACGGCGTCGCCATCGACGAGCCGGGTGTCAATACGCTGCCGTGCACCAGTGGGGCGACGATCTACAAGGGCAAGTACCTCGACCAGACGCTGGATACCGACATCGGCCCGGTGAAGGCGCGGATCTGGGACCGCGGCGTCGACGTCACCGATCTGGAGGCGCTCTGGTGGCGCGAATCCGAGTGCGCCATCACCTCGGCCGAGAACGGCGCCGGCGCGGGCGCCGAAGCCGACTGATTGCCGCCCGATCAGGCCTCGGCGGCGGCCAGCGCCTCGATCTCGATCAGCCAGCGCTCGTCGGCGAGGCCGGCGACGATGAGCAGCGTCGAAGCCGCCTGGTGGCCGGCGAGGTGGCGGTCTCTGATCTCGCGATAGGCGCCCAGGTGGGCGCGGTCCACCAGCAGCGCGCGCACGATCACCAGGTTCTCCATGCCCATGCCGGCGGCGGCGAGCAGGGCCGCGATATTGCGCCAGACCTGGTCGCTCTGCGCCTCGAAGCCTTCCGCCAGCGTGCCGTCCGGCGCGGCGCCGACCTGGCCCGAGATGTGGAGCCAGCGCCTGGCAGGCCCCACCTCCGCCGCCTGGCTGTAAAACGACGCGGGCGATACGACCGTATCCGGGTTGTGCAGCGTGATCATCGGTTTCTCCCTGGCAAGCGCGGCGCTCACACCATGGCGATGGCGTAGATTTCGTGGAGGTAGCCTTCGAGGTAGAGGCCGGTGCAGCCGATCGGCGTCCAGGCCGGGCCGTGGCCGGGCCGGAACAGCTCGCGGCCGACGCCCATCACGGTCTCCCAGGCCCGCGGATCCTTGTGGAAGGAGACGATCTCCACGATGTCGTCGAGGCCGGCGCCATGCTTCTCCAGCACGCCCCGGATCTGGCTGAAGCAGTAGTGCGCCTGGGAGGCAACGTCGCCGCGCGCGATGATGTTCTGCTGCCCGTCGGAGGCGACCTGGCCCGAGATGCCGATGAGCCGCCCGCTCTTCTTGCGGCTCGCGCCGGAGATGCGCTGGTCGTGCCAGTGAACGCTCGGCAGGTTGTACGCGACGCGGGGGCCTTCGCTGAAATCTGCGATGGCACGGTAGCAGCCGACCTGGCCCATGCGGTGGAGGCCGGTCATGCCGATCGCGGTATAGGACGTGGCCTCGCCGATGGGGAGCCCCTGGACGGTCTCGTTGCACCAGGTATCGACGGCGGCATCCATGCCGCGGGCGTCGTGATTGAAGCAGATCATGTCGACGATATCGTCGAGCGAGCCGCCCGCCGCCTGCATCACGTCCTTGAGCCGGTCGTAGCAGAAGCGCGCCTGCGCCATGTGGTTGGCGGGCGCCACCACGTTGCCGCCATCGTCGGCGGCGACGATGCCGCTGGTGAAGAGATAGTCGCCCTTGCGGCAGGCGGCGGAGACCGGCAGTCCCTCCATCCAGCCGAAGCCTGCGGGCGTCACGCCCTTCTTCTCAGCGGAGCCCGCGTGGGCGACCACGCGCACGACGACCTCGAGGCCCGGGTCGTGGCCGCCCACCATGCCGAGCGCGGTCCACGCCGGGAAGGGCGCGGAGAAGACCTCGCGGCCGGCGGCGAAGGCGGCATCCATGCTCCGCGGGTCCTTGTGGAAGGTCATCACGTCGAGCACGTCGTCCATGCCGGCGCCGGCTGCCTCAAGCACGCCGGCAACGCGGGCGAAGGCGTTCCGCGCCTGGGCTGCCGCATCGCCCGCATCGCTCACCCGGCCATCGTCGGTCACGCTCGCCTGGCCTGAGAGGAACACGAGATCGCCTGCGCTGACCGCCGCCGAGGCCGGTCGGCCGCTCATCCAGGCTTCGCTTGCAGGCGTGAGGTGGGTGCGGTCGTCGGCCATCCTTGTCTCCTTCTCTGGGCGGTTACGGCCGGCGGACGACCGGCAGGTCGATGAACGAGGGGCGGGCGCCCTCGTGGAACACGGTCTGGTGCGCGGGCTGGAGGTCGAAGGCGTGCTCGGCCCCGATGGGCCCGCCGGTGTTGGGGTTGCGGTCGAAGGCCGGGAAGTTGCTGCTCGAGACCTCGACCCGGACGCGGTGGCCCGCGCGGAAGAGGTGGCAGATCACGCCCACGTCGATGTCGAACGCGTAGACCCGGTGGGGCACCAGCGGCACCTCGGCCCTGCGGCTCTCGCGGAAGCGGCCGCGGATCACGCCCTCGAAGAGGTTGATCGAGCGCCCGTCGGGCTCCACGTCGCAGAGCTTGACCGTGAAGTCGGTGTCGGCGGCGCTGGTCGCGGCGCTCAGCCGCGCCGTGACGAAGCCGGCGGCGAAGGAGGGCGCATCCAGCGGGGCCGAGGTGTAGACCAGCACGTCGTTCCGGTACTCGGCCGGGCGCTGGTCCATCGGCCCCATGGGCGCCACCTGTGGCAGGCAGCAGGAGTGGCCGCCGAGGCTCGGGACCGGATCGAAGGGGTTGTAGATGAAGAAGTCCGGCGGCTCCTCGCCCGGTGCCTCGCGGTCGAGGGTGCCGTCCCCGCTCAGCGAGTTGGCGCGGCCTCCGCTGTGGAGATACCAGCGCTCGGAGCCTGCGCCCGCGAGCGGCCACGTGTCGGAATCGTGCCAGCGGTTCTCCCCGGTGACGAAGACGCGGACGGGCGGGAGCGCGTCCAGCGCGCTCCGGTCGTCCTTCAGCCAGGCATCGAACCAGGCGCGCTCGTAGACGCTGACGGCGTTCTTCGCCTCGTCGCCGAAGTCGATGGCGCCCACCTGCTGGGTCCAGGGGATGTGATACCAGGGGCCGACCAGCAGCCGGTGCTCGGCCCGGCCGGCGGCGCTCAGCGCCTCGTAGGCCGCGATGGTCTGCGGGATGAAGCTGTCGTACCAGCCGCTCACGTGGAAACAGGGCACGTCGATCTGCCCGAGCCGGGGCGTGATCTCCCATTCCTCCCAGTAGGGGCCCAGGGTGGGGTGGTCCACGTAGTCCTTGAGGAAGGGGAGCAGGTCCGGCGTCTCCAGGAAGGGGATGTCCCGCAGCGAGAGCGCCGCCGGCCACTTGCCGCAGACCGCCTGCGCCGCGCCGATGTCGCCGAGGACCGCCGCGTCGCCCCGCCGCTTCGCAGCCTCGCCGGAGAGGATGAGCGCCCAGTCCATCACCGCGGCGAGCCCGAAGGTGCCGCCCACGTGGGTGAAACCCTCGTACATGCCGCCCGGATAGAAGCCGGGCACGGCCGCAACGAGGTGCGGGGGCTTGAGCGCGGCGGCGAGTAGCTGGTTCACGCCGGGGATCGAGAAGCCGAAGCTCCCGACGCGGCCGTTGCACCAGGGCTGGGCCGCGCACCACTCGATGGTGTCGTAGCCGTCCTCGGCATCGAGGCGGAGGGGATAGAACGTGCCCTCAGAGGCGTAGCGCCCGCGGGTATCCTCGATCACGACGGCGTAGCCGTGGCGCGCGTAGACCGCCGGGTGGTCGTAGACGTAGGTCTGGGCGACGCGCTTGTCGTAGGGCTGGCGCTGGACGAGCGCGGGGACCGGGCCGCCCGAGGCCGGCCGGTAGACGTCGCAGGCGAGGCGCACGCCGTCCCGCATCCTCACCATGACGTCGGTCTCGACCACGATGCCTGCGGCGTCCCGCGCGTCCGTCATGTCCGCCCCTCCCCGGCCGGTGCCGGAGCCTAGCCCAATTCCCCGCCCGCTCGAAACGGGGGCGGCAATTGACTCGTCCCGGCTGCGGGCGTCACACTCCCGGACCGACAGTCAACCGCTGTCAGGGCACAGCAAATGAGGGAGGGAGACAGGTGAGGATCAGGGCAACGAAACGCCTCGTCCGCTGGGCGATGGCGGCCGGCGTGGCCGTCGCGCTCGCCGCCGGGGTGACGGCCGACAAGGCCGAGGCCAAGACCGAGGACGGCAAGTACCTCGTCTATTACAGCATGAGCTACGTCGGCAACGCCTGGCAGACGGAGGCGAAGAACACCGTCATCGCCATGGCCAAGGCGCCGCAGTACCGCGACCGGGTCGAGCTGCGGGTGCAGGCCTCGGGCCCCGACGCGCAGAAGCAGATCCAGCAGATGAACGCGATGATCGCGGCCGGCGCGGATGCCATCGTGGCCTTCCCGATCTCGCCGACGGCGCTCAACAAGGTCATCAGGAACGCGTGCAACAAGGGCGTGGTCGTGGCCGTGATCAACGGCGTGACCGAGCCCTGCGCCTACGTCGTGAAGATCGACGGCGTCGCCCTCGGCGACTATCGCACCCAGTACGTGATCGACCAGATGGGCGGCAAGGGCAACATCGTCGCGATCACCGGCGTGCCCGGCGTCTCCTACGGCGAGGACCACCACAAGGGCTTCAAGCAGGCCGTGGCCCGGCATCCCGAGGTCAACGTGCTGGCCGAGCTCGTGGGCATGTGGAGCCACTCCGAGGCCCGGCTCAAGATGCGCGAGCTGCTGGCCACCAAGAACTGGGACGAAATCGACGGCATCGTGGCGCAGACCGGCTGCTACACCGTCTCCCAGATGCAGGTGGAGGACGGCTGGTGGCCCGACAACCCGATCATCCCGTGCGCGGGCGAGTCGGCGAACGGCAACCGGCTGCAGATGCTGCCGGTGGATTCCGGGATCGAAGGCGCGCTCGGCAAGAAGGGCCAGTCCATCGGCTCCGGCCTCTGGGCCGTGTCCTACACCTTCAAGACGGCCATGGAGGTTCTCGACGGCAATGAGGACGTGCCGCACCTCAGGTGGTACACCGGCGTCGAGGTCACGCAGGACAACGTGAAGCTCTGCGAGAACGGCACGGCGGAGGAGTTCGCGGCTGGCTGCAACACCATCAAGCCCGGCATCGTCCCGCCTGACTATGCCATCGACTTCTGGTCGCCCCAGGTGCCCGAGCTCGGCTTCCGCGCGGCCACCGAAGGGATGCTGGACGACGAGAGCTGAGGGGTCGGCGGCTCGTCCGCCATGATCCCTGACGACCGTAGCGCCGGGGCCGGAGCCAGGCCAGGCACGGCCCCGGTGCGCTTTCGTCCGCGCGGGCACGCATGAACGATGCGGCGCCCGCCATTGAGGTCGAGGGCCTCTCCAAGCGGTTCGACGCGACTGTCGCTCTCGACGACGTAACGTTTTCCATTCCGGAGGGCGAGATCCGGGCGCTGATCGGCGAGAACGGCGCCGGCAAGTCCACACTCGTCAAGATCCTGGCCGGGCTGGTCCGCGAGGACACGGGCGCCATCCGCGTGTTCGGCGAGGACGTGAGCATCGGCCGGCCCGCCCGTGCCCACCGGTTCGGCATTCAGACCGCGTTTCAGGAAATGACCCTGATCGACGATCTGACCGTCACCCAGAACATGCTGCTGCCCTACGAGCCGCTGGTGGCAGGGCAGATCGACCGGCGCGGGAGCAAGCGCGCCGTCGTCCGGCACTTCGCCCGTCTCGACATGGATGACGTCGACCCCAACGCGATGGTGAGCGACCTCGCGCTCTCGACCCGCCAGAAGATCGAGATCGCGAAGGCGGTGGCGCGGGAGCCCCGGGTGCTGCTGCTGGACGAGCCGACGTCGACGCTGTCCGCCTCCGACGTGGACTGGCTGGGCGACCTCATCGAGAGGCTCAACGCCGACGGCGTGACCGTCGTCTTCATCTCGCACCGGATGGCGGAGGTGCGGCGCTTCTGCCGCAGCCTCACCGTGCTCCGCAACGGCCGGCACGTGGGCTCCTACGGGATCGACGAGGTGAGCGACGACGAGGTGGTGAGCCTCGTCATCGGCCGCTCCCTCGGCGCGATCTATCCGGAGCGCGAGAACTACCGTCAGGCCGATGCGCCGACGCCCGCCTTCGAGGGCCAGGGGCTCACCATCGGGGGCGCGCTGGACGACCTCTCGTTCCGGCTCTGGCCGGGCGAGGTGCTGGGCATCGGCGCGCTCCAGGGCATGGGCCAGCGCGAGCTCTTCGAGGCGCTCTTCGGCGAGCGCGGCGTCGACAGCGGCACTATTGCGCTCGGCGGCCGGCCGCTCACGCTCGCCTCGCCGGCGGACGCGGTGCGCGCCGGCATCAGCATGGTGCCGGAGGACCGCAAGACCGAGGCGCTGTTCCTCCGGCTCACCGGCGGGGCCAACGCCTCGATCCCGATCATCGACCGCTTCGCTGCGGCGGGCTGGATCGACCGCAAGGCCGAGGCCGCCGCCGTGGACGAGGTGCTGAACGACCTGCAGGTGCACCCGCGCGCGCTCTACAAGGCCGTGTCGTCCTTCTCCGGCGGCAACCAGCAGAAGATCGCCATCGCCAAGTGGCTGCTGGCGCGGAGCCAGGTGCTGCTCACGTTCGACCCGACGCGGGGCGTGGACATCGGCACCAAGCACGAGATCTACGTGCTGATCCGCGCGCTCGCCAAGGCCGGCGTCGCCATCCTCTACTACACGACCGAGATTCCGGAGCTGGTGAACATCTGCGACCGGGTGCTGGTCATGTATCGCGGGCGCGCCGTCAAGGAGCTGATCGGCGACGAGATCACCGAGCAGGCGATCATGGGCTATGCGCTGGGCTCCGCGCAGCCGGCCGGCGAGGCGCAGCCTGCGGCGGAGGCGGGAGCGCGCCTGTGAGCGATATCCCGGCCACCCGCCTGCCGCGCCTCTCCTGGCAGCAGGGACTCGCGCGCAACCGGCGGCTCCTGGTCGCGGTCACGGCCTTCATCGGCATCTTCGTCTGCCTGGACGTGATCTCGCCCGGCCCCATCAGCTACTTCGAGATCAACTTCCTCTCGTCGAACACCGGGCCGCTGGCGTTCGCCGCCATGGGCCAGACGGTTGTGTTCCTGATCGGCGGGTTCGACCTCTCCTGCGGCGCCGTGCTCTCGCTCGTCAACGTGATCATGGCGCTGCACACCACGGATTCCCTCTGGAGCCAGGTCCTGATGTGCTTCGCGGGCCTCGGTATCGGGGCATCGGTCGGCGCCGTCAACGGCTTCTTCATCGCCTACATGCGGCTGCAGCCGGTGGTGGTGACGCTCGCGGTGATGTTCATCATCCTCGGCCTCAACCTGCTGCTGATGCCGGATCCGGGCGGCTACATCCCCTACGGCCTCTCGATGGTCTTCACCGGCGATCTGATCCCGGACGGCTTCCCCGCAGCGCTTCTGGTCATCCTGCTGGCGCTCGGCCTCTGGGCGCTCATCAAGCGCTCGCGCTTCGGCACCGCGCTCTATGCCGTCGGCAGCAACGAGGATGCCGCCTTCGCCAACGGTATCAACGTCGCGCGCACCAAGTTCCTCGGCTACACGCTGGCCGGCACCTTCTACGGCGCGGGCGGGGTCTTCCTCAGCGCGCAGACCAGCTCCGGCGACCCGCTGGTGGGCAGCGGCATGCTGCTCCTCATCTTCGCCGCGACGATCCTGGGCGGCACCCGGATCGGCGGCGGCGAGGGCGGCTGCCTCGGCACGGTGTTCGCGGCGTTCACGCTGATGCTGATCTCGAACGTGCTGATCGTGCTCAACTGGTCGCCCCATGTCATGCCGATCACCGAGGCCGTGATCCTCCTGCTGGCGGTGATCGGGGCGTCGGTCGGCCGCGACACGTCGCTCGCCGAATACTGGCGGGTGACCGGCCTCAAGATATCGGGGCTCAGGCACCGCAGCCTGCCCTCCTTCCACGTCGGCGCGCGGGCGAACGCGGGCAGGCTCGCCACGAGCTGGACCCCGCGGCTGAGCGACGAGCTGAAGGGGCCGCCGCTCTGGCAATGGACCACCAAGAATTGGGACGTGCTGCGCCTGATGGTGCCGGCGTGGACGCTGCTGGTCGTGGTCTACATCCTCGTGGTCGGGGTGATCGGCGGCGAGAGCGTGAGCGTCCACTACCTCAACTCGCTGCTGACGCTGGCGCTCTTCCTGGCGGTGCTCGGACTCGGCCAGGGGGCGGTGGTGCTGACCGGCGGGCTCGACCTCTCGGTGCCGCACACGCTGGCGTTCACCGGCGTCGTGCTGGCGGCGGTCTGCAACGGGATGGACGGGCCGGCCTACTGGGCGGTGCCGATGGTGCTGGCGATCGGCATCGGCGTCGGCCTCTTCAACGGCATCGGCGTGGTGCTGTTCGGCATGCCGGCCATCGTCGTCACGCTGGCCACCAACGGCATCATGCAGGGCGCTGGTCTTCTCTTCACCGGCGGCATCCCCACCGGTCGCTCGCCGCCAGCGTTGGTCTGGTTCTTCACCGAGCGGCTGGCCGGGCTCGCGCCCGCCGCCTGGTTCCTCATCGCCTTCGCGGGCGCGGCTTACGTCGTGCTGCACCGTACGACCTTCGGCCGGCGTATCTTCGCGGTCGGCAACAGCGCGCGGGTGGCGCGGCTCTCGGGCGTCCGCGTCGACTGGACGACGCTCGGCGTCTACGTGCTGAGCGGCTTCTGCTCGGCGCTGGCCGGCGTGCTGATGACGGGCTTCTCCACCGTCTCCTTCCTCAACATGGGCCAGCGCTTCCTGCTGCCGGCCATCGCCGTCGTGCTGGTGGGCGGCACGCTCGCCATCGGCGGGCGCGGGCACTACCTCGGCATATTCGGCGGCGCGCTACTGCTGACGGCGGTGGGCACGCTGGTCTCCGGCTCGGAGCTTCACTTCGCCTGGCGCGACATCATCTTCGGCATCGTCGTCCTCGGCGCCGTGCTGACGCTCCGCGAACGCGCGAGCTGAGCGTATCCGTCTCAGACGGATACGCTCAGGCAATTTTTTCGCTCACGGCAGCCGACCTGCGGCCGGCGCCTCCGCGAGGGCGCCGCAGGAGCGGCGGGCCGCAATCGCGGCCTGTCGCGCGTCCGTCCAAAACGGACGCGCTCTAAGCGCGGCCCGCGCCCGGCTTGCGGCGCTCAGGCCGCGCGGGTAGCCTCTCGCCCGCACGCGCGAACGGGCTGACGCCTCGCGCTGCACAGCGTCCACGAGCGCGGTGGCCATGCGGAAACTCCTGATCGCGAACCGGGGCGAGATTGCGTGCCGGGTCATGCGCAGCGCACGCGCGCTCGGCATCGCCACGGTCGCGGTCTATTCGGAGGCCGACGCCGCCGCCCGCCACGTGGCGCACGCCGACGAGGCGCTGCCCATCGGCCCTGCAGCGGCGAAGGAGAGCTACCTCGTGGCCGACAGGATCATCGCGGCGGCAGCCGAGAGCGGCGCCGACGCGATCCATCCGGGCTACGGCTTCCTCGCCGAGAATGCGGCCTTCGCGCAGGCGGTGGAGGACGCCGGCCTGATCTGGGTCGGCCCGACGGCCGAGAGCATCGCCGCCATGGGCGACAAGGAGCGCGCCCGCACGATCGCGCAGGAGGCGGGCCTCCCCGTCGTCCCCGGCAGCGCGCGGCTCACGGCGGACGATCTCTCCGGCCTCGACGAGGCGGCTGCGGCGGTGGGCTACCCGCTGCTGGTGAAGGCATCGGCCGGCGGCGGCGGCATCGGCATGCGGCAGGTGGACGACCCGGCCAAGCTCGCGGACGTGGTCGGCGCGACCCAGACCATGGCGGAGCGCGCGTTCGGCGACGGCACGGTCTACCTGGAGAAGCTTGTGCTGCAGCCGCGCCACGTCGAGATCCAGGTCTTCGGGCACGGCGACGGGCGGGGCTTCCACCTGATGGAGCGCGAATGCTCGGTGCAGCGGCGCTTCCAGAAGATCGTCGAGGAGGCGCCGTCGCCTGCGGTGGACGCCGCGCTCAGGGCAAGCATGGCCGCCGCCGCGCTCGCGCTGGTGGAGCGGGAGCGCTACCGGGGCGCCGGCACGGTCGAGTTCATCCTGGCACCGGAGGGCGAGTTCTACTTCCTGGAGATGAACACGCGTATCCAGGTCGAGCACCCGGCGACGGAGATGATCACGGGGCTCGACCTGGTGGGCCTGCAGCTTCGCCTCGCGCGGGGCGAGGACCTGTCGGCGCAGTCGGCGCCGGCAGCCGGGCCCGACGGCCACGCCATCGAGTGCCGCATCTATGCCGAGAACCCGGACAGGAACTTTCTCCCCTCGCCGGGCCTGCTGGAGCGCTTCGCGCCGCCGCCGGAGGGCGACGGCATCCGCC
>JAPPMY010000193.1 GCA_028818855.1 Rhodospirillales bacterium
CCAGGAACAGGAACAGCAGGAAGTAGGCGGAGAGGTCGCGGTACTCGGTGCCGAGGTACCAGAGGCTCTGGGCCTCGACGATGCCGAGCAGCAAGCCGCCCAAGATGGCGCCGGGGATCGACCCCATGCCGCCCAGCATCATGGCGATCAGCCCCTTGAACGTGGCCCAGAGGCCGAAGAGCGGGGTGACCTGCCCGTCGGCGCTCACGATCAGGTAGGCGGCGACGCCGCCGAAGGCGGACGCGATGACGAAGGCGAGCGACATGACCGCGCCCACGTTGATGCCCATGAAGCGGGCCGCGCGCGGGTCCTCCGAGACGGCGCGGAGCGCGAGCCCGAAGCGGGTGTGCTGCAGCAGCCAGTGGAGCAGGACGGTCATGACGGCCGCGCACGCGAACATCACGACGTTCTCCAGCTTGAAGAAGAAGGGACCCAGCTCCACCGGATCGGCCGTGACGAGCGGTGGGAAGGGGTAGGTGCGATCCGGAAACACCACCGTCACGATCTCTTCGAGCTGCATCCAGATGACGAAGCTCGAGACCATCGAGGCAACCGCCGCGCCCCGGCGAATGGCCCGGAAGCAGAGGCGTTCGACGTAGATGCCGGCGATCACGGCGCCCACCACGGTGGCGGCGGCGATGGCTACGGCATTGGCCTTGAACTCGAGATAGACCAGCGTGCCGACGAAGGCGCCCACCATGATCGACGGCCCGTAGGAGAGGTTGAGCCGGCGCATGACGCCGAAAATCAGGGTGAAGCCTATGGCGAGCAGCGCATAGGACGAGCCCAGCATGATGCCGTCGAGGCAGTTCTGGATGAAGTCAACCACCGGCCTCTTCCCGCGTCGCTGTCAGAGGTCCGGCCATCGGCGCCTGCTGGCCTATAGCGTCGTCCCGTCGGGCCGGCCGTGCTCCGGCTCAGGTTGGTTGCGCCCCTGCCCCTTGCCCAGATAGGCGCGCTGGATCACCTCGTGCTCGGAGAGCTGGCCGGGCTTGCCGCTGAACGTGACCTCCCCCTGCTCCAGCAGGAAGAAGTGATCGGCCACCTGCAGCGCCATGTGGGCGTTCTGCTCGACCAGGAAGATCGTGGTGCCGTCCGCGTTGAGATCGCTGATGATGCGGAAGATCTCTTCGACCACCAGCGGCGCGAGGCCGAGGGACGGCTCGTCCATCATCAGCAGCTTGGGCCGCGCCATCAGCGCCCGGGCGACGGCCAGCATCTGCTGCTCGCCGCCGGAAAGCGTGCCCGCCATCTGCTTCGCGCGCTCCTGCAGCCGGGGGAAGCGGGTGAAGACGTGATCGATGTCCTGCTGCACCTGGGCCTTGCTCTTGCCGAGCCAGAGATAGGCGCCGGCGATGAGGTTCTCGTGCACGTTCATGTCGGGGAAGACGAGCCGGTTCTCCGGCACCAGCGCGATGCCGCGGCGCACGATCCCGCTCGGCTTCATTCCGGTGATGTCCCGGCCCAGGAAGCCGATGGAGCCCCGCCTCGGCTTCAGGATGCCGGCCACGGTCATCATCAGGGTCGTCTTGCCGGCGCCGTTGGGGCCCAGCAGGCAGGTGATGCCGCCCTCGTCGACCGTGAGATCGACGCCGCGCAGGGCCTCGATGTTGCCGTAGGCGGCGGCGATGCCATTGACCTCAAGCATGCGCCGCCTCCACGCTGCCGCCGAGATAAGCCTGCTGGACCGCCTCGTTCTCCTGAATCTCGGCCGGCAGGCCTTGGGCGATCTTGCGCCCGAAGTTGAGCACCGCGATGCGGTCGGTCACGCCCATGACGAGCTCCATGACGTGCTCGACCAGGACGATGGTCATGCCCGCCTGCTGAAGCGCGCGCAGGCGGCCGTCGAGCGCGTGGACCTCCTCCAGGTTCATGCCGGCGGCGGGCTCGTCGAGCAAAAGGAGTCTTGGTTTGGTGGCTAGCGCCCGGGCAAGCTCCAGGCGGCGTTGCTCCCCGAACGCGAGGTTGGCGGCAAGCTCGTTCCGCTTCTCGATCAGGCCGGCGAAGGCGAGCTGCTCGTCCACCGCATCGCGCACCGCGCCGGAGCCGAAGAACCAGCGCTTCGCGAAGTTCTCGCTGCGGCGGTATTCGACCGAATTCTGCGCGACCCACAGGTTCTGCCAGACCGTGAGGTGGCCGAACAGGCGGATGTTCTGAAACGTGCGCGCGACGCCCGCCGCCAGCACCCGGTGCGACGCGGCGCCAGTGATGTCGCGGCCCTCGAAGGTGACGTTTCCCGAAGTGACCGATACCACGCCGCAGATCAGGTTGACCGTGGTGCTCTTGCCCGACCCGTTGGGGCCGATCAGGCCGAAGATCTCGCCTTCGTCGACGGTGAGGTCGAGCTCGTCGACGGCATGGACGCCGCCGAAATGCTTGGTGAGGGATGCGAGCTCCAGTATCGGCATCGCGTTATCTGCGGGTGTCGCGGATGAACAGCCCGCGAACGAGCTTCACGGAGCGCTCGTCGATCAGCCCGCGCGGCTGGATGTTCATGGCCAGCACAATCAAGGCCCCGAACAGCAGGTTTCGCCAATCGCCCATGAAGCGCAGGCCCTCGACGAGGATCCCCTGGATGAAGATCACCGCCACGAGCGTGCCGAAGACGTTGCGCAAGCCGCCCAGGATCGGATAGGCGATGGCGAAGGTCGCCAGCATGACGCCGAAGTTCAGGTGCTCGATGTGCGTCGTGTAGTGGGCGTAGATCGCGCCGCCGATGCCGGCGATGAAGCCGCCAGCGGCAAAGGCGCCGACCTTTACCGCCGTGAGATTGATGCCGACGCTCTGGGCCGCCAGCTCGTCCTCGCCGACCGCCCGCAGCACGGCGCCGGCACGCGAGCGGTCGGTCCACCAGAGCGCCAGCATGACGAGGGCGACGATCACCCAGATGAAGATCGCGACATCCAGGGTGGACCAGCCGTTCTCGGGGAAGAAGCGGATCTGCTTGAAGCCTTCGCCGCCCTGCGGGCCCACGACGATGCCCTTCTTTTCGATCTGGTAGTCGAAGTTGAACCAGAACAGGCGGATGAACTCGCCGAAGGCGATCGTGGCCACCACCAGCATCAGGCCCTTAATCCTGAGTGCCGGAAACCCGACGATGCCGGCCACAATACCGGCGAGTGAGGCCGAGACCAGAAGCGCCGGAATGATGTGCCAGCCCGCCAGCACCGTGAGCATGGCCGAGACGTAGGCGCCGATGGAGAAGAAGCCCGCCTGTGCCAACGTGACCTGGCCGGTTTGCAGAACGACGTAAGCGGACAGCCCGAGAAGCGTGTGAACGCCGATGATCTGAAGGAGCCCGAAGAAGAAGTCCATCGCCTTCTCCCCCGCTCAGTCCCGCGCCACCGAGCGCGAGAAGATGCCGCCAGGCCGGAACACCAGGAACACGAACAGCAGCAGCATGACGTACATGTCGCGTTCGGTGACGCCCCGGAAGGCCAGGAAGAAGTTTTCGAAGGCGCCGACGGCGAGGCCGGCCACGATCGCGCCCGGGATGCTGCCGAGGCCGCCTATGACGCAGACAATGAGCCCCTTGACCGTGATCGGCACGACCAGCAGGGGCGAGAGCACGCCGACCGAGGCGCCGATCATGGCGCCGGCGAGCCCGCCCAGCATGCCGGTGATGACGAAGGTGAGCGCGTTCGTGCGGTCCAGGCTGATGCCGGCGAGCTGGGCTGCGACCGGCTGTTGCGCCACCGCGCGGGTCGCGATGCCGAGGCGCGTGCGGTAGAGCATGAACATGAGCACGACCATGGCGATCAGCGAGAGCACGAAGATGAAGATCAGATCGCCGCGCAGGCCGAAATCGCCCCACTCGATATAGATGTCCGCGAAGAGCGCCGGGTAGGGCTGGGGCATTCCGTCGGTCGCGTGGACCACGATCTCGTCGATCAGGATCAGCATGCCGACGGTCGCCATCAGCGTCGCCAGCGGGCTGGCCAGCGGAATGAAGCGGAAGTTGGCGAGGTAGATGAGGAACGCGATGCCGCCGGAGGCGATGGCGGCGATGAGGAACGTGACCAGGGCGGGCAGCGGCACGTATGCGGCCACGGCGATGCTGGCGTAGGCGCCGGCGATGGAAGCCGCGCCGTAGGCCAGGTTGATCTTGTGCATCACCCCGAAGATGAGGGTGAAGCCGATACCGATGAGCGCGTAGATGGAACCGAACAGCAGGCCGTCGGTTATCGACTGAAAGAAGTCGAGCCAGTCCACCCGATCATCCCCCGCTCAAGGGCGTCGGCGAAATGCGGGCGGGTGTGCGCCGGGCGGACCGACGCGCACCCGCCCGATAACGATTACTGCGACGACGGATCGTGGAGGATGGCCCACTCGCCGGCTTGAGCGTGCACGTAGAGGTAAGGCTTGACCGCCTCGCCCTCGTCCGTGCGCTGGATCTTGCCGAGGAGCCCGTCGGTCTCCTTCAGGTTTGCCAGCCCGTCGCGGATCTTGCGCCGGTCGGCATCCACCGAATCGCCGTCAGCCATGATCCCCGCGCCTTCCATGACCTCCTTAAGGATCATCACGATCTCCCAGGCGGCGGCACTGTGCAGGTCGGCGCTCCCGTCGTACTTCGCCGCTGCGTCGGCCGCA
This sequence comes from Rhodospirillales bacterium, assembly GCA_028818855.1. GTDB lineage: Bacteria > Pseudomonadota > Alphaproteobacteria > UBA828 > UBA828 > WTGU01. The sequence goes on from JAPPMY010000193.1 coordinate 4,591, forward strand.
GCCTTGGCGGCCTCGGTGACTGGCGCGAAGCTCGTCGGGATGATGATGCCTTCCGCCTGGTCGGCGCAGCCCTGGAGCGTCTCCATGCTGGACGAGCTGGTGAGGCCGACCAGCAGGCTCGGCGTGACGCGCTGGCGCTTCATCTCCTTCAGCACGCCGCAGGTGGTGAAGGGATGCGCCGAGATCGCGACGATATCGGCCTTCGCCTTCTTCATCTGACGCACCTGGGTGGTGAAGTTGGTGTCGTTGAGCAGCCACTTGGACTCGCCCAGCACCTCGTAGCCGGCCTCGGGCGAGCGCTCCTTCATCACCTTGTGCCAGGTGAAGCGGGAATGGGCGAAGTCCTCCTCGACGCCGCCGTAGACGGTCTTGAGATCCGGGTGCTCGGTGCTGATCCACTGGAACAGCGCCCGGTACATCTCGCTCTCGTTGGGAACGTTGCGGAACGCCCATTGCGAGATCTTCGCCAGTCCGCCCTTGATGGCGGTATCGGTGAAGACCGGGATCTGCAGCCCGGAATCGCCCTCGTCGTCGACGTTCTTCTGCAGGATGCCGAAGAGCGGCTCGGCGACGTTCGAGCAGGTCGGGCCGATGGCGACGACCGCACCGCTACCGGCGATGCGGCGGAGCACCGAGATGCCTTCCTCGGCGTTGCAGCGGTCGTCGTAGAACGACAGCTCCAGCATCGCCATGGAGCCGTCGCCGAGCTTCACGCCGCCGGCGGCGTTGATGGCTTCGATCGCGCCGTTCAGCACCGCTTCCGTGTTGATGCCGAATGAGCGGACGACGCCGGACTTGGCGCCGAAGCCCGCGATCTGCACTGTCTTCTCCGCAGACCACGCCTCGGTATGCGCGCCGAAGCTCCCGGCCACGGCGAACGCGGCCACGGCGCCGAGCCTGACTAGCTTGCTATCCAACATCTTGATCTCCCCGTTTTCGATGGCTTCGCAATCTTGTGCGACGAACACCGTGTGGCTCGCCGTTCGTATCATCCACCGCCACAAGCCGCCGGTTCGTCACAACTTGTACGCGGCTATCCCAATCCTATACCCACCCGGCCATCGGAGTCAGTGAGATAGTTGCGGAAGGCAGACCAATCATCCCCTGCGGTGGCGATTCGCTCGTCGCCCCGGCATGTGCTCGTCTCGGGATTATCCGCGTACAGCAGGCGCCGGGGCTGGACGCTTGCTAAGAATGCGCCAGCGCCGCCCCCTGCCCTGCTCCGCAAAGGGGTGCGGATTTCGCTGCCGATACGAGGGGAAATGGTCGGAGCGGGCGGATTCGAACCGCCGACCCCTTGACCCCCAGTCAAGTGCGCTACCAGACTGCGCCACGCTCCGACCGGCCCGCGCCGCGGCAACGCACCGCCGCCGCCGGGCCGCGCGCACTATAGCCCCAGGCTCCCGCAGCGGCCAACGTTCCGTGCGGACGGATAGGACCGGGGCGAACTGTTGGCTTGACGCGCGGGCCGCTGTGGTCTCTAGTTCGGACACGTGGCGATTTGAGCGACCGGCTTGCGGCCACGTTAAACAAACGCGCTAAAAGGTCGAAGGGAGGGAACCCCGGCCAGCGCGGCCGGGGTTTTTGCGTATGGAACAGAGACAACGCGAGCGGGCGTGGGCACCCGCGACCCAACTGGTGCGAGGCGGGACCGAGCGCTCGCATCACGGCGAGACCAACGAGGCGCTCTACCTGACCTCGGGCTTCGTCTACGAGACGGCGGCGCAGGGCAACGCGCGCACGGCGGACGAAGAGGACGGCTACGTATACGGCCGCTTCGGCAACCCCACCGTCACCATGTTCGAGGACCGCCTTGCGCTGATCGAGGGCGCCGACGCCTGCCAGGCGACGGCGACCGGCATGGCGGCAGTCTTCGCGGCGCTCATGTGCCAGCTTCGCGCCGGCGATCACGTCGTCGCGTCACGGGTCATGTTCGGCGCGTGCCACGTGGTGATCGACCAGTTGCTGCCGCGCTACGGAATCGAGACCGATCTCGTGGACGGCACGGACCTCGACGCCTGGGAACGCGCGCTCAGGCCCGAGACCCGCTGCGTCTTCCTCGAGAGTCCCGGCAACCCGACCATGCCGATCGTCGACATCGCCGCGGTTTCGGCCCTCTCCCACGGGGTCGGCGCCCGCGTCATCGTGGACAACGTGCTCGGCATGCCCATGGTCCAGCGCCCGCTCGCGCTCGGCGCCGACATCGTCGTCTACTCGACGACCAAGCACATCGACGGTCAGGGCCGCGCCCTCGGCGGCGCCATCCTGAGCGACGAGGAGTTCTTCGCAAGCGCGCTCGTGCCCTTCGTGAGAACCACGGGCCCGGTGATGAGCCCGTTCAACGCCTGGGTCATGCTCAAGGGGCTGGAGACGCTGGAGCTTCGCACGACGCGCATGTGCGAGACGGCGGAACGGCTGGCCACGTTTCTCGAAGACCACCCGGCGGTGGCGGCCGTTCACTATCCTGGCCTGCCGAGCCACCCTCAGAACGCCCTCGCCGCGAAGCAAATGAGCCGGGGCGGAAGCGTCGTCGCCTTCGACCTCGCCGGCGGGCGGGATGCTGCCTTCCGCTTCCTCGATTCGCTCGAGCTGATCGATATCTCGAACAACCTGGGCGACGCGAAGAGCCTCGCCACCCACCCGGCCAGCACCACGCATCAGAAGATCGGCGCCGACGCCCGCGCCGAACTCGGGATCGGCGACGGCCTCATCCGCCTCTCCGTCGGCCTCGAAGCTGAGGCTGATCTGCGGTCCGATCTGGAACAAGCCCTGGGGGCGGCCGCGGGATCCTGAGCGGTCCGACCCGCATCGCAGGGCCGCATTGCGGCGGGCGGTGATCTCTTGTGGCGCAGCGGACGACGCGGGGTTAGGCTTTCCCGCGTCACGATAGCGAGTCTGATCCACGCCAGCGCCCATGAGCTTGCTCGAAGTCCGCGAACTTTCACGGCATTTCGGCGGTCTCGCCGCGGTGAACAACCTCTCGTTCACCGTCGACGAGGGCGAGATTCACGGATTGATCGGCCCGAACGGGGCCGGCAAGACCACGACATTCAACGTCATCAGCGGCTACTACAAGCCGACGGCGGGCGACATCGTGTTCGGCGGCCGCAAGATCTCGGGCTTGCGCCCGAGCAGGATCGCGGCGCGGGGCGTCGTTCGCACGTTTCAGGCCACCACGCTCTTCCAGGAGCTTACCGTCCTGGAGAACGTGCTGATCGGCTGCCACATGCAATCCCACGTGGGGCCGTTCAGCGCGCTGCTCGGCACCAGCCGGCAGGCCGAACGGAAATCGGAAACCCGCGCAAAGGAAATACTCGAGTTCATGGGCCTGGGCGATCGACAGGACGATGAGACGGTCAACCTGCCGCACGGTCATCAACGGGCGCTCGGCATCGCGGTGGCGCTCGCCGCCGAGCCCAAGCTGATCCTGCTCGACGAGCCCTTCACCGGCATGAACCCGGAAGAGACGCGGCAGATGATGGTGCTGGTTGAGCGCGTGCGCAGCCAGGGCGTCACCATCCTGCTGGTCGAGCACGACATGCAGGCGGTCATGGGCCTGTGCGACCAGATCACGGTGCTCAGCTTCGGCGAGTTGCTGGCGGAGGGAACGCCCGAAGAGATTCGCGCCGACCCGGCCGTGATCGAGGCCTACCTGGGAACGGCCTGAATGCTATTCCAGATCAAATCGCTGACCGTCCACTACAACAAGGTGACGGCGCTCCGCGCAGTCTCGATGGAGGTCGGCGAGGGCGACATCGTGACCCTGATCGGCGCGAATGGTGCCGGCAAGAGCACGACGCTCCGCACGGTCTCGGGCCTGGTTCGCGCGAGCAAGGGCGAAATCTGGTTCGACGGCGCGCGCATCGACGCGCTGCCCCCCGACGAAGTGGTCAAGCGCGGCATCGCGCACGTGCCCGAGGGCCGGCACGTCTTTCCCGAGTTGACGGTCTTCGAGAACCTGAACACCGGCGCGTTCCTGAGACGCGACAAGGACGGGATCAAGCAGGACCTGGAGGCCGTCTACGAGCGCTTCCCCCGGCTCAAGGAGCGGCGCACCCAGTACGGCAAGACGCTCTCAGGCGGCGAGCAGCAGATGCTGGCGATCGGCCGGGCGCTGATGGCGCGACCGAAGCTGCTGCTCCTGGACGAGCCGTCTCTCGGCCTCTCGCCCGTGATGGTCCAGGAAATCGCCAGGATCGTCGTCGACATCAACGCGCGGGGCGTTCCCGTCGTGCTGGTGGAACAGAACGCGGAGCTTGCGCTCAAGCTCGCGCGCTACGCCTACGTGCTGGAAACCGGCCGTGTCGCGCTGGAAGGCGAGGCCGAGCGGATTCGCGACGACCAGCACGTCCGCAAGGTGTATCTCGGCGGTTAGCGGTCAGGCCTCATGAAGGCCGGGTGAGCCGGTGGAGACCCGCGAGCTTTTCTGGGAGATCACCTCCCTCGGCCACACGCTCTTCTTCGTGGTGGCGGGCGCGGCGATGGCGGTGGCCGCCGCCGGCGTCGCCTGGCACGTCTGGCGCTATGCCCGCGCGCGCCGCAGCCCGGTTCCGGTGCACCCCTGGCGCGGCTTCTGGCGCATGGTGTTCGACGTCTTCTCGCAGCGCACCGTGCACCGGCGCGACCGCGCCGCGGGCCACGCGCATACGCCGATCATGTACGGCTTTCTCCTGCTGCTCGCCGCGACCAGCATCATCACCGTCGAGTACGACATCTCGGAGCCCTTCTTCGGCTTCACCTTCTGGCACGGCACCTTCTATCTCGTCTTCAGCCTGATCGCCGACCTCGCGGGCCTCGGGCTGATCGCGGGCGTCATCTACATGATGTGGCGGCGCTGGAAGGCCCGGCCCGTCAAGCTGACCTACAAGCGGGAGTACCGCGGCGAGACGGAGGAGCGGCCCCGCGCCCGGGCCTGGCTTCGCGACGACGCGCTGTTCCTCTGGGCGCTGCTGCTGATCAGCGTGACCGGCTTCCTGCAGGAAGGCGTGCGACTGGCGATGGATCAACCGGCCTGGGGGGCGTGGTCGCCGGTCGGCTGGGTGCTCGCCGAGATCTTCCTCGGGCTGGGAATGGACGAAGCGGGGGCTGCGGCCGTCCGCCGGGCCAACTGGTGGATCCACGGGATCGCTGCCCTGGCCTTCATCGCCGCGATTCCCTGGACCAAGGCGAAGCACATCATCGCCGTGCTCGGCTCGCTCTCCACGCGCGACGCCCTCGCGCTCCGCCGTCTGCCCAGGCCGGCGCTGGCCGGCGACGCGGACGACGCCGAGCCCGACGTGGGGTTCGGCACCATCGCTGAGTTCTCGTGGAAGGACCTGCTCAACCTCGATGCCTGCACCAAGTGCGGCCGCTGCCACGAGGCCTGCCCGGCGACCGCCAGCGGCGCGCCCCTCAGCCCGCGCGACCTGATTCTCGACCTGCGCTCCCACGCCGCGCGGAGCGCGTTCAGGCCGGGCGCGAACGGCGCGTCGCTGATCGGCGACGTGATCGAGGCGGAGACGCTCTGGTCCTGCCGCTCCTGCGGCGCCTGCATGGAGATCTGCCCGGTGGGCATCGAGCACCCGCCGATGATCGTCCAGATGCGCCGCCAGCTCGTCGAGGAAGGCGACATGGAGCAGCAGCTCCGCGACACCCTCGACATGATCGCCAACCGCGGCAACAGCTTCGGCGAGAGCGCGAGAAGCCGCGGCGGATGGACTGCGGCGCTCGAGTTCCCGGTCAAGGACGTCCGCGCCGAGCCGGCCGAGCACCTCTGGTTCGTGGGCGACTACGCGTCCTACGACCCGCGCAACCAGGATGTCTCACGCACGGTCGCGCGGCTCTTCCGTGCCGCCGGCCTGGATTTCGGCCTGCTCTACGACAGCGAGCGGACCGCCGGCAACGACGTGCGCCGGGTGGGCGAGGAAGGTCTCTTCGAATCGCTGGCCGAGCACAATCTGGCCGAGATGGGCGAGGCCAAACAGTTCGACGCGATCGTGACCACGGATCCCCACACCTACAACACCATCCGCAACGAGTATCCCGACTTCGGCGAGGTCGCGCCGATCCGTCATTACACGAGCGTTCTCGCTGAGCTGCTGGAGGGCGGGCGGCTCACCGTCGTCAAACCCCTCGGCAAGCGGGTGACGCTGCACGACCCCTGCCATCTCGGCCGGCTCAACGGCCACTACGACGAGCCGCGCCGGGTGCTGGAGCTGATCGGCTGCGAGCTGATCGACATGCCGCGCTGCCGCGACAACTCGTTCTGCTGCGGCGCCGGCGGCGGGCGCATCTGGATGCCCGATCCCGTCGGCAAGGAGCGCCCCGCCGAGAACCGGATGCACGAGGCGGCGTCTCTCGGTAGTCTCGACGCCTTCGTCGTTTGCTGCCCCAAGGACCTGACCATGTTCGAGGACGCGCGCAAGACCAGCGGCCACGAGGGCGACTTCGTCGTCCAGGATCTGGCGGAACTGGTGGCAGAGGCGATCGATCTGAAGAGCATCGACCTCAAGGAGGTGCCGGCGCTCGTCGATCGCATCACCGAGGCAGCCTCGGTGCGCATTGCCGATGCCGTGGCGGACCGGCTGGCCGACCGTCTGGCCGATGCCGTTACCGAGCGCGTACTGAGCGAGCTTGCCGACCGGGCGACGACGACTGCCGCCGCTGCGCCGGCACAGCCCGCGCCTGCCCCCGAACCGTCCGAGACCGCTGTCGAGACGGCCGAGACGGCGCCCGCCGCCGGCCCGTGGCGGCCCGCGCCGGTCAGCGCAGCGGCGCTGCCGCCCTACGAGGTGCCGGAGAAGGACGGCCCCCGCGTGCTTGTCGCGGTCAAGCGCGTCGGCGAGCTCAATCCCGAGTTCGCCATCGACGGGAGCGCGAACACGATTGCGGACGAGCATTTCGAGCACGAGCTGAACGAGTGGGACGAGGCAGCGCTGGAGGAAGCGCTGCTGCTGACCGAGCGGCTCGGCGCAGGCGAGGTCGTCGCCGTCACCATCGGACCCGAGGATGCCGAGGACACCCTGCGCCGGGCGCTCGCCAAAGGGGCGCACCGGGGAGTCCGGGTGTGGGACGAGAGCCTGCGTGACGCCGACCCGGTGACCATCGCCCGCGTGCTGGCAGGCATCGCCGCGCAGGAATCCCCGGACATCGTGCTGACCGGGGCTCAGTCGGCCGACCTCGGCCACGGCGCCACGGGCTCGGCGCTCGCACGCATCCTCGGCCTGCCCCACGCAGCCGTCGTTCTCGGCATCGAATGGGACGGCGCGGACGCGATGACCGTCACCCGCGAGCTGGAAGGCGGCATGCGCCAGCAACTCTCGCTGCCGACCCCGGCGCTTCTCACGGTCCAGACCGGCGGCAGCACGCCGCGCTACGCCACCATGCGCATGATCAAGCAGGCCAGGAAGAAGCCGATCGCCGTGGTGGACGGCGCGGGCGTCGGCCTCGATCAGGCGGGCGCCGTCGTCCGCCGGCTGTACGAGCCGCCCAGGTCCGGGCGAGCGGCGATGATCGAGGGCGATGCCGCAGCGGTCGCCAAGGCCATCGCCGACATCATTCGAGACAAGCGGGGAGAAGGATGATGGCCGGCATCCTCGTCGTCGCCGAGCACTTCGACGGCACCCTCCGGGATGTCACGCTCGAGATGATCGGCGCTGCCGCTGCGGTCAAGGAGGGCCTCGGCGGACCGCTGAGCGTCCTCGTCATCGCGCAGGAGACGGAGGCGCTCGCCGATGCCGCCAACCGCCAGGGCGTGGACGAGATCGTCACCGTCACGCAGCCCGATTCCCACTTCGATCCCGCGCTCTACGAGGAGGCGGTCTGCGCCGTCGCCGAAGCGCGACAGGCGCGGCTCGTGCTGATCGGCCACACGGTGGCCGGCATGGCCTTCGGGCCGGCGGTCGCCGCGCGTCTCGGCTCGGGCTTCGCGTCCGATGTCTTCGGGCTTTCGATGGAGGGCGCCGAGCCGGTCGCGACCCGGAGCGGCTACGGCGGCAAGGTCTCCATGGACCTCGCCTTCCCCGACAAGCCGGTGACCGTGCTGACGCTCCGGGGCGCGACGTTCAAGGCGCCGGACGATGCCGGCAACGCCAGCATCGAGCCGTATACGATCGAACTCGATTCCGTACCGGGCGCTGGACGCCACATCGACTATCTGCCGGCCCCGCCGGCGGACGTGGACATCGGCAAGGCGGAGTTCATCCTCTCGGTCGGGCGCGCCGTGCAGGAGGACAAGAACCTGCCCCAGTTCGCCGCGCTCGCTGAGCGCCTGGGCGCCACCCTCGGCTGCTCGCGCCCGGTGGCGGACTCGGGCTGGCTGCCGAAGGCCCACCAGGTCGGCCAGTCGGGCACGGTCGCGGCCAATTGCTCGCTCTACCTGGCGCTCGGCATCTCGGGCGCGGTCCAGCACCTGGCCGGGATGAAGCACGTGGACACGATTATCGCGGTGAACACCGACCCGGAAGCGCCGATCTTCAACGTCGCCCACCACGGCGCGTGCGTGGATATCTTCGAGCTGGCCGAGGCCCTGGAGCGCGAGTTCAACTGAGGCCTTCGGCCCTCACTGCGGCGGCGCCTGACGCTCCAGGACGCGAATGCGGCTCAAGAGCTGGTCCCGGTCCACGTAGCAGCCCTGCAGATGCCGCCGGCCGGTCGAGGGATCGAACGCTGCGCGCCCGTGCAGCACGCGGCGGTTGTCGAAGATCAGCAGCTCGCCGGGGCTCAGCCGATAATGGCATTCCAGCGTCGGATCCCGGACCACCGCGGCGAAAGCGCGAAGCGCGCGGCAAAGCGGACCGATACGTTCCGCCGGCGCACTGATGGCGTCCATCACCGCAAAATTGAACCGCACCTCCTTGACCGCGCCGGTTTCGTCCAACGCGATGGTAGGGGCGCGGAAACGAATGTCCGACTCCCGATCCTGGAAGCGGAAATCGATGGGGCGCTGCGTCAGCAGCCTGTAGGCAGCGGGCTCCCGCCGGCGCAACGCCGCCGCCGCCCGGAAGCCGTCCACCAGGATGGAGTCGCCACCCTTCGCTTCGTTCTCAAGGCAATGCAGCAACTGGTAGTCGGGTGGCCGTTCCCAGTTGGGCAGATCGGTGTGGCAGAGCAGGCCGAGCGCCGTGTAGGCGTTGCTGTTGGGCTCCGGCTTGGAAACGACGTCGAAGTGCTCGCCGAAGTTGGTCGCCCGTGCGGGGCCGATCAGGGCCGCGAGGGCGAGAACGCTCAGCGGCTCGCGTGGCGTGCCGCGCAGCACGGCAACGCCGGTGTCGCGCAGGAGACGAAGCCAGTGCAGCAGAGTACTGTCGTCGCCGGTGACCGCCTCATGGTCCGCGCCCGGCATCGCCTCCGAAAGCTCGGCGCCCCATGTGACCGGCGCCGGATCACGCTGCGAGCGCGCGTGGGTCCCGCCACGATGCGCTCTGAGCCAGTCCGACTCGTAGTCGCTCACATGGTCTTCGGGCTGCCATACGACCTGGAGGGCGCCCGCATCGGTGATCGAGGCCGACGCGGCGTCGAGATCGGACGGAACGGAGAGCGGATCGAGGATGCGTTCCAGCGTGGCCGGGTGCCGGCACCGTGTGCAACCGCAGTTGTCCCGCAACCAGAGGTGGTGAAAGGTCGCGACGGCGCCGTCGCTCCAGGTGACGCGGATGGAGCGCGCCTGGCGCCTTACGCTGCGGAGCCGACGGCCTGCCGCACCATCTCGTGAAAGTAGTGCACGCCGTTCTCGTGACGGGGGCTGAGCGGACCCGCGTCGTACACGCCTGCCTCTAGGTTCTCCTGAATGATCGGCGTGATCCATTGGTCCTCCTTCGACACCTGGAGGCCGTACTCCATTGTCGCCTCGAAGTCCTCTTGGCTGACCGAGTCCGGTTTCCAGTAATCATAGACAAGGCGTGTCTGGCGCGGGCCCACCGGCTCCATGCGCATGAAGGAAAGCCCGACCGGGTACGAGTTGAACGCAAAGTTGGGGAAACGCCAGCCGAAAGCGCCCGGATGGTTCGAGCCCCCCCGGGCCGGCCCGTCGTGGAGGCTTCCGCCCTCGAAGTTGATGACCCTGTAGCGCTTCCAGTCGAGATCACGGTGCAGCCCGGGGTGCAACGGCGGGACGTGATACGCCTCCTGATAGTTGTCGACATAGGTTTTCCAGTTGCAGTCGACAACAAACTCGAAGCTGCGCCCAAAATGAGCCTGCGCCGGAGCCGTCCGTTCGACCGCGTCCACGATGGGGCCGAGCCACTCGGTGAGCGGTGGCGCCTCCGGGTTCAGGCACACGAAGACGAGGCCCCGCCAGACGCCCACGGCGATGGGGAAGAGCGACAGCTCGTCCTTCGGGAAATCCGGCGCCTCGCCGAAGAGCGGCACGTGGTCCAGCGCGCCGTCGCAGCGATAGCGCCAGCCGTGATAGGGGCATTCGATGGCATGGCAGTGCCCGCGCGGCTCCGTCAGCAGCTTGGACGCCCGGTGCCGGCAGACGTTGTGAAAGGCGTGGAGCGCGCCGTCCTCGCCACGACGGACGAAGATCGGGAATTCGGCGGGTGCGGCGGTCAGGTATCGGCCCGGTTCGTCCACGTCGGCCTCGCGGCCGACCCAGAGCCACTGGGACGAGAAGATGCTTCGGCGCTCGGCCTGGTAGACGTCGGGGTCGGCGTACCAGCGCGCCGGCAGCGCCCAGACCGTGGCCGCGCGCATCCGCTCGTCGATCGTTTGGTCCAGGTCGTTGGCCGATGGGCTTGCAGAGGACATGGCGCCCCTCCCCTACCGACGGCTGAGGTTGTCGTCAGACGTCTATCCGGTCAAGCGCCCTGCCTTCGGAATCGAAACAGGCGGCCGCGAGCGTTCCGCCGAACCCCGCGCCGCCATCGACCGTCGCGACGTAGTCGTCCAGGCTCACCCCTCCCTGCGACGGATCGAAGCCGCGGATGATCTTCCTGTATTCGGCGTAGGGCGGGGCCAGCGTCGCGAGCTGATCGCTGCCCCACCAAAAGGCGTCTCTCTGCGCATCCAGGGGACGAGACGGATCGAGCCCCGAATTGACGAACAACAGCGCGCCGTCGTCGGTGAAGGCCGCCTGACGCACGCTGGCCAGAAGCTCGTGATGCCCCGGATGCTGCTCCAGCCTCGCGCGCAACTCGCTGAGCCAGCGCGCAATCTCCTGCGCTCCGTTGCTGACTCGTTCCTCCGCCCCGGAAGCGCCCCAACCGTAGGCCGCGAGGGTCTGTTGCACGCCCCGGTCCAGCATCCAGCGCAACACGCTCGCGGGCTCGACCGAGAGGTGAAGGCGAAACAGCTTCTGCCACATCTCTTCCTGGCTGCCGCGCAAGTAGGCGACGTCGCAGACATTCATGTGCGGGACGGCAAGCAGCGCACCGCGGAACGCCACCATCTCGTCGAGGGTGGCGGCGACCTGCGTGCCGTGGCCGAGATAGTTGCCGAGATAGACGATGCGGTCGCCCGGCTGGAACCGCTCTTCGATGGCGGCGTGCAGCGCTGCCAGCCTTTCTGCTTCGCCGTGGATGGCGCCGACGGCCCATATCCGCCCGCCGCTGCGGATCGTCACGAAGCGTTCGTTGCTGGGGCAGCCCACTTGGTTGCAGGGAGGACGACCCCTACGCCGCGCGTAGGACGTCCTCCAGCTTGGTCGCGGCCTGCTCGGTATCGGTGTTATCCACGGCCGCGAACTCGCGCGCCAGGCGATCCAGCGCGGCTTCGTACATCTGGCGCTCGCTGTAGCTTTGGTCGGGCTGGCCCACGTTGCGGTGCAGGTCCCGCACGACCTCGGCGATCGAGACCGGATCGCCCGAGTTGAGCTTCGCCTCGTACTCCTGGGCCCGCCGGCTCCACATGACGCGGCGCGTGCGCGCGCGGCCGCGCAGGGTCGTGATGGCCGCGTCCATGGTCTCGCGCGAGCTGAGCCGGCGCATGCCGGCGGAGTCGACCTTGTCGGTCGGCACCAGCAGGGTCATCTTGTCCTTCTCGAAGGCCACGACGAACATCTGCAGGGTCTGATCCCCCACCGTCCGCTCGTCGATCCCGGTGATCCGGCCCACCCCGTGGGCGGGATAGACCACGTGATGCCCTACGGCGAAGCCGTTGATCTCGGTCAGGGCCTTCTTCTTCCGCCGGGGTTCGGCAGAGGCGGCGCTTGCCTTGCCGGCAGCGCTGCCCCGGCTGGCGCGCTTGGCCTTGGCTCCGCTTCCGGCCCTTGCCGTCTTGGTGGACTTGGCGGCCTTGGCGCTCTTCGCGCCGTTGGCCGCTCCCTGGGGCTTCACAGAGTCTCCCTCCGAGGCGTCGGCCTGCTTGGATGCGGGCCGCGATGCGGCACGCCGCGCGCCGTTCGCCGTGCCAGCCGACGTCTTGCTCGCCGCCCGCGAGCGCGCCGATGCCTTCGATCGTGCCGCGGTACTCGAGGAAGCGGAAGAGCCCTTGCGGGCCTTGGCGGATGACTGTGCTTTAGCGGATGACTTCGATTTGCTCGGCGCCTTGCTGCTCACGGTGTCCGAATTTCCCTGTCCGATTGAGGTGCGGCCGTGCCCGAGGGACTTTACGTTAGCGGCGGCCGCTCGGAAGGGCCGCCGCTTCGGGCTGGGCGCGGATCGCCCCGCCGCAACTGGCACACTATAGCATAGTCGCGGCGGAAATTCTAGCGCACCACCCGGTCCGTTAGTCCCCTTCCCCCGGATTTTCCGAGAAATACTTGCTGAACTTGCCTTCTTCGTCTTTGTAATCGTCGGCGTCGTCCGGCGGGTCGCCCTTTCGCGTGATATTAGGCCAAATTTCAGCGAACTTGCGGTTGATCTCCAGCCACTTATCCGAGTCGTCGTCGCCAGCGGTATCGGGAATTATCGCTTCGACCGGACATTCCGGCTCGCACACGCCGCAGTCGATGCACTCGTCCGGGTGGATCACCAGCATGTTCTCGCCCACATAAAAGCAATCCACCGGGCATACCTCGATGCAGTCCTGATACTTGCACCGAATGCAGGCCTCGGTCACCAGATAGGTCATTCGCTTTGCGCTCCGTGATTCGCTCGTGCGTACGCCGCGGCCGGTCCCTCAGGTGGCAGCCGCCTGATCCGCATCCCGGGAGACGCGGGCGAGGACACGCTTGCGTGCTTCCCCTCGCTCCCGATCCGTGATGTGAAGCAAGCCGCCGACCCGGCGAATCAGATTCGCTTCATAGGCGTGAAGCCTGCCGTCAGCATAAACCACCTCCCACAGCATCTCCATCACCGCGAGGCGGTCCCCGTGGTCGTAACGGTCATTGATGGTCCGCGTGAAGCGGTGAAGATCGGTGGCCTCGTGATGGGCAGCCTCGGCTTCTTCGATCAGTGTTTCGGCCTCGCTCTCGCTGAGTCCGAAATGCCCGCCCAGGGCTGCGCAGACGGCATCGCGCTCATCGCCGTCGAAATGCCCGTCCATGCACGCCGCCTCGACCAGAAGCGCGGCTGCCGCGAGCTTCGGCGCGTCGGGTTCAGTTTGCGCGGTGCCGTTCGGCTCGACGCCGCGCAAGAGTATCTTGATGCGATCGATCACGGGCGCTGCCTATCATACCGACGGCGACCGACTCAAGAGCCGCCCGTGAGCCTTCGGCCGGCCCGAACGGGCCCTATTCCTGCTCGATTTCCTCGTAGAGAAGCCGGGCCTCGGGCGCAGGCCCGCGCCGCTCGGCAACAGCCAGGACCCGCACGATTCTCACCACCCTCCCCTGCACGAAGGTCAGCACATCGCCGGGACCGACTGCGCGGTGCGCTTTGGTGACCCGCTGGCCGTTGACTCGAATCCGGCCTGTTTCGCAGGCCTTCTGCGCGAGCCCCCGCGTCTTGAAGAAGCGCGCATACCAGAGCCACTTGTCCAGCCGGATCGCCAGGGCGGCGGAGGCGTCGCGCGTCACGATGGACGGGCGGTGCCGGTGGCGAGCACGCTCAGCTTCGCGAAGGGCGAATCGGGGTCCACGCCCCTCTCCTCGCGACGTCTCGGCTTGTTGGACCGACAGCGGCTCGGACCGGTCCGGGCAAAGCGTTGCCGGCCGTCGGTGCCGATACCGACCATCGAATAACCGAGAGCGCCGAGAACGTCGTCGAACCTGGCGCGCTTGCATGCGGCCAGCTTGAGCAATCCGGGGTCAACGGCGAACGGCTCGTTGCGGGCAGCCTTGCGCAGGCGGGCGGCGAGGCGTTCCGCAATATCCGCGCGGACCACCTGGCTGCCGAGCGGGACCAGGCCCAGAGCCGCGTAACAGGCATCCGGCATAGCCGGGTCACGCTCCATCGAGACGGCGGAGCCGGGCACGGGTGGCCGGGTCCCCGCGCCGTTGCAGGCCCACCACAGGAGGCCGGCACAGCGCGACCGCGCCGGCTTCAGCATGGCGGGCATGAACACGCTGAGCGCGCCGAGCCGCACGCCCGCCTCGGCGAGCGCGCGGCGTCCCTCCTGGTCGAGCGCGGCGAGCTGCGGCGCGAGGACCCGCCGGGGCAAGCAGCCGAGCGCTTCTCCCAGCGCGAACGCGACCCCGCGGGCTGAGCCATCGAGCGACGCCTCGCGGAGCGACACCAGCGGCCCCGCATTGCGGGCGAGAAAGCGGTCGAGCCACGCCTGGAGGCGCCGGCGCACACGCTCGCGCTGCGCTGCGCTCAAGTGATCTTCGCCGATGAGCGCGATGGATGGTCGGAGCGGGCTATCGCCCCGGCCCAGGCGGCCGACCGATGCCCCGCGCCAGGCGATCTCGCCCCATCGGGGCGCGTCCTGCCGTCCGGGCTCCAGGCCAAGCGCGAATGCATCGTCGTCATCCGCGACTGCGGCGGCGACCCGCCGTGCGACCTCGCGCTCGACCACGCGGTGCGCGGCTGCGAGCACGCCCCTGCTCTGCTCGACGTCGGCGTCGGGGCGGAAGCGAAAGCCATCGAAGACTCCCGCCCGCTCGCCCTCCACCATCACCGCGCCGCTCTCGCCCACGATCGCGAAGAGTGTCTCGTCCATGCGCCTGCCGTGACGGGATTGGCCCGCCCTGCGACTGACGAAGAGCTGTGTGAGCTGCGCGTGGAGCGCGTCCGAGAGCGCGTCCTCGAGCGACCGTGTACGCTCCTGCCAGCCGCGCGCATCGTCCACCCAGTCGGCGCGATGCGAGACATACGTCCACGTTCGTACATGGCTGATGCGGGCCGTCAGCGTGTCGATGTCGCCCTCGGTGGGCGCCAGCCGCTCGATCGAGCGGGCGACCCAATCCCCCGGCAGACGCCCGCTCTCGACCAGCGAGAGATAGATCCGGCGCGCGAGGCCCACGTGATCCTCCGCCAGGGTCTTGCGGAAATCCGGAATCTGGCAGACTTCCCAGAGGAGCGCGATGCGATCCGCGCCGGTCAACGTCTCCGCGACCGCCGGATCGCGCGCGAGCACGAGCAGGGTCCGGTGGTCGTTCGCGTCGTGGGTTCGTTTCAGGCCGGAGAACGGGGGCGGCGCGGCCAGCGAGTCGGCCAGCGCCGGCAACGATTCGAAGGTGAGGTCGGCGTTGCGCCAGTAGGCCCTGCGTACCGGCGGGAAGCGGTGATTCTCGACCGCCTGCACGAGAGCGGGGTCGAACGGCTCGATGCCGCCGGTCGTGCCGAAGCTGCCGTCTGTGAGATGGCGGCCGGCGCGGCCCGCGATCTGCGCGATCTCGGCGGATGTGAGCATCCGCGTCGCGCGGCCGTCGAACTTCTGGTAGGCGGAGAACGCGACGTGCTCCAGGTCCAGGTTGAGCCCCATGCCGATGGCGTCGGTCGCGACCAGGCTGTCCACCTCGCCCGCCTGGTAGAGCCCGACCTGTGCATTGCGCGTGCGCGGGCTCAGCGCCCCCAGCACCACGGCGCACCCGCCCCGGAGCCCCCGGATGCGCTCAGCCAGCGCGTAGACCGATTCGGTCGAGAAGGCGATGACGGCATTCCGGGGCTTGAGCCGTGCCAGCTTGCAATGCCCCTCGTGGCCGAGCGTGGAGAGCCGGGGGCGGCTGGTGAACTTTGCCTCGGGCACGAGCGCGCGGATCAGCGGGCGCATCGTGTCTGCGCCGAGGAACATGGTTTCCGCCGTTCCGCGAGCGCGCAGCAGGCGGTCGGTGAAGATATGGCCGCGCTCGCGGTCGCCGGCGAGTTGGATTTCGTCGACCGCGACGAACTCGACCTGCCGGTCGAGCGGCATCGATTCGACGGTGCAGACGAAGTAGCGCGGCTCTTCGGGAACCCGCCGTTCTTCCCCCGTCACCAGCGCAACCGCGCCCTCCCCCTTCGCTTCGACCACGCGGTCGTAGACCTCGCGTGCGAGGAGGCGGAGCGGGAAGCCCATCATGCCGGTGCGATGGGCCAGCATGCGCTCGACCGCCAGATGGGTCTTGCCCGTGTTGGTCGGGCCGAGCAGCGCGGTGACGGCAGCGTCTTCGGCGTCGTGCCGAATCATGCTTGGAGGATTGGTGCTCCAGCCCGATTTGGCAACCCCGTTCAACACAGGCGGCATTTGCATGTACGCGACCTCCCGCGGTTAGCTAGGCAGGTCTTGCATGGCTCACGGGAACGGCTCGTTGGGAGGTAGTCACATGGCCAACCGTTCGAAGATTGCAGCCGCCGGTGTGGCGCTCGCCGCTGTCGGACTCATCGCCGCGGCTTGCCAGACGCAGCAAGCGCCGTCACCGGAGGTTACTGCCGAGACAGTTCAGGCGTTGACCGTCGCCGAAGTCCAGGAGCTTGTAACAGGAAACACCGTCATTGGTGTTGACGAAAAACGAAATATAACCGCAGCCGAATATTTTGCGTCGGACGGGACAGCCAAATTGAAGGCGAAGACTCCATTCGGGACGTTCAACTATGAAGGAACGTATTTCTTCAACGACCTGGGACATTTCTGCACCAATTACCCGGCGATTCCGATTGGCCCCAAGGAGTTCTGCAAGTACGTCACGCCGCTGGGCGGTGGCCGGTACGAACAGACCGACGGGATCATCCTAGAGCAGGTTCTCGAAGGCGAGCAGCTCGACCAACTGGAATAGAGCGTCGCCCGCCCTCCTCCGGAACTCGTCCCGAGCTACGCCGGGATGGTCCGGCACGCCGTCGGTCAATCAGGGGTGGCAGCCCCGGCGTGATTCGGAGGCCCTGAAGTCCGCATCCGGGCGTGTCCGCCCCGCGCGGGCTTGAACCGCCCGCAGGTTCGTCACATATAGCGCCCCGAATCGTCAGCGCAGGGGCGAATCGGAGGGGTCGATGGCGAAATCGAACGGGGAACGCCACGCGTTCCAGGCCGAGGTCAGCAAGCTGCTCGACCTCATGGCCAAGTCGCTCTACCGCGAGAAGGAGATCTTCCTGCGGGAGCTGATCTCGAACGCCTCCGACGCCTGCGACAAGCTTCGCTACTCGGCGATCACGCAGCCGGAGCTTCTGGGCGACGACGCCGCGCTCGCGGTGACGATCAAGCCGGACAGCGGCGGCGGCGTGCTGGTGGTGGCCGACAACGGCATCGGCATGAGCCGCGAAGAGCTGATCGACAACCTCGGAACCATCGCGCGCTCCGGCACCGAGGCGTTCGTCA